>CAZOTR010000117.1:0-13718 GCA_964582755.1 uncultured Methylococcaceae bacterium | reverse complement strand
GAATAGGCGTTCAGGCCGTCGCCGATGATGAAATGGTCGAGGACGCGGATGTCGAGCAAGCCCAGCGCCTGTTTCAGCCGCGCCGTGATGTGCTTGTCGGCCTCGCTAGGCTCGGCGATGCCGGAGGGGTGGTTGTGGGCGAAGATGATCGCCGCCGCGTTGTGGTCCAAGGCGATTTTCACCACTTCGCGGGGGTAGACGCTGGCGCCGTCGATGGTTCCACGGAACAATTCTTCAAAGCGGATGACGCGGTGCTGGTTGTCCAGCAGCAGGCAGGCGAAGACTTCGTAAGGATAGGCGCGCAAGGTGGAAGTCAAAAAGCGGCGGGTGAGGTCGGGGCTGGTGAGGGCGTCAGTGCGTTGCAATTCTTCTTTCAAATGGCGGCGGGCCATCTCCAGCACGGCTTGCAAAGAGGCGTATTTCGCCGCCCCCAGCCCTGGGCTGCGTTGGAAGCGCTCGAAATCGGCCTCCAGCAAGGCGCGCAGCGAGCCGTATTCCTGCAAGAGATCCCGCGCCAAATCGACGGCGGTCTTCCCCCTCACGCCCACGCGCAGGAAAATCGCCAACAACTCGGCGTCCGAGAGGACGCCCGGCCCGCGTTGCAGCAGTTTTTCCCTAGGCCGTTCATCTTCCGGCCAATCCGTGATGGGCATAGCCCGCCTCCTAAATGTTTGTTGATGGTTGGGTCGGCGGGACGCCGGCGCTCCTAGGATGCCTGGGTAAAGCAAAAACCTCATCACCTACCAGATTTAAATCTGGCGCGAAATGCCCCTAGGAGCGCCCCATGGGCGCGACTCATTCCCACGCCCGCCGCCGGCTTGTCGCGGGCGCGGCCCGCTCCTACGGTGAAACCGATAGATGGCGGGGGCAAAATCTGCCCCCCGCCCCTGCCCTCTCCCAGAGGAAAAGGGGGCTTAACGTAAAAGAATAGAAGGATGGCGGCAAACTTGCCATAATTCCCCGCCATGTCACAGTATCGAAACAGATGGCGGCGCTTATGAGCAACTTGGCGAGCAAACGCATTCTTCTCGGCGTCACCGGCGGCATCGCCGCCTACAAAGCCGCCGAACTGGCCAGGGCTTTGCGTGCTGAACAGGCCGATGTGCGTGTGGCGATGACCCGCGCCGCCACCGCCTTCGTCGCGCCGCTGACCTTCCAAGCCTTGTCCGGCAACCCGGTGCATCTGGATTTGCTGGACGCGGCGGCGGAGTCGGCCATGGGCCACATCAGCCTGGCGCGTTGGGCCGACGCCATCCTCATCGCCCCGGCCACCGCCGATTTCCTCGCCAAGCTCCGCGCCGGACTGGCCGACGACCTGCTGTCCGCGCTGTGCCTGGCGGCGGAGGTTCCCATCGCCCTCGCCCCGGCCATGAACCAGGCCATGTGGGCCAACCCGGCGACGCAAGACAACGCGGCCTGCCTGCTCGCCCGTGGCATCCGCCTGCTCGGCCCCGCCGAAGGCGGGCAGGCTTGCGGCGAAACCGGCTTTGGCAGGATGCTGGAGCCTTGGGAAATCTGCCGGGAAATGGCACGGCTCTTCACCGAGGCCACCTTGGCAGGCCGCTCCGTGCTGATTAGCGCGGGGCCGACGCGGGAGGCCATCGACCCGGTGCGCTACCTGAGCAACCGCAGCTCGGGCAAGATGGGCTACGCCCTGGCCGAGGCCGCCCTCGCCGCCGGGGCGCGGGTCACCTTGGTGAGCGGCCCGGTGGCCCTAGCCGCGCCGCACGGGGCGGGCTTGGTCCGGGTGGAAAGCGCGGCGCAGATGGCCGAGGCCGTGCTACAGGCCGCGCCCGGCCACGGCATTTACATCGGCGCGGCGGCGGTGGCCGACTACACGCCGACGGAAACGGCGGAGCGCAAAATCAAAAAACACCATGAAGCTTTGAGCATCGCGCTCACCCGCACCCGCGACATCTTGAAGGAGGTCGCCGCCTTGCCCGCCCGCCCCTACACCGTGGGCTTCGCCGCCGAAACCGACGGCCTTGAAGCCTACGCCCGGCAAAAGCTGGAGGACAAGGGCTTGGACATGGTCGCCGCCAACCATGTCGGCCAGACGCGGGGCGGCTTCGACAGCGACGAAAACGCCTTGAGCGTGTTCTGGCGCGGCGGCGAGGCGCACCTCCCCATGGCCGCCAAAGCCCACATCGCCACCCAACTCATCGGACTCATTGCGGAGCATTGCCGTGCGAAAAATCCAACTTAAACTCCTCGACGGACGCCTGGGGCAAACCATCCCCCTGCCGGAATACGCCACCTCGGGTTCGGCCGGCCTGGACTTGCGCGCCTGCATCGACGCCCCCTTGGTTTTGGCGCCCGGCGAAACCCAGTTGATTCCCACCGGCCTGGCCGTCCACATCGAAGACCCGCACTTGGCGGCGGTGCTGCTGCCGCGCTCCGGGCTGGGCCACAAGCACGGCGTCGTGCTGGGCAACTTGGTCGGGCTGATCGACTCGGATTACCAAGGGCAGGTCTTCGTGTCCTGCTGGAACCGGGGCGGCCAGCCCTACGAGATCCAGGTGGGCGAGCGCATCGCCCAGATGGTGTTCGTGCCCGTCGCCCAGGTGGCGTTCGAGCGGGTGGAAGAATTCGCGCAAACCCGCCGCGCCGAGGGCGGTTTCGGGCATTCGGGGCGTTGAGCGCCGTCAACAACACTGTGGAGGCAGCGGAAAAATGAAGTCCAAGCCAAAATTCAAGCTCCAATTCAAGCGGGATACCAAGCCCAGCCCCAAGCCCAAGCCAGAAGCCAAATCCAAGCCAGAGGCCAAGCCAGCCTCCAAACCGAAGTTCAAGCTGAGTCTCAAGCCGAGCGTAAGCGTGATGGTCGGCGTTCTGGGCGTGGTCACCCTGGCCGTGGTGGTGTTGAGCCATGCCGTGCTTTACCTGGTGAGCCGACAGTCCGCCAGCGCGGCCGTCGAACAAAGCGCGACACTGGCGGCGGAAAACACGGCGCGCAATGTCGGCAACCTCATCGGCCTGCTCGAACAAAGCCTGGACGGGCAAGCGGGCGACGCCAAGCTGGCCGCGACCCTCCGCCAAGCCGACCCCGCCCTCCTGCAAGTGGAGGAGGAGCGCCTCACGCATGCCACCCCCGACGCCTGGCTGGTCCGCCTGCTGCCGGAGAACATCGAGGTTCCCGACGAAACCCGTGTGCCGCGCATGGGCTTTTCCGATTTGAACATGGTCAAGGATGCGCTGGCCGAAACGCCCCAACCGGGCTTCCACCAAGCCAATTCCCCGGATGCGCACCTGGCCATGGCGCGGCGGCTGGCGGCGGGCGGGGGCGTCCTGCTCGCCAGTTGGCCGGCCAAAATATTCGATGCGGCCCTCGCCGAGGGAGGGGCCTGCGGCATTGAACTGCGCCAGGAAAACATCGCCCTGGCTTACCGTGGCGCGCCGGACTGCAAAAGCCGGGAGCCGGACGGCGAGAAGCCCGTCAACGGCACCCCCTGGAAAATCGTCTATTGGGTCCAGCCCGAAGTGAAAGCCAACACCTTGTGGTTCGCCGGCTCGCTGGGCGCTTCCGTGGCGGTAGTCCTCGCCTGCGCCGCCTTGCTGGTTTACCTGCTGGGTGCGGGCCTGCGCAAAGACAGGAAAAACTTGATCGCCCTAGTCACCGACCTGCAAAGCGGAAACTTCCTCGGCGACTACCCTTACAAACTGGCCGAGTCCGCCACCTTGGCCGAAGCATTCACCAAAATCAAACGCGCCCCGAGGGAGCTGGCACCCGACCCCCTGAGCATCCCGCCCGCCCTGCAGCCGGTCTTGAACATCTCCGAGACCAGCCAGGACGACACGATTGCGCGCTTCGGCCCGGTGGAGGACGACGAACCCTTGCCGCATATGGCCGGGGAAGACGGGCAGGCGCCTGCCACGGGCATTTTCCGAGGCTGCGACATCCGGGGCGTGGTCGGCGACACCCTCACGGCGGACATAGTCTATGGCATCGGCCTGGCCATCGGCAGCGAGATGGAGGCGCGGGGTGAAAAACGCATCGCCATCGCCCGCGACGGCCGGCTGTCCAGCCCCGAGCTGTTCAAGTCCCTGGCGCAGGGTTTGCTTGATTCGGGACGCATGGTCATCAACCTCGACCGCGTGCCCACCCCCCTGCTCTATTACGCCACCCACACGCTGGACGCCCGCTCCGGCGCCATGCTCACCGCCAGCAGCAACCCGCCGGAATACAACGGGTTGAAAATCGTCATCGGCGGCCAAGCCCTGGCCGAGGCGGGCATCCAGGCATTGGGCCAGCGCATCGAACACAGCCGGTTCGTCAGCGGCACCGGCAGCATGGAGAACCACAACCTGATCCCCGACTACATCGAGCGCGTGGTCAGCGACACCCAACTCGGCAACAATCTGAAAGTCGTCGTCGATTGCGGCAACGGCGTCGCCGCCCTGGTCGCCCCCGCGCTGATCCGCGCCCTGGGGTGCGAAGTCGTCGACTTGTTCTGCGAGGTGAATGGCCGCTTTCCCAACCACGCCCCCGACCCCAGCCAACCGGCGAACTTGCAGGCGCTCATCGACAAGGTGCTGGAAACCAATGCCGACCTCGGCGTGGCGTTCGACGGCGACGGCGACCGCCTGGGGCTGGTGGATTCCAAAGGCAAGATCATCTGGCCCGACCGGCTAATGATGCTGTTCGCCGCCGACGTGCTGTCCCGCGAGCCCGGCGCGGACATCCTCTACGACGCCTGCTGCACCCGCCACCTTCCCAGCCAGATCGTCAAGAACGGCGGCCGGCCCTTGCTGTGGAAGTCGGGCCACTCGAACATCAAGGCCAAGATCAAGGAGTCCGGCGCGATGCTGGCCGGCGAGATGAACGGCCACATCTACTTCCAGGAACGCTGGTACGGCTTCGACGATGGCATCTACGCCTGCGCCCGCATCATCGAAATCCTCTCCAACCTCGACGAAAGCAGCGCCGCCGCCTTCGCCAAATTGCCCGACAGCGTCAACACACCGGAGTTGAGTATCTTCCTGGAGGAAGGCGAAAACGAGCAGATCCTGGAGCAATTCCGCGCCGCCGCCAACTTTTCCGACGCCCGCGTCACCGACATCGACGGGGTGCGCGTGGATTTCCTCGACGGCTGGGGCTTGGTGCGCACCCACGCCACCCTGCCGATCTTGATGTTCCGTTTCGAGGCCGACAGCGAAAAGTCGCTGCTCCACATCCAGCAACAGTTCACGGCGGTGTTGTATCAAATCAAGCCGGATATCGAACTGCCGTTTTAGGGAAGCTGAAACCACGAAAATGCACGGAACTTCGCTCCAAGCAACGACGACCCACTAACCACCCCAGCATACGATCCATGCAAGACATAAAAGCCTACATGCTCACCGTCGGCGAGAACGCCCGCGCCGCCTCGCGCCTGATTGGCCGCGCCGACTCCGCCGCGAAGAACCGCGCCCTGTCCGCCATCGCCGCCGCGCTTGAGGCCGGCGCGGAAGAACTGATCGCCGAGAACGCCAAGGATCTGGAGGCGGGCCGCGCCAAGGGCTTGGACGCGGCGATGTTGGACCGGCTGGCGATCACCGCGAAAAGCGTCAAGTCCATGGCCTGCGGGCTGCGCGAGGTGGCGGCGCTGGCCGACCCGGTGGGCGAGATCACCGGCTTGGCCTACCGCCCTTCCGGCATCCAGGTAGGCAAGATGCGGGTGCCGCTGGGCGTCATCGGCATCATCTACGAATCCCGCCCGAACGTGACGGCGGACGCGGCGGCCTTGTGCCTGAAGTCGGGCAACGCCTGCATTCTGCGCGGCGGCTCCGAGTCCATCCATTCCAACCGCGCCATCGCGGGACTGGTCCGCGCCGGGCTGGCCGGGGCGGGCTTGCCGGAAAACGCGGTGCAACTGGTCGCAACCACCGACCGCGCGGCGGTGGGCGAGTTGCTGCGGCTGGAAAAACATGTGGACGTGATCGTGCCGCGTGGCGGCAAGGGGCTGATCGAGCGCATCATGGCGGAGTCGCGCATCCCGGTCATCAAACACCTGGACGGCATCTGTCATGTCTACATCGACGACAAGGCCGACAAGGACAAGGCCATCCGCATCGCCCTGAACGCCAAGGCCCAGCGCTACGGCGTCTGCAACGCCATGGAGACTTTGCTGGTGGCGGAGGGCATCGCCGGGGCCATCCTGCCGGAACTGGCCGGGCTGCTGCGGGAAAAAGGCGTGGAATTGCGCGGCTGCCCAAAGACACTGGCCTTGCTGCCCGAAGCCACGCCCGCGACGGCGGAGGACTGGGACACGGAATATCTGGCCGCGATCCTGTCCATCCGCGTAGTCGAGGGGCTGGACGAGGCCATGGAACACATCCACCGCCACAGCTCCCAGCACACCGAGGCCATCGTCACCGAGGACTACAGCCGCGCCCGGCGGTTTTTGCGCGAGGTGGATTCCAGTTCGGTGATGGTCAACGCCTCCACCCGCTTCGCCGACGGCTTTGAATACGGCCTGGGCGCGGAGATTGGCATCAGCACCGACAAGCTCCACGCCCGTGGCCCGGTCGGGCTGGAAGGGCTGACCACGCAGAAATTTGTGGTGCTGGGGGACGGCCAAGTGCGCGGCTGACCCCCGCATTTGGGCGGTTGCGCCGGACAGGGCATTGCGGGTATCCGGCCCGCCTTGTCCGCTCCAGCGGACAAGGCGGGCCGGATAAATGCAGATAGCCTCCTTGCCGAATGCCCGGCCCTTCACCGCACCAGCACATTTGTTGCCATTCGTCCATCGTCGGCCCTATTTTAGGGCAGGGCCGGCCCCTAAACAGACGGCATGTCGCCCTAGCCCGACAAGCTGCCAAAACGTCTTCGCAGACCGCCATCCCCGCCAAAAAAAAGCTTATAAATCAATTGTAAAACACACTTCTCGAAGTTTATTTGAAAGATTCAAGACAGAGCGTTTTACATGGTTTATATTTACGCCGTTTTCGCATTGGAAACACACCATTCGTCCAGGGCGGACGGGTGTGTTCTGCCCGCCGCAATGCCGCAGAGAGCCTGGCCGCCCCCCAAAAACAATGACATCCATTAGGATTGCAGAATGAAAGCAGAACCGATCATCCAGGGGGTGCTGGCCGTTCCCTCGGACGCCAGGGGGTTTTTCCGGCGTACCGTTGCTTATGTGCTAGACCAATACGCTACCGCGCTAGCCTTCTTGGGGATGCTGGCGGCCGTCATTTATATGATTCTCATGCTGGACTTGCAGGCCCAAGAAGGCGGCACGGCGGCGGTGAACCTCGGCGCGCAGCAGCGCATGCTGGTGCAGCGCGGGGAATTCCTCACGCTCAAGCTAGTCTCCGCCACGTCCCACGCCGAACGGCAGCAAATCCGCCAAGACATCTTGCAGATGCTGACCATCCTCGAAAGCCAACATGCCTACCTGCGCGACGGCGACCGCCTGATCCGCCAAGGCCCGCGCCTGTCGGCCACCCCCGGCGTGCTGGCGGAAGAATTGCTCCCGATCTTCTTCGAGCCGCTCAACCTGAACAGCGACATGGTCGCCTATATCGCCGCGCTCAAGGGAATCTTGTCCGAGCCCATCGACGAGATTAGCACGGAGGGCAAAAATGTCCGCGTCATTCTGTCGCCCAAGACCGAGGCCATCCTCAACAACTTGGACAAAGTGGTCAGCTACTACCAGTACGAAGCCGACTCCCGCCTCAAGAACACGCAGAACCTGCAAACCGTCTCGCTGGCGCTGATTCTCGCCGCGCTGTTTTTCGGAGGCTCGGTCATTCTGCGCCCCCTGGTCATGCGCCTGAAGGACAGCATGGCCGGGCTGAAAACGCAGAAGGACTTCAGCGACAACGTCATCAACACCGCCCAAGCCTTGATCGTCGGCGTCGACCGTGCCGGCAACATCGCCTTGTTCAACCGCTACGCCCAGGAAATCACCGGCTGGCAGGAAGAAGAAGTCATCGGCCAGCACTTCTTTGAGAGCTTCTTCCCCGCCACCGACCGTTCCAAATTGGAACCGATTTTCAATGACATGATGGCCGGCAAGACCGCCAGCGAAAGCGGGCTGGAAACGCAATTGTTGATCCGCAGCGCGGAATTGGTGGACGTGGTCTGGCACAACACGGTGATTCTTGACCCCACGACCCACCAGCCGATGCTGTTCCTGGCGACCGGCGACGACATCACCGAACGCAAGCTGGCGGAAAACCAGTTGCAGCAAACCCTGAAAGAACTGGGCAACCTCTCAGCCCGCCTGCAAGGCGAAATCAACCTCGCCGCCACCCTGCAACGGTCCATCCTGCCCAGCCCGGCCATCAACCTGCCGGGTGCGCAAGGCATGGCCACGCTGGTCACCTCCAGCGAAGTCGGCGGCGACTACTATGACTATTTCCAAGTCGGCGGCTACCAGTCGGTGTTTCTGATCGGCGACGTGTCGGGCCACGGCGTGGCGGCCGGCACCATGGTGTCCGCGGCCAAAGGCGGCCTCTACCCGCTCATCTCGGACGGCGTCACCCGCCCGTCGGAAATCCTCCGCTCCTTGAACGCGACCATGTTGGTCACGGCGCACCAATCCTTGCTGATGACCATGAGTTGCATAAGCCTGGACAGCCGCACGGGACACTTGCGCTTCGCCAACGCCGGCCATGTGTTTCCCTACTTGCGCCGGCGCGGCAGCGACGAATGGACGATGGTGGAAGGCTCCGTCGGCCTGCCCTTGGGCAAAAGCGTGGACGTGGACTATCTGGCGGTCGAGCAAGAGTTGCAACTGGAGATCGGCGACCGCCTGTTCCTGTTCACCGACGGTCTGGTGGAAGAAGAATCGCCGCTGGGCGAGCCGTTCGGCTTTGACCGCCTGGAGCATTTGCTCCGCGTACACGCCCACTCCGAGCCGGAAGTTCTGCACCAAGCCATCCTCGCGGCCTTGCGCAGCCATTGCGGCCGCGACGGCTTCAGCGACGACGTGACCCTGGCCGTGTTCGACCACTCCGACCGCGTCGAAGTGCAGTCCATCGCCGACACATCCGACCAGCTCATCCGCATCAGCGAAGCGCTTTACCGCGGCCAACGCGACCGCTTCACCTCGCCCATCTCCCGCCAACTGGTGGTGTTCCTGTCCGAAGGCGAATTCCACGACCTGCTGCCGCGCATGGCCGAAGATGGCATCCGCCGGGTCGTTCCCCGCGACGATGCGTTCTATCATCGCGTGGGCTGGGATAAGATCCTCGGCCAGCACCGCTTTGCCACCGGCGACGACCTTTACACCCTGCTCCCGGACCGCATGGACGGGCGCGAGTTTGAACTGACCCACAGCGACGACAAACTCTTCCTGATGGAAGAGGCCCGCGCCTGGCTGGACGAACTGGGCGTGTTGAGCGAAGACCATCTGGACGCGGTGTTGATCGTGATGGACGAGATGATTGAAAACAGCCTGTACGGTGCGCCCCGCGACGGCCAAAGCCGGCCGTATTACGAGAAGGGCCTGACCCGCGCGCTGGAGCCCCACGAAGCCTTGCGCATCGACTTCGCGGTGAACGCCGAAACTGTCGGCCTGATGGTGACCGACAACTGGGGCACGCTGACACCCTCGGTCTACCTGGACCATCTGACCCACACCCTGCAATCGGGGGTCGAGCCGGGCGTCGGCGGGGCCGGTTTGTATCTCATGTGGCGCATGTCCGACTACTTGCAGATCCGCGTCATGCCGAGCCGACGCACCCAAATCACCACGCTCTGGGACTTGAACAGGCCGCTCACCGTGGGCCTGCGCACGGGTTTCCAATTCCTCTATCACAACGAATTCAACGAGGTTGTGACCCATGTCGCTGGCTAACTCCCTAATCATCAATCCTTTGGGCGTCGAGGACGGCCTTTATCTCTACGGTTTCGCCGGCTCTATCGATGCCCATTCCGGCTGCGTCCTGGACAACCTGACCACGCTCCCTGAAAACTCCCGCGTCAGCCTGGACTTCCGCCAAGTGGAGCGGGTCAATTCGATGGGCTTGTCGCTGTTGCTCAAGCTGTTCGAGCAGTGGGAGCGGCGCGGCATCCGCGTGGAAGTGTCCAACCTCAACCGCATGGTCGGCATGTTGTTCAAGATCACAGGTCTTGGCCGCTTCGTGAAAGGCGGCGAAACCGCCGCCGTCCAACCCCGGCCGCAGGTCGAGATCGTCAGTTCCGTGCAAGCGCCGGCGCAGCCGGTCCCCCGCCCGGCCGGGGAAGCGCCGCCCAGCCACCATGGCCGCCTCAGCTTCATCGCCAGCATGCAAACCGGCGCCCAGTTGAGCGGCTGGTATCTGCTCAACACCTATTTGCAACGGCGCTTGCAACATGCCATCCACTTGGAGCAATTGCCGGCCGGCCACGACATCACCAACGAAAACGTGGATCTGCTGTTCGCCAAGCCTTTTGAGGCCTGCGCCATGATTTCGCAGCGCGGCTACCTGCCCCTGTTGCGCCCGCTAGGCGAGGCCGACGAAGTGGTCATCGTCATGCGCGCCGACGACGGGCGGACGCTGAAAGATCTGTCCGCGCCGCAGGTCGTCACCGCCTCGCAAGGCAGCTTCGTCTACTTGCTGGGCCGCTTCCTCTGCGACGAAAGCGAATTGGACTCCAGCACCTTCCAATACAGCTTTGCCGGCAACGAGATCAAAGCCCTGCAAATGCTGCTCAAGGGACAGGCGGACATCCTGTTCATGCTGAAAAAGACCTACTATGGCCTGTCCGGGCTGACGCGCAAGTCGACGCGGATCGTGGACGAGAGCGACACCCAGTTCGCCTTCCACCTGTTCTGCATCCACAGCCGCGTTGCCGAACTCCGCGACCCGCTGGTCAAGACCTTGACCGACATGTCCACGGACGAGCAAGGCCAAGGCGTGCTAAAGGATATTCAGATCGAAGGATGGTGCGCGCCGGAGGAGGGGGATGTCCGCATGTTGCTGGACATCTACCAACGCTATTCCACGACCGCCTGAGGCAAGCCACGCGACGGAAACAAGGATGTTTCCGTTCAGCCCAGCTTAATCAAATGGCTGGCCCAAGGCGGAACTTGTTGCCTCCAATACGCATGGAAGCCTGGGGAGAAGCTGCCGAAGTTGAAGCCTTGGCTGGCACCCAAAACAGCCAAGCTTTGCTTTGAAAACAGGCTGATATGGCCGTTGCGGGGCGAGGCATACCACCAAGTGACGCGCTGCCGGGGGGCGAGGTTGCCATCCGAAACCAAAGTGCTGAACAAGACGACGCCGTCATCCGCCAACAATGCGGACAGATTCGCCGCCAATTGCCGCACATCCGGGACGTGCTCAAAGACCTCAAACGCCGTTATCAAATCAAATTTCCCCAATTCGCCCAAGCCGGTTTCCCGATCCACGAACGGATCATAAGACCGGGATTGCCAATTGGATTGGCGCAACAACTCGCTCAACAAGCCCCCGCCACCGCCATAGTCCAGATGGCTGATTTCCGCCCCCCGCCCGGCAAACATCGAAACCAAGCTCTGCGCATTCGCGCGCGGACGGCTGTCCACATAATCGGGATCAACCTGGACATAATCGCCGTTGTAGATCTTGTCCTCGAAGTCCGCCATCGTCCACGCGCCAAACTCCGGCGCGAAGCAGAACCCGCATTGGCCGCAGAGGAAGTAATACACCGGGATGCCCGAGAGCGGCAGATACAGGCCTTTAGCCTCTTCGCAAGATTTGTTGAAATCGGCCACATCCAGCGGCAGGCAAACGCCGCCACAGACCGGACAAGAAATCGCCACCAGCGCCATGGAGCCCCCCGCTGTCAAAATTTGAATCTCGCCCCAACCGCCGCGCCTCTCACCCGCCCTTGCGGATTAAAAAACACAGCACCCCCTCCGTCTCCTCCCGGTGCAGCAGGCCATGCCCGGCCTGTTCGACGAACACGCCGAAATCCAGCACGGCGGCGGGGTCGGTCGCCAACACGCGCACCACTTGCCCCGGCTCCACCGCTTGCAAAGCCTTCTTCAGACGCAACAAGGGCAAGGGACACATCAGCCCGCAGGCGTCCACTTCAAAATCAAATTCCACGCTTGCCATCATTTCAGCCTTCCGGTATACGAAGTGTCCGATTCTATCAAAAGCGAACCACGATGGATTATTTGCCCATTTTTTTCAAGCTTGACGGCCAGCCCTGCCTGATCGTTGGCGGCGGCGAGGTCGCCGTGCGCAAAACCGCGACGCTGCGCCAAGCCGGCGGCAAGGTCACGGTCATTTCCCCCATGCTGGCCGAATCCCTGCGCGGGCTTAGGGACAAAGGCCAGATCCGGTGGCTGGAAAAGGAATTTTCCCCGGACGACCTGGACGGCTTCCGGCTGGCGGTCGCCGCCACCGCCGACCGCGCCGTCAACGAAGCGGTGTCCCTTGCCGCCCAGGCCCGCGCCATTCCGGTCAATGTCGTCGATTGCCCCGAATTGTGCAGCTTCATCTTCCCCGCCATCATCGACCGCTCCCCCGTCGTCGCCGCCATTTCCTCCGGGGGCGCGTCGCCGGTGCTGGCACGGCTGCTGCGCGTCAAACTGGAAGCTTTGCTTCCGCCCGGCTATGGCGCGTTGGCCCGCCTCGCCGAACGCTTCCGCCAAAAAGCCAAGCAGGCCATCGCCGATGGCGACACCCGCCGCAGGTTCTGGGAAGACACGTTGCAAGGCGAGGTTGCCGACCTCGCCCTGGCCGGGCGGGAAGAAGACGCCGCCCGCCTGCTGGAACAGCGTTTGCGCGAGCCGGACAGGCCCAAAACCGGCATGGTGTTTCTGGTCGGGGCCGGCCCCGGCGACCCGGACTTGCTGACGCTACGGGCATTGCGGCTGATGCAGGAGGCCGACGTGGTGGTTTACGACCGGCTGGTGTCGCCGGAAATCATGGCCTTGGTGCGCAAGGACGCGGAGAAAATCTACGCCGGCAAGCAAAGCAGCCAGCACACCCTGCCGCAAGAGCAGATCAACCGCCTCCTCGCCGACCTCGCCAAGGCCGGGCGGCGCGTGGTGCGGCTGAAAGGCGGCGACCCGTTCATCTTCGGGCGCGGCGGCGAGGAAATCGAGACGCTGATGGCGGAAGGCATCCATTTCCAAGTCGTCCCCGGCATCACCGCCGCCGCCGGTTGCGCCGCTTACGCCGGCATCCCCCTCACCCACCGCGACTACGCCCAATCCTGCGCCTTCGTCACCGGCCATCTCAAGGACGGCGCCATCGAACTGGAATGGGACCGGCTGGCGGTCCCCAACCAAACCCTAGTGATTTACATGGGCCTGCAAGGGCTAGACCAAATCTGCACCGGGCTGATCGCCCACGGCTGCCCGCCCGACCTGCCCGCCGCGCTGATCCAGCAAGGCACCACCCGCCAGCAAAAAGTGCTAACCGGCACGCTGGCCGAACTGCCCGCCATCGTCGCCCAGACAGACGTGAAAGCCCCCACCCTGGTCATCGTCGGCAATGTCGTGCGCCTGCATGAGAAGCTGGCTTGGTTTGGGGCGGGTTAAACGGCTTGCCGCGCTAATCTTCTATGTCTTCCTCCCGGCGCCAATCCTCCTGGAATAATTGCCTCTGGGTCGCCAGCTTCTCAAGCAGCGCCCCACCGACATCGCTTTCCGGCAACAAGCCCATCGCCAAAGCCCTGGCAACCGCCGTATCAGGATCGAGAAAAGTGTAACGCTTGTATAAATCGCGGGCCGTCCCATCGTGGAACCGATGGATTTCATCGGACAACTCGAAGGGATTCGTGGCATTTTCCCTCCACGCGACAAAAC
>CAZOTR010000116.1:0-13966 GCA_964582755.1 uncultured Methylococcaceae bacterium | reverse complement strand
GCGCACCGAAGTTGCCGACGCCCACGACCGCTACGCCAACATCGAAACCAGCTATCTGCTGCAAAAGATGGAAGAGTACGAAGGCATCGTGATCCTGGCCAGCAACCTGCGCGAGAACATGGACGAAGCCTTCACCCGCCGCCTGCGCTTCATCGTCGAGTTCCCGTTCCCCGACGCGGCCAGCCGGGCCTTGATCTGGAAATCCCATTTCCCGGCGGAGGCTCCCGTCGGCGGGGACCTCGATTTTGCTTTCCTTTCCCGCAAATTCCAGGTCGCCGGCGGCAATATCAAGAACATCGTCTTGAATGCGGCGTTTTATGCCGCCGAGAACGGCGGGGATATTAACATGGCGCAGATGCTCAAAGGAACACAGCGGGAGTTTGAGAAAATTGGTAAGTTGTGGGGAAATTAGCGGGAAAATCCTGTTTATCGTCAGGATTTTAATGACCACTGACTACTATACTAATTATTTATATTGCCAAGGCAGGTTGGAAGCGGCCTATTCTGTAATATCAATTGTGTAATGGGAGACAAAAACATGTTAGCATCTCCACAAAAAAAAGCGAAGCCTGATAGCCGGTTTACTGGATCATCCGAAACAAAATCCCACATTGGGATGTCTACCATACCGCAGGGTTTTCCAAAAACCATGCAGCGCAACCTTGGGAACAGCGCGTTTGAAAATTTCGCAGATGGAATAACTGGATCTATCTCTCCGGCACATGATGGTAGATTTTCTATCATTCAACGCAAATGTGCCTGTGGAAGCGGTTGCCTTGAAAACGAACCATATGAAAAAACCTCGCTACGAGTGAGCCAGCCGGGTGACTTTCAAGAGCGGCAGGCTGATATGACAGCCGAACAAATCCTTGCCAAATTGGGTTCAACTAATACACCACAAACACAAATGCCTCTCCCAATAATGGATGAAATTGGTGTGGATCTAGGAGATATCACCGACGAAAACCCAACAACAGGGTTTGCTTCGAAAGCTAAGACTACACATAAGGAAACGGGTGGTTCTGCGACTGAGGCAAGGCCGTCTCTGCGCTCCTTGCCTCAGGGGGAAGGAGCATTTAGTAGTCGGTTAGGCGCTCAATATGGCCAAGGTCAGTCGCTTCCCGCATCTTTCCGGGAAATTGTAGAACCGCATATTGGGTATGACTTGAGCGCAGTTCGGGTATATCCCCGCGAGGCGGATGCCTTTGCCGCAGATGTGGGCGCACGGGCTTTTACCCTTGGTAGAAACATCTATTTCCGTGACGGCGAATATCGTCCAACTGACCGGGATGGAATGCGTGTATTGCTACATGAGTTAGTACACACAACCCAAGACGGGGAAGAAGAAATCCAAAGGATGCCAAGTATATCATCGTGGAATTTTAGCAACTCTGGAGCCTTATCGTCCGATAATTGCTGCACTGCGCGTCCAGCGGGACTGGGTGTCGGTGTGGCAAATTACAAAAATGGCATGGAGCTTCAAGCCAGTATTTCTAATCATGAGGAGGGGGCGTCCTATGACATCAAGCGAGTCAAAGAACGTTCAACTTGGAAACGGGTCGGAGGCGTTTGGATTAATTTATCGCATGTAGGCCCGGGTGCCGATGATGACAGCCATAACGCTGATGAATGTCTGACTCCAAGTTATAGCCCTCCCCATATTTATTCCACTGACGAACCTGGTTTCAATGGAGCCGCCAGTTTCGACGCTGCGGCGACGGATATGGTTTATAAGGCAAGTTTTACCGAGTTTGTAGAAATTACCGATAGCTATGGCAATACAAGCACGGATGGTAACGGACAAGATTGGCATACTATTTCTTGGGTGTCTCAGTCAGGAGGAGCATGGGCTTTGGATGCAGCAAAAAGCGAGGTTGCCACAGGATCGGTGACGGTGGGAACGGCTGCCCCTTAAGTTTTTAATTCTACTCAAAGATGTAGGATAGGACGATAACAGGGTTATTTATGTCGAACGGTTTCTCCAACAAACCCAAAATCCTGCGCGGCGCGTTCGTCGAATACGGCCTGAGCATCCCGCCGCTGTTCGTGGTGTTCCAGTTCAACCCGGTGCAACTGACGCGCAACCGCAGCCTGAGCTACGCCGCGCCTGCCAGCGCCCAGGGCGGCGGGCGGCAGGGGACGCTGCGGGATTTCCACAAGCGCTACGACGACCTGACGGATTTGCAAGAGGCCCAGCAGGTCACGGTGCAGGAGGAAGTCATCGGCTTCGAGATCCGACTCGACGCCACCGACAAGCTGGACGCGGGGGACTTCATCGCCGGCCAGTTCGGCATCGCGCCGGAATTGTCCACGCTGGAGTTGATGGTGCATCCCAAGGAGGAGAGCCTCTTGGGCCAGGCACTGGGTTCCTTGCTGGGCTCTTCCGGCGGCTTTAGCTTCACCCGCAAGCCCAACCCGCCGATGATCCTGTTCGTCTGGGGCCGCAAGCGGGTCTTGCCGGTGAACATCACCAGCCTGAACATCACCGAGATCCTCTACAGCCCCGACCTGAACCCGATCCGCGCCACCGCGACCGTGAGCCTGACGGTGATCGAGGGCAAGAGCCTGCCGTATCTGTACAGCAAGGCGATGAAGGAGGCCATGTCGGTGTTGAACCTGGCGAACGTCGCCGACATCGCCAACGTCGTGATACCGGGGTAAGGCGTTATGTTTTCCAAGCTCTCACGCTACCGCAACCTGCCCGACGAAGTGACCGTGGACAGCCAAGGCAGGCGGCAGCTTTCCAAAAGCCTGCGCCTGTTGACGGTGCTGCCCGGCCAGTTCCTCCAGGCCGTGGACGGCAACGACCGCCTGGACCACTTGGCCTACAAGTATTACAAGGAGCCGCGCAAATGGTGGCGCATCTGCGACGCCAACCCGGAATTCCTCTCGCCCTGGGATTTGCTCGGCAAATCGCCCGTGGTCACCCAGCGCTTTCCGTTGCAATTCACCGGCGGCGGCGACCCGCCCTGGGCATTGCTCCTGGCCTCGGCGATGGCCTTGGTCGGCGTCGAGGCGGCGGGCTTGGACGAAGACGCCGAGACGGGCGCCGTGGCCGGGGTCGTGGTGGCTTACAACACGCTGAATCTGGACGCCGCCGGCTTGGCCGCCTGTTTTGAAACAGCCGGCTTTTCCGTAAGCCAGCCGCAGGCCATCGGCAGGCTGGGCAAGCCCATCGTGATCCCCCCCGACGGGCTTGCCTAAGGACGGCGGCCCATGGACCAAGAAGTCTTCACGCTCAAACTCGACGGCCAGGAGGCTGCCGATATGTACCCGGACATCGTGCAGATGGAGGTGGAGGTGGACGAGGAGCTGGCCGCGATGTTCCGGCTGACCCTCGCGATGGGCTGGAATGCCGACGGAACCTGGGCGTATGTGGACGACGAACGCCTCAAGCCGTGGAAGGCTTTCAGCCTCGAAGCCGGGGTGGGCGGCGGCAGCGAGGCGTTGATCGCGGGTTACATCACCCATGTCAAGCCGAGCTTCGACCCCGACCCGAACCGTTGCGCCTTGGAGGTGTGGGGAATGGACGCGACGGCGCTGATGGACCGGGAGGAAAAATTAAAAGACTGGCCCGACAAGAAAGACAGCGACATCGCCGCCGAAATTTTCGGCCTGTACGGCCTGACGCCTCAGACCGAGGACAGCGGCGCCGCGCACGCGGAAGCCGTCAGCACGATCATCCAGCGCGAGACGGACATCCAGTTTTTGCGGCGCTTGGCTCTGCGCAATGGCTTTGAATGTTACGTCGAAGGCGGCAACGGCTATTTCCGCCCGCCGCAACTGGACGGCCCGCCCCAGCCGGTGCTGGCGGTGCAGTTTGGCGACGACACCAATGTGCGGCATTTTGCGCTGGAAGTGAACGCCCTGGCGCCGGCCAATGTGTCCATGTACCAGCTAGACCGGACCGAAAAGCAAGTGCTGGACGCCACCGCCGACGCCAGCCGGAACAAAGCCCAGGGCAAGGCCGACGCGGCCAGCCTGCCCGCCTCGGGGGCGAGTCCCGGCGTGGCCGTGGTGGGCGGCGTCGTGGCGACGGGCCAGGCCGGCATGGCGGCCCTGTGCCAAGGGTTTTACGAGCAAGGCAGTTGGTTCGTCACCGGGGAGGGCGAGATCGCCGCCAATGACTATGGCCATGTGCTCAAGGCGCGGCAGACGGTCACGATCAAAGGCGTAGGGGAGACCCACAGCGGCGAGTATTATGTGACCCATGTCACGCATTCGTTCACCGCCGACGGCTACACGCAAAGGTTCCGCGTCAAGCGCAACGCCTTGCTGCCCAGCGGCAGCGAGGATTTTGCCAATGGCGGCGGGGGATTGTTCTAAGGGGCGCAAACTGTGAACCTGGAAAAGATCGTCGCCAATCTGGCGCAGAAAGTCGAACGCCGTTTCTACGGCAAGTACCGGGGCTTGGTGGTGGACAATGCCGACCCGGAGAACCTGGGACGCCTGAAACTCCAGGTGCCTAGCGTGTTGGGCAGCACCGTGGCCACCGGCTGGGCCTTGCCCTGCGTCCCCTATGGCGGCGACGCCGGCTTGGGGATGCTGTTCATCCCCGAGGTCGGCGCGGGGGTTTGGGTGGAGTTCGAGGAGGGCGATTTGGAATTCCCCATCTGGGTGGGCACGTTCTGGAGCAAGCCCGGCGGCGACAGCGAGCTGCCCAAGCCCAACAAGCCCGACGGCGCGGAGGAGAGCGCCGTGCAAGACCCGCCTTCCCGCAAGATCATCAAGACCAAGAAAGGCCACACCTTGCAGTTCGAGGACAAGGACGGCGAAGAGACGGTCATCCTCATCGAGGCGGCCAACGGCCATGTGATCTGCCTGGACAAGGACGGGATTGCCATCACCGACGGCGTCGGCGGCAACTCGATCACTCTGAGCCAAAATGCCTTCACGCTGACGGCCAAGGTCGATTTCACCCTGGATGCTTCAGGGCAAGCCGTTGTCATCAAAGGCAATTCCATTGATTTTAAGAAGGCGTAGCGGCGTGGGAAAATTTGCAGTCGTTGAAAATGACCCGGTGGCCGGCACAGACAAGCACAAAGTGTCTGGCCTAGGCCCAAACCCGGCCGCGCCGCCGCCTACCGCCCCCTACAAAGGCATGGGCGACTTCGATTATGTCGGCAAGATCACCGGCCAACTGAGCGACTTTGTGAGCATCGACGGCAAGCCGGTCGCCATTACAACGAGCAAAAGTTCCTTGGATCCAGGGGAAAGCGCGCCTCCCTCAGGCAGGCATTCAGGCCCGCAGGGAAAAAATTTTGTGCCAGATCCAAGCTCCACCGCTGTGACCCCGACGGCAATCTCGCTCTCAATCACGGACAGCGTAGGGGAAGGCAAGCCAAGCGCGAACGCCGGCAGCCAATTTGTGACCATCAACGGCACGGCTGTTTTGTTAGACGGCGACAAAATCGACACATGCGACGGCATGGGCATGACGGGCAATTCGACCGTCAGCGCGGCCAATCAGAGTTTCGTGGCCTGTTCAGAATAACCGGAAAGAGGATTATCCCATGGCATCGTTTGGCTTCCCCTTCGCAGTCAACCCCGGCGGCCGCATCGCCGCGAGCGGGGGCGACGCGGCCATCCGCGGCAAGATCATCCAGGTGCTGTTCACCGCGCCGGGCGAGCGCGTGAACCTGCCGGAGTTCGGCTGCGGCCTGTTCAACCTGGTGTTCGAGCCGAACGACGCCGTGCTGGCCGCGGCGATGGAGTTCACCGTGGGGCAGGCTTTGACCCGCTGGCTGGGCGCTGAAATCATCGTCGATGCCGTCAACGCCGAGGCCGTGGACGAAAACGCGCTGATCGAGATCGTCTACACCAAGAAACAAGACTTGTCGCGCCAGATGGTGCGGATCAACTTCAAATAAAGGCCGCGTTGCGGGGAGGCTGAAATGGCGGAGATCAACACTGCAAACGGGCGTCCGCGGGTCGATTACATGGCCCGCGACTATGACAGCCTGCTTCGGGCCATGCGGGAGATGGCCCCTTCCGTGATGCCGGAATGGACCGATTACGCCCAGGAGGCCGATTTCGGCAACGTGCTCATGGAGCTGTTCGCCCACATGGGCGACATCCTCAGCTATTACCAGGACCGCGTCGCCAATGAAAGCTACCTAGGCACCGCGCAAACCCGCCGCAGCGTCATCCAGCACTTGAGGTTGATCGGCTACCGCCTCTCCACGGCGGCCCCGGCGGCGGCCAGCCTAATCCTCACGCTGCCCAAGCCCAAGGACGGCTCGCCCCTGCCAGACCTTGCCATCTCCAGGGGCAACGCCTTCTCCACGAAGAGCGAGAAAGACAAAAGGAGCGTCCGTTTCGAGTACACCGCCGAGACGGATTTGAAAATCACGGCCTCGGAATGGGCGCTCGTCAAACTCAACCCGGCCGATTCCGAGCGCCTGCTTTACATCACGGACGACCCGGCAAAAGCCGCCGCCGTCTTTGACGACCCCGCCAAGCCGGGCGGGAAAATCTACGCCGCCGGAATCCCCGTCGAAGAGGGGCGACTGGTGAAAGAAGAGGTCGTCGGTATTTCGGACAACACCCGCAACCAGCAATTCAAGCTGGCCCATGCCGGGCTGATCCTGCGCTCCCTAGGCTCCGCCCAGGCCGTCAACCGGGATCTCATCCTCACCGTCACGGTGGGCTTGACGATAGAGGAATGGACGCTGCGCGACAGCCTCGCCTTCAGCCGCGAAAGGCAGAAGGAGTTCAGCGTGGAAGTGGACGACCAAGACCGGGCCACGGTCATCTTTGGCGACGGCACATTCGGCCAGATCCCGCCCACAGGTGCCACGATCAAAGCCACCTACCGCGTGGGCGGCGGCGCGCTCGGCAACGTCCCGGCCAAGGCCATCAAAAATCTGGCGGACGCCCCCCAGCTTGTCCCCTTGGGGGCGCAAGTCTTCAATCCGTCCCCGTCCACGGGCGGCGCCGAACGGGAAAGCATCGACCACGCCGTCCAACATGCGCCCGCGATCTTCCGTTCCTTGCGGCGGGCGGTCACGGCGGAGGACTACCGGGCGCTGGCCCTGGACTTCAAAGGCGTGGGCAAGGTGCGGGCCAAGGCCGCCGGTTGGAACCTAGTCAGTTTGTATGTGGCGCCTGCGGGCGGCGGCTATGTCAGCGACATGCTCCGGCAAAACCTGCTGGCGTATTTCGAGGACAAACGCCCGGTCACCACCTTGATCGAAATCGAAAACGTCGATTATGTGAAAATCTATGTGACCGCCGAAGTCGGCATGAAGCCTTACTACACCCGCGAAAGCGTGAAGGAACAGGTGCAGGCGGCGGCCTCCAACTTGCTGGATTTTGCCAATGTGGACTTTGGCCAGACCCTGTACCTGAGCAAGTTTTACGAAGCCATCGAGGCCATCGACGCGGTGGATCATGTGACGGTCACCGAATTCCGCCGGGAAGGGAAAGATTCCCTGCCCACCGGCAAGGTCGAGCTGGACCCCAACGAAATCGCCCGCAAGCCTTCCGGCTTGCCCGACGATCCGGCGGGCGATGCCGACTATGCCAGTGGCATCCGGGTGATGTTCGAGGAAGGGGGCTGATGTGCGCCTGCGACAGATAAGCGCCACGCCCCATCCCGACGGCAACCGCATCGACTTAAGCTGGGTCAACCCCGACCCGGCCGGCTTTCCCGGCGTGCGCGTCGTGCGCCGGACGGGGACGCACCCGGATTCGCCCGGCGACGGGGCCGTCGTCGCCGACCTGCTGGCGGATGGCGCAGGCGCCGGCGAAATAGTCCAGACTGCCATGGACTTGGGCCTTAAAGGCGAGACGGTTTATTACTATGGGTTTTTCCCCTATCCCAAGGGCGGCGTCCCGGACGCAAGCCTGGATCCCGCCAACCGGGCGGCGGCGATGGCAAGCTCGCCGTATGCCTGCGCGGAGCAGATGTGCGGCCTGTTGCCGGGCATCTACCACCGCTATGACGCCGCGCTGGCCGAGGAAGGCCCCGGCCCGCTGCGGCGCTTCCTAAGCATTCCCGGCGGCCAGCTCGACCTGCTGTACAGCCAAGCCCGCTCCTTGTTGGACGCCCACGACCTGGATAAAGTGGACGGCCGGTTGTTGCCCTTGCTGGCGCAATGGATAGGCTGGCAAACCGATTACCGCCGCCCCATCGACGCGCAGCGCAACGAGATCCGCAACGCGCCTGCCATCTACCACACCATCGGCATCATCCCCACGGTGGAAGCCACCGTCAAACGCCTGCTGGGCTGGGGAAGCCGCACTAAGGAATTCGTCCACAATGTCGTCCGCAGCAACCAGCCCGAACGCCTCAACCTCTGGGCGCTACAGGGCGACGGGAGCGGCTTTGCGGCCGAAGGCGGCTTGCTGTCCTTGGACTTTGCCTATGAGGGCAGGCCCGCCGCCGCCGTGGACGCGGACGGCGCCACCTGGCTTTTCTACCACACGCTAAGGGCGGGGCGGTGGGAGATTTGGCACAAGGTCTGGGCAGGGGGCGAGTGGTCCCCCAGCCAACCCTTGGTGGCCAACGCCCGCCTCAACAGGCACCCGGCGGCGGTCTGCCACCAAGGCCAACTGTGGCTGTTCTGGGATGCCTATGACCCTGGCACCCAGGCTTGGCGCTTGCAATTCCGCACCCGCGACGCCTTGGGCCGCTGGTCGCCGATCAAGGAATTCGGCCAGCCCGAACGCCGGATGCCCGCCGCCGCCGATGACGGGGCCGGGGGCCTTTGGCTGTTTTGGCTGGAAAAACGGGGGGGGTTCTGGCAGGTTTGCTATAACCGCCACAACGGGACGGAATGGCAACTGGCAAGCCCCGCGCACTTCCCTTGCAGCGGCGGCTTCGATCCGCGGGTGGAGGACGACCTTTTCGTGCTCTCCAAGCCTGCCGACGCAACCCAGCCTTTATGGGTGTTCTGGGCGCGCCGGGCGAAATGGGACGGCGACGGGCAGACCCGCTGGCAAATCGCCTACCGCCACAAGGCGAATTTGAATCCGCAAGGCTCGGGCTGGAGCGCCATTTCCATCCTGCCCAAGGGCGCGGGCTTGAACGCCTGCGACGACCGCGAACCCGCCCCCCGCCTCGACGGGCTGGGCAGGATCGAGCTATTTTGGAGTTCCACGCGCGACGGCAGTTGGTCGGTGTGGCGGCAATTGCTGGAAGACGGAAGTCCCGAACCCCTCACCCGCGCGCCCTACGACCAGCGGGCGCCCCTGCCCGTGCCCGCAGGCGTAGGCTTGCAACTGGTTTACCGCTCCAACGAGAGCCTGCCTTACGCCAGCACGGTGTACGCCGCGACCCAGACCCTGGACGCCCGCTACTCGGGCAGCACCACGGTGCCCGCCCAGAACCTGGCCAAGACCGCCTGGCACCGGGAGTTCAAAGACTTCCAAACCTATACCTACCAAACGGGCAAGAACGGCGAGCGCGGCGATTCCGACTGGTACGGGCGCGACACCATCGGGATTTACCTGACGCCAGACACCGAGGATGCGGCGAACATCAGGGAGAACCGCCACCGGCTTCGGTCCGTGCTCCCGCAATTCTTGCCGGCCCCGGTGCGGGCGGTTTTCATCATCGAGCTGGCGTCCTCCGAGGCGGTTTACACCTATGAGTTCCCCCAGGCGGAAGAACCCCGCGTAATCGGCGAAAGCGCCTTCGACACCCTTTCCCCCCTGTCTTCTGAAAACTATGGCGACATCGCGGATAGCCGCGTCGATATGGTGCCGGATTGGACTTGGCTGCGGTCTTGGAGCGAGGATTATCCGGCCCACCGGGGCGTGGATTTTGCCCATGCTCCTGTTTCAACCCCTTATAGAACTTGGCACACCGGTTTGGCAACGTGAGGTAACACAATGGAAAAAGTCGGCGAATTCATCAAAGGCATTTATCGCGACGTGCTGACGTCGGGCGACGGCCGCATCCTCCATGACAGCGGCTGGACCAGCAACACGATTGTGGATAGCTGCCGCGTCCTGCTGGCCGGATTCATCAAAAACGAAACCTCCACCGGCATCCAATACCTGGCGGTGGGGCAAGGCTCGGACACCTGGGATGACGCCCAGGAGGGGCCGCCGCCGTCGGACCCGGCGGCGACCACAGACCTGGTCCACCGCCATGCCCCGCCCATTCCCATCGGCCAGTTGAACCTCGCCTATTTGGACCAGGACTTGAACGTGGTGGTCACGCCGACCAACCGCCTGCAAATCACGGCGACCCTGGCACCGGGCTACCCGCCGCCGCTGGCGCCTTTGAACACCTATCCTTTGCGGGAGTTCGGCTTGTTCGGCCATTTCCAGGGGCAGGATTTCATGCTCAACAGCATCCGGCATCCGGTCATCCACAAAGACGCCGCAGCCACCTTGGTGCGGGTTGTGCGGTTGTTTTTCTGAACCATCCTTAAATCCACGCGACTTGCGCGCCGGGAGGGAGAGACCATGGGCAATTTTTCCAGAAACACTTTTGACAAACTCAAACATTACGTCGGTGTCCGCCTCCAGCAAGGCGTCCCCATCGTCGACGCCGACTGGAACGAACTGGAGGACATCAGGAAGTACGAACTGCAAGCCTTCCTCAAATGGTATGTGGGCAACGGCGTGCCTAGTGGGAACAATGGTTTTCAGATTCTCCCGGCTTTTAATTCTACTATTGGCGTGCCTCCCATCATCATATTCATTCCGAACGACTTTGTGATTCGAGGAGGCGACGGCACCCCGGAAGGGGCGGGCCGCTGCTTGGTGGAAGGGCAGGATGCCATCATTGAAAGCACTCTCCGCTACACCGCCCAGCGCCTGTTCCAGGAGGCCGGCCTGAACGAGGCGTGGAATGTCGCGCCCTTGCCGGCCTTGACCACGCCGGCCGCCAATCGCACCGACACGGTTTACCTGGATGTCTGGGAGCGCGAAGTGAATTCCGCCGAAGACCTCGCCCAGTTGGTCAACCCGGCCATCGGCATCGAAACCTGCGTGCGCCTCAAGCGCGAATGGGTCGTGCGGGTCGAGGAAGGGGCGACGGCCCCGCCCGCCCCGCCCGCAGGCCACGCGCACTACGTCCTCGCCCAGTTGGCCCGCACGGCGGGCGAGGCGCACATCTTCCCCGCGCAGATCGCCGACCGCCGCAGGACCGGCTTGTCCGTGCCTTCCTACTCGGACATCAGCCAAATTACCCAAGACGCTTTTGGCCCAAGCTACTCCTTGGGCCACCAAGGCCAGCGGCAATTGCCCGTGAGCCTTAGGGATGCCATCAACGCGGTGCTGTGGGGGCGGTTTCCCACCACGCAGGAGCATATCGTGGATTCGGCCAGCGGTTACTTCGGCAACGTGGCCATCGTTCCTTATTTCGAGAATCCTTACGAAGATGCCTTGTTCGTTTGGATCGACAACGGGAAAGCCATGTACGCCTGGGTCAATCAGGCATCCGGCATGGGGACGCCCACGCGCCTGACCAATGACACCGCCATTGAATACTCGTGCATTGCCCTGCGCGATGGCGATTCCATCCTTGTTTTTTGGCTATCAGACCGCGCAAACCCGGGCCAGGAATATCGACTATATTCCAGCCGTTTCACTCCAGGGGGAGGCTGGGGGCCGGTTACTGCCGCTGCCGCAGGTAGCACTACGAGATATTGGAATGTGCCTGCAAGCTTGCGGGATAGCCATGGCAATATCTGGCTGGCGTGGGTTGACCTAGACCAGACTGTGCGCTTAAGCCGGTATGCGAATGGCAACTGGAGCACGGTTGAGCGCGCATCAAATCCTCCCTACGGCAGCTATGGCGGCACTCAGTCAGAACTGGACCCCGCAATCATTGAAGGCAAGGACGGCACCGTGCTGTTATTCTGGCAGGTGCAATCCTCCAGCTCGGGATATGTCAACAAAATATGGTATAGAAGATACTCTTTGGACAGCGGAAACGTCTGGCAAAAAGACGATCCAAAAACCCTCACCACCGATGCCACCAAACAGGAAATGAATGCCACTCCATTTCAGGATGGATCAAACAACATATGGCTGTTTTGGACATCGTATGAGCAAACCGGCCCCAGCAGTTCAGATTATGTGATTTACTATAAAAAATTCACGCCAGATGGGTTCATCAGTGGCGCTGACGGTGTGAAAGTTTGCCAGTCCACATACTATGTACAACCCATAGTATTTGACGCTAGGCTCGGAAATTTTTCCGTGTTTTGGAAGCCAAATGACAGTGGCAACGGGAGAATACTATACAAGAACTATGACTTATTGAACGACTCATGGAGTAACATACTCGGCTTGCCCAGCAAAGATGGCTTCGCGCCCTTGTGCGCGGGTGCCGACACTGTAGGGGGGGCTTGGCTGGCCTATGCAAGGTATAACGTTTCCAACTACCAACTCGTATTCAAAAAAGTTTATGCCGAATTGTAAAGCTTGCCAGGAAAACCTAAAATTCTTTAGTATGGGAGAGACGCCATGATCCGATTCTATAACGCCGCCATCGAAATGCAGCCCAAGGGTTCCGCAGTTTTATTTAGGGAACCTGCCCTCAAAGGCCAAGTGCTTTTCTCCGTGGCTGACGGCGTCAATGGCGACTGCCAAAGGCTTTATGTGTGCGATGCCAATGAAGAAGAACATGGGCAAAACCTCGGGCTTGCCAAAGTCAGTGAAATTGGCGAAGAAGCAGCGGTAAGGCTCGCCGCCGACTACCAGCCCGCGAGGTCGGTTCCGCACCTAAATCCCCAAACGCGGGAAGTTGAAACCGTGGAAATTCCCGCCTGCGATTTGAAAAGCTTGCTTCACGGCGGCCAGACAGGTGCGATTGGCGGCCAGCTCCTCGGCGAGGAACCCGCATGAGGGCGGTCTGGTCGCTGTGGACCAAACCCCTGCGGGAATTGCCCCGGCAGGCGTGGAGAAGCGAGCGCCACCATTGGCTGTCCTGGATACTGTCGGTGGAAACCGCCCGCAAGCATTACCCGCAAACCCACTTGGTCACCGACGGCCCAGGGGCCGAAGTCTTGGTCGAAAAGATCGGCCTGCGCTTCGATTCGGTGTCCACCCAACTCGACGGGCTGGAGCGCTTCGACCCGAGATGGTGGGCGCTCGGCAAGCTCCACGCCTACCGCGCCCAGCAAGAGCCTTTTGTCCATATCGACGCCGATGTCTACCTCTGGAAGCCACTGCCCGAGCGGTTGGAGCAATCCGCCGTGTTCGGGCAAAGCCCGGACCCCGTCGAGCGCCCCTGGTACGACCTGGAAAAATTCAAGCGCCTCGCCGGCAACGGGGCCTGGATTCCCGAGGAGCTGGCCTGGTCCATGGACACCGGCCAGCCCGATTACGCGGTGGGCTGCGGGATCATGGGCGGGGCCGACGTGGAGTTGATCCAGCATTATGCCGGCACGGCGATCCGGCTGGTTGAAGAAAAGCCCAACGAAGAGCTGTGGCAGGCAGAGGAGCCGGACAACCTGCTGGTCGAGCAATTCTTCCTTTCCGCCTGCGTCGAACACCAGCGGCAAAACCCCGGGGCTGCGGCCGTCCCGCCAAGCATCGGCTATTTGTTTGCCAACAGCCAGGAGCCTTACGACCCCCAAGCGGCCAGCCGGGCCGGCTACACCCATCTCATAAGCGGAGCCAAGCAAAACCTTTACTTGCTGGATTTGCTGGAACGCCGCGTCAGAAAAGACTACCCAGAACTTTACCGCCGTTGCGAACACTATTGCGGCGAATCCTCCCTGCGCGCCTAAGATCTAACCTGAGCTCGGGATAAAGTAGGCCGGAATAAACCGCGCCGCACGGGCTTTGCCAGTTTAACGTGGTGACGTTCGGCGCGGCGTTTCCGGCTTGCTGGCCGGCCCCATCGAGGCCGATTGCCGGAAACGCCCGCCGCAACGCCGCAACAGGGGCCGACACCGCTGTGGGCGGGCTTATTCCGGCCTACATCGCTTATCCCGAACTCAGGTTAAGTTAACCCAAGTTGCCACCTAAGCCCGCCTAGGCGACGAATCCGATGGCG
>CAZOTR010000115.1:0-14003 GCA_964582755.1 uncultured Methylococcaceae bacterium | reverse complement strand
CGCCCGGACCCAGCGCAAAGGCCCCCTCCGGGAAACCGGAGGGGGTTTTTTTATGATGGATTAGACCCGCCCCAAAAAAAGACCCGCCTAACGGCGGGTCACTCGCAGTCCCTTGCGAAGAGTCCAGAGGAGGAACTGCTGTTAGGACTGGGGTGCTGAAAGCAAGTTCCTTCCCATGTGCGATGGCCGATGCATGGACTTTGCAAAATTATCGTCGAGAATCGTCGGCACGCGGTATCCATGCTGGTAAGCAAGGGGGGTTAGCCCGCATAATAAGCGGTTTTTCGGCGGGCCTCGCGGAAGCCTTCGGCCATCTCCTTAGGAACGGGCCGGGGGGCGTCGGGTCACAGTAAATGCTTTGCCGTTGTTGCCTGTCCCTGTGGCTCTTGTCTCGGCGGACAGGGCGACAACCGCAATTTCCGCCCACTGCCATTCACTTGATAATAATGTCCATCCAGGTTGATTCGATGAAGAAAATCATGACCGTGTTTGTTGCCGCCCTGTTGCTTTCCGCTTGCGGCAATAGCAAGGAACAACAAGACCTTAAGCAGGTTCTCACTGAAAAGTTCAAGGACGATTCGGATTTGAAGGATTACAAGCTAAATCCCGAAGACATCGCCGAATGCGTGGTGGCGAACATTTCGCAAGACGCCCCGGCGATTCCAGGCGACCCCAAGCGCGAACGCTACTTCGCCGCGTTCACCAAGTTTGCCGCCGTCAAATCGCCTGCCGAGTTGGAGCAGGCCGTGAAGGACTACCAGGATGTGTTTGGGGGGGTGAAGGAAGCCTATGCCGCCGCCAACACCGTGACCGACCATATTATGAGCTGCATGGGCTTGGCGATAGAGAAGGCCGCTCCTTCCGGGGAAGCGGAATAAGCCGTTCCGTCTGTGGGGGAAACCCGCAGGGCGTGGCAAAGTCCGCCGTAGCCTGTTCCGTGCTTAGGACTTTGCCAGCGGCGCTACCGGGTTTGTGATTATCGGCATGCCCCGGTTGGGGTGGGGTACCACCCGCCGGGCCGTGAAGGGCGTTTAGCGCCGTCCCTGCCTGCCGTCGGCATCGTTGCCGCGCCTCCGCCCTGGCGCGGTGGCCTGGGGGTTGCGGCGCGGCGCGTTCTCGCTGGGGCGGCGGGAGTTGTTGCGCGGCGAGGCCGAGCGGGGCGGGTTGGGGTTGCGCGTGTCCAGCGAGAAGTTGGTCTCGAATCCCGGCTCGACGACACGGGGGATGTCCTTTTTCAGCAGCCGCTCGATGGCGGCCAGCAGTTTTATCTCGTCTTGGCAGACCAGGGACAGGGCTTCGCCGCTGGCGCCGGCCCGGCCGGTGCGGCCAATGCGGTGGACATAATCCTCCGGCACATTGGGCAGTTCAAAGTTGACCACATGGGGCAGCTGGTCGATGTCCAGGCCACGCGCGGCGATGTCCGTCGCCACCAGCACCGCTATCTTGCCGTTCTTAAAGTTCGCCAGCGCCAAGGTGCGCGCGCCCTGGCTCTTGTTGCCGTGGAGCACGCCGGTGTCGATGCCGTCATGCTCCAACTGGCGGGCCAGCCGGTCCGCTCCGTGCTTGGTGCGCACGAACACCAGCACTTGCTTCCACTGGCCACTGCCCACCAGGAAGGAAAGCAGTTCGCGCTTGCGCTCCTTTTCGACCACATAAACCTTCTGGCTGACCAGCTCGGCCGCCGCATTGCGGCGGGCGACTTCGACTTCCACCGGCGCGTGGAGAATCTGGCTGGACAGGTTGCGGATCTCGTCGGAGAAAGTGGCGGAGAACAGCAGGTTCTGCCGCTTGTGGGGCAGCAGCTTGATGATCCTGCGCACGTCGTGGATGAAGCCCATGTCCAACATGCGGTCGGCCTCGTCCAGCACGAGGATTTCCACGCGGGAAAGATCCAGCGCCCGCTGGCTCACCAGATCCAGCAGCCGCCCCGGCGTCGCCACCAGGATGTCCACGCCCTTGCGCAAACGGTCGATTTGCGGGGTGATGCCCACCCCGCCGAACACCACGGCGGAGCGCAGGGGCAGGTATTTGCCGTAAGTCACCACGCTTTCATGGACCTGGGCGGCCAATTCGCGGGTGGGGGTCAGCACCAGCGCCCGCACCATGCGTTTTGCGCCGGGCGAGGCCGGGGTTTCGTTGAGCAGTTGCAGCAGGGGCAGGGTAAAGCCGGCGGTCTTGCCGGTGCCGGTTTGCGCCCCGGCCAGCAAATCCTTGCCGTCCAGCACGACGGGAATGGCTTGCTTTTGCACCGGGGTGGGACGTTCGTAGCCTTGGTCGGAAACGGCGCGCAGCAGTTCGGCACTCAGGCCGAGTTGGGAAAAAGACATTGATCACCTTGCATAAAAATAAAAACGCGCCTGCCGGAAGTGTTCCGGGCCGATCCAGGCGGAGGGGGCAACGCAGCGGGTTCGCCGCTAGGGGAAGGGGACTGCGAGGGAAGAGAGCGCCGATAGGCTGGCGGGAAGAAGGGGAGAGTATAGCCTAAAACTATGAAAGATCGGCGATTTTTTGCGCTTACATGCCTTTGCCCGCCGGGCATTCGCCCAGATAGTTCGCATGGATCTTGTTTTGCATGTCGATTTTGTCGGTTTCGCCTAGGTTGACGTCGAGAAAACCCTCCAGGGTGGTGGCGGTGTAGGTGACCTCGCCATGCCCTTTGATGCCCAGTGTGCCGGCGCAACTGACCTCGAATTTCAGGGTGTTGCCGGACAACTGCTTGCCGGGGAAGTCGCAGCCGGTGGCGCCGGTCGATCCCATGCCGAGCAACACGCCGGCGGGGTTTTGCGCGTCGCTTGCGGTCAGGCACTGGGTGAGTTCGAAGGGTTGCGGCTTCCAGCCCGGCGACGACGCCACCCCTGACTCCATGGAGATTTTCCACAGCCCCGGCCGGATGTCCTCCGCCTGGGCGATGTTGAAGAGCGCGATCAGGCTGGCTGCCGCCAGGGGCTGGATTTTGTTCATGGCTGTCTCCTTTGGGTTGGAACGTTTGTATTGGCGAATATTAACCCGATTCGCCCAATCCTGTGGTGATTTTGTCGGACCCGACCCTTAGCCCTCCGTGACCCCTGCCAGCAAGGGCACAAACACCACCGCCTCGATGTTTTCCACGTGGTTGCCGGTTTCGGTGCGGGTGATGCGTTGCAAAGTTTGGTCGCGCCCGTCGCCTACGGGTATGACCAGGACGCCGCCGGGGGCGAGTTGGTCGAGCAGCGCCTGCGGCACTTCGGCGGGGGCGGCGGTGACGATGATGCCATCGTAGGGGGCGTAGTCTTCCCAGCCCCAGCCGCCGTCGCTGTGTTTTAGCCGCACATTGCGCAGGTGCAGGTCTTGCAGGCGGCGGCGGGCGCGTTGCTGCAAAGGATAAATACGCTCCACGGTGTAGACCATCTTCACCAACTGGGCCAGCACGGCGGTCTGGTAACCGGAGCCGGTGCCGATTTCCAACACCTTGTCCAGCGGCCCCTTGGCCAGCAGCAGTTCGGTCATGCGGGCGACGATGTAGGGCTGGGAGATGGTCTGGTTGTAGCCAATGGGCAGCGGCATGTCCTCGTAGGCGCGGCTTTCCAACGCCTCTTCGACGAAGATGTGGCGCGGGGTTTCCAGCATGACCTCCAGCACGGCTTGGTTTTTGATGCGCTGCTCCCTCAGGCGGGCGATCATGCGCTCACGGGTGCGGCGCGAGGTCATCCCTATGCCCTCGAAGCGCTGTCTCATGCCTCCAGGCCTCCCACGGGCAACCAGGCAGCCAGCCGGTCCAGGCTGTCATAACGGGTCAGGTCGATCTGCAAGGGGGTGACGGAGACATAGCCCTCGCGCACGGCGTGGAAATCGGTGCCGGGGCCGGCGTCCTGCTCCGGGCCTGCCGCGCCGACCCAGAAGATCTCCCTGCCCCGGGGGTCGTGTCCGCGCACCACCGGCTCGGCCTTGTGGCGCTGGCCCAGGCGGGTGGCCTTGAAGCCTTTGATGCTTGCCAGCGGCAGGTCGGGGACGTTGACGTTGAGGATGGTGTCGGCGGGCAGCGGATGGCGGCGGATGTTTTGGAACAGGCGCACGGCAATCTGCGCGGCGGCCTCAAAGTGGGTGGGGCTGACGCCGCCCAAGGAGATGGCTACCGCCGGCAGCCCTAAGAAGCGGCCTTCGGTGGCGGCGGCGACGGTGCCGGAGTAGATCACGTCGTCGCCCAGGTTGGCGCCGTGGTTGATGCCGGCGAAGACCATGTCCGGCTCGCGCTCCAGCAGGCCGGTGATGGCCAGATGCACACAGTCCGTCGGCGTCCCGTCCACCTTGATAAAGCCCTCGCCCGTCTTGATGGCGTGCAGGGGGCGGTCCAGGGTCAGGGAGTTGCTGGCACCGCTGCGGTTGCGTTCCGGGGCCACCACGGTGATGTCGGCGTATTCCTTGAGCGCGTCGGCCAAGGCGATGAGGCCGGGGGCGGAATAACCGTCGTCGTTGCTGAGGAGTATGTGCATCTTGCCGGGTCGTGCCTTGCGAGTCGGGTTGGTGGGCTTGATTTTAGCATCTTCCCCGTGGTCCGTGGGCTGGACCGCCAGCTTTGCTTGCAATTGCCTGGCTTCGGCGGAGCAGGGGTTCTGCCTAGTCGATTTCCGCAAAAGGCAACGCCTTGACATGGGCCGCCCAGCCGGCGGACGGCGGATAAAACGCGGTTGCGGCCCGCCGGGTCCAACGCTGGTAAAATAAGCCGTCGCGCCTGCGTGGCGTTCCAAATGATTGCAAAGAGGTAAGGTAGGATGGCGGTGTTCACCCGTTTGTTGCATGTCGATTGCCCCACCGAGCTTGAATGCGGGGCCGTGGGCAAAAATCCGGCGTTCCAGGTGATTTTCTGCGCCGACGGGGAAATTCCGTTTCCCCAGGTCATCATTCACGGCCAAGGCATGCAAAAGCTTATCAATGGGGCAGCCATCCGCCTGAAGGGCGAAGTGGCCGGGGAATGGGCATACGTCGCCTCGGTGCCGGCCAGCTTGCTGGGGCCGGGCATCGTCAGCATCCAGGTGGAGGGCTGCCGCAAGGCTGATCTAGGCAAGGCCGGCGGCGGCGATTGGATCAAGGTTTACCACCGGCTACAGTTGACCGGCCCGGTCCGGCTGAAATCGCAACACCATGCGGTCGGGGGTGTGAAGATCTACTTCGGCATCCACAAGCACATGCACCAGCCGTATTACAACACCACCGACCGCTATTACTGGGACGGCGAGAAGGATGCCATCTTCGGCTCGCGGGGCGGCAATTACACCGATTTCGTGCCGTCCGCCGTCCGCCAGTACATAGATGGCGGCTTGCCCCATGCCGGCATGTCCACCAGTTGGAGCGGCTCCTTGATCGAACAGTTGGAGCGCTGCTCGATTGAGGGCTTGTGCGGCGGACGCTTCGCCGGTTGGAATGGGGAGTTGCGCGCCATCGCCCAAGCCAAAACTAGCCTGGGCAATCCGCGCCTGTCTTTCTCCGGCTTCGGCTTTTTCCATCCGCTGATGCCCTTGATCCCGCCCCGCGACATCGTCCGCCAAATCGCCTGGCACCGGGGCATCATCCGCGAGGCCTTCGGCGTCGAGGCATCGACTGTGCTGTTTCCGCCGGAGACCGCCTTCCATGTGCGGATGATTCCGGCCTTGGTCGAGGCCGGGGTGACGGCGGTGATTTACGACTCCATCCACCGTTTCCGCGCCTGCCAGTTTTATCCCTACGCCGGCGTGGGCGAGGGCATGTTGCCGCCCAACCCGGCGGAGCAGGCCAACCCGGCGGTCCATGACTGGCTCAAGCTGCACAACATCTGGGCCGGCTCGAAGATTTCGCCTTCGCTGTTGCGGCCCGAGTATGTGGTTTACGAAGACCCGGACGGCCAGCGCCATCAAATCATCGCCGTGCCGGCCGAGCGCTACATCGGCAACGAGGACGCCCGTGGCGGCTTCGGCGCGTTGCAATACCCCGCCGTGCTGGGCCAGGTTTACGATCAAATCGTCGAAACCGGCAGTTACGACCCCAAGCATCCGCCGTTTTTCCTGCTGCACTCCGACGGCGACAACCACGGCGGCGGGGCGGACAGCTATTATAAGGACAATACCCGCCGCTTGGTGGAATGGCTGAAGGAAGACCCGCGCTTCGAGTTGACCACGGTGGAGGATTATTTGGCGCAGTTCCCGCCCGACCCGGCCAATGCTGCGCATATCGAGCCGGGTTCCTGGGCCGGGGCGGACAACGGCGATCCGCAGTTCATGAAATGGTTCAGCCGTTACGACCAGCCGTATTCGCCGGATCTGAATTCTTGGGCGGTGCTGACGGCGTTCCAAAACATCGTGCATAGCCTGGAGGACAGCGATCCGGGCCATCCGCAACTGGGCGACGCCGTCCGCTTGCTGCTGACCGCCGAGACGAGTTGTTATTGGTATTGGACCGGCCAGGAGGTGTGGGACGCGCAAGTCACCAACGCCGCCAACAAAGCTTACGCAGAGTTGAAACCGGCCATCCATTCCTTGGCCGAGGTGGGCCACGACCGCACCGGGCCGACGATCTTTCCGCCGTGGGTGACGCCGGAGAATCCGGGCGGGCAGAAATGGGGGCAGGGGTGTTTGATAAACGCGCCGCGTGAAGGCGTCGCGCACACCTTCGTTTACGACGTGTGCGGCCTCGCGTCCGTGAGCCTGGTGTTGCGCACCGCCGAGGGCGAGAGCCGGTTGGCGATGCGCAACCACGGCGCTTATCCGTCCAGGACCGGGGCTGCCGTCACCGCCGATTATTTCACCGCCGACCTGCCGGTCGGCGCGGGCGATGTGCGCTATTACATCGAGGCGGAAGACAGCCGGGGCAATGTCTCGCGCAGCACCTTGGAGCGCATCTACCTCGCCTGACAGGCCAGGGGTATTCCAACTTTTAACCCCCCGCAGTGAAGCGGTGGAGCGCCATGGGAATAGGTGGCATCGGCTAGGGATCTATATTTTGGGTTGGCTAACGGAGGAATCGAAATGTTTGCAGCAGACCGCGTGTTTTCCCAACGCAACGGCAAGACCGGCTTGGTCGAATGGTTTTTCAATGCGCGCGAGGGGGTGTTTGGGCCGTACAATTCCAAAGAAATCGCGACAAAAACGCTTCATGAGTTCGTCGAAAAGTGCAAAGCGGCTTACGACGATGGCGGACGCGGCAGCCAATCCACCGTGGCCGAAAAGCGCCAGGCGGCTCACGACGAAGGCGATGGCCAACCCGCATTGGTCTTGTCGTTGCTGGAGGCATCGGCTTTGTCGCTGGAAACCAAGCAGTATGACGCGGCTTCACTGCAATATGACCCGCTGAAAAGAAAAAAGGGCAAAGACGGTTAATCAACCCGGCGCGTAGTTTTGGGCGGGTTGGCGGACGGCGGGAATCATGCCCGTTTTTCCCATCCAAGCCGGATGGCGGGGGGGCGGGCCAAGCTGGGAAGCGCTGGTCAAACCTTGGACGCCTCGCCGTTTTCCGCCAACAAATACGCGCCTGCGATGCCTGCGTCGGGGCCGTTGGGAAAAGTCCAGTGTTCGCGGGCGCGCACCACGACGAACGCCCCTTCGGGTTTTTCATCCCCGTCAAACGCAGCTTTGAATTGTTGCAAGGGCGGGCAGAAATAATCCGTGCAGACATTCGAGCGCAGTTCCAAAGGCAGCACGCAGCCCGTTTCCCCTTGGTAGACGCAGGCGTTTTCGTAGGTTTTGTTGCCCAGTTGCGCAAGGTACAAGTCAAGAATGTGGCGGGGGCGCAGCGCGGGCTGCGCCCGCATCACCCGGACTAGGGTCGCCGTCCGCAGATAAGCGTGGTTGCCTCCGCTCAGGCAGCACGCGCCCTTGCACAGCGCACAGGCGCCGCCCAAGAGTTTGGCGGCCGTGGGCGGGGCATCGGGCTGGGTTGGCTGGGCATTTGCCGCATGGGGCAACGCGGTGGCCGCCGCAATCATCTGGTTCAGATGGTCCCGGAAAGCGCGTTTGCGCCGTTCGGGAAGGTTGGCCAGTTTTCTGGGGTTGCGGGGAACGGCGAGCAGGGGGAATTTCTCGGCGCGAAAGCCGGGGATCGCCGCCGTCTTCGCCTGCCAACACGCCTGGTTTTCCGCTTCTTCCCTGTCCCGCGCACGTTTGAGCTTCTCCTCGCTTTCCCGCTCCCGCTGAATCTGCCAGCGTATGCTGCGCGACCGCAACGCAAAGAATTGCGCGTAAGCGGCGGCGGGCATTTTGCCTTTTTGCCCCGCGACGAAACGGCAGTCCGAGCGGAAACAGACGGGATCTTCCCCTTGGCGCTGGAGCGGGATGGCGTCGCCGCAAACCATGCAACTCACTGGCATCATCATCTCCCGGCAGATTCAAACAAGGCGGCAGGACCAAGCCGGCTTATTGCGCGGCCTTGATCTTGATTTCCATGAAATACAGGGCGTCGCTGATGTTCTGGTCGGTCAGCGCGGCCTGCCCGCCCTTGGCCGGCATCCCCAGGAAGCCGCTCTTGGCGTGGTCTTTCAGGATGGAAGACCACTCATGGGTGCGCAGATCCCAGTCGCCCGCCTCGTCCAACTGCGGGGCTTCGCTGTCGGCATCCATGTGGCACCGGGCGCAATACACATCAAACACACGCCCGCCCCTGGCAAAGTCAGGTTTTGCGGGTTCGGGCTTCGCGCCGGAGCATCCGCCCAAGGCCGACAGGCCCAGCGCCGCCAATAAAAACCAATAGCGTGTTTTCATGCCGTATGTTCCTTGTTGTGTGTAGAGCCGCCGGAGGGCGGAAGTTGGACCGGTGGATTTTATGCTTTCCAAGCCGCCTTGATAACCCGTCTCGCAGGCAAGCGCCCGCAGACTAGCCTGCCAGCCCCAGCATCTCCGCCGCCAGCCGGGCCAAGTTGGCGGAACCGCCGCCCGCGCCCAGCAGATCCTTCACCGTGCGCAAATCCTGCCTGATCTGCTCCGCGTAAGCCGGGTCTTCGATGATCCTGCCGATTTCCCCGGCGATAGCGTCCGCGTTGGCCTCGTGCTGGATAAATTCGCGGACGATGCCTTTCCCGGCGAGGATGTTGGGCAGGCCGATGAACTGAATGCTGATGAGCCAGCGGCCCAGCCAGTAGGTCAGCGGGGCGACTTGGTAAATGATCGCCATCGGCACGCCGGCCAGTGCCACCTCCAGCGTGGCGGTGCCGGAAACGGTGACGACCGCGTCGCAGCATTGCAGCACGTCGTAATTGCGGCCCTGGATGGCTGTGACCGCCACCGGGCATTGCGCCAGATAAGGCCGGAGCATGTCGTCCGTCACCGAAGACGCTTGGTTGAGGACGAAACGGGCCTTGGGGAAGCGGCGGGCCAACAATTCCACAGATTCCAGTATCACCGGCAACAGCCGCTTGATCTCGTTGGCCCGGCTGCCCGGCAACAGGCCGATGACCGGGCCGTCCCCGTCCAAGCCAAATTCCGCCAGGGCTTCGGCCTTGGGGACGGTCGGCACCACTTTGCCGGCCAAAGGATGGCCGACATAGGTGACGGGGATGTGGTGGGCCTCGTAGAACGGCACCTCGAAGGGGAAGATCACCGCCATGTGGTCCACCGCCTCGCCGTATTTTTTCACCCGCCCCGGACGCCAGGCCCACACTTGCGGGCTGACATAGAACAACACCTTCACGTCGGCGGCCTTGGCGGATTTGGCTAGGCGGAAGTTGAACTCCTTGTAATCCACGCAGATCAGCAAATCGGGCTTTTCCCCGGCGGCGATGGCTTTCATCAATTCCAAGGCGCGTTTGATTTCGCCGTAATGCTTGATGACCTCCACCGTGCCGATGACCGCGATGGCCGTTGAGTCATAGCGGATCTCCACCCCCGCCTCGCGCATCCGCGCCCCGCCCATGCCAATGGCCTTAGCTTCCGGGATAAGCTTTTTCAGTTCCAGAAACAGGCTGGCGGCGTGTTGGTCGCCGGAGGCTTCGCCGGCGGAGAGCATGATGAGCGGGGATTTGGGGGGAGGAGTCATGGGTGTGGGCGGGCAACTATATCGATAAAAACAGACTTTTTTGCGCAAACATCATCCAGAACAGGCTCAAATTCCTCTTGCTTCATGCAAGTGCCACCGACCAGCGTGGCTTGTGTCGCTTTGGCGATGTGCCACGCCAGCACGGGCGGCACCGCATTACCGACTTGCCGCTCGGTTTCGCGCAGCTTTGCCTCAAAGCGGAAATTATCGGGGAATGATTGGAACCGTGCCGCTTCCCGCATGGAGATTCGTCTTGGAAGCGCGTAGTGAAACTGGATGTTGCCGTGGCACTCGGCGCGAATGGTGTAGCCGGGCCTTTCCGCTTTGAGCCTACGATTGCCTTGCTCCGCGCTTTGGTTGGCGAGACTCCAGACATGATTAAAATCCGCATCTTCGGCAAGAGATTCAAGATCGCCTATGGCTTCCGCCGCTGTTATGTGTTTATCGCACACCGGTTTTGGAGGAACGAACTGGGGTATGTCTGGCCTCGTGCCCACAATAAACACCCGTTCCCGCGTCTGCGGCACACCGTAGTCAGCCGCGTGATAGAGCTGGCAGTTCACCTCGTAACCCTCGGCACGGAAGTCGGACAGAACCCTTTGCAGCGAAGCCGCATTGTGTCGCATGAGCAGCCCTTTGACATTTTCCGCCACAAAAACTTTCGGGCGGATTCTCGACACGGCTTCCACCATCGCACGGTACAAGCCGCTACGTTTGCCATCCACGCCCGCGCCCTTGCCATTCACAGAAATGTCTTGGCACGGGAATCCGCCAATTACGACATCCGCAGTTTCAGGCATGTTTGGCATGGTCTGCCAGATGTCACCTTCTACGATGTGGGGGCCGATGTTTTTACGGTATGTCCGGCAGGCGGCACTGTTTAGTTCGTTTGCCCAAATGATTTGGAAGGCTGTTTTTGGGTAATGGTTTCCGAGAAAATCGAATCCGCCAGTAAAACCCAAATCCATTCCTCCGCATCCCGAAAATAGAGATACGACGGTAATGTTATATTTTTTAACGACCATGAATTGTCCTCTAAATTAGATGAAGCGAGGGAATAATTGAATAAAGTAGATGGCGGCTAGTCTAACACCCTATCATAAACTTCCCGCAACGCCAAAACACAGCCAATAGTCTCCAAACCCACCGCCCCGTCCAAGCCCGAAATTTCCGTCAACACCCAGGCGTCCCCCTGCCGCACATAACGCTCGATGCGCGGTTTGTCTTGCGCCACCAGCAGGTATTCGCGCAAAGATTCAATTTTGCGGTAGGCGGCGAATTTGTCGCCCCGGTCATAGGCTTCGGTGGAGGGGGAGAGTATTTCGACCAGCACGGCGGGGTTGAGCAAGGTGTCCATCTGGCCGTCCTCAAATGTCGGCTGGCCACACACCACGGCAATGTCGGGATAGTAATAACCCTTGGCTTTGGCGGCTTTCACCCGCATATCGTTAAGATAGGCTTCGCAGGGTCGGCCTTTGAGTTGGTTTCTCAATTCCCCCGCAATATTGACAGCAATCAGATTATGCTCACGGCTCGCGCCAGTCATGGCGAAAATCTGCCCATCGACAAACTCGCACTTGCTTTCCAGCGAGCTTCTTTCCAAGGCCAGATATTCTTCGGCAGTGTAGGTTTTTGGGGAGGGTATCGCGGACATTGGAAAACCTCGGTTGGGTTGTCAGGCATGCAAGGGGGCGTTGTTGCCATGCTCCAGCACTAACGGGATTTCCACGGCGGACTTGTCCCGGCTAATCCGAAACCCCCGCATTTCCAACACGCCCTTGGTGTTCAGCGAAACTACCAAGTATAAGGCGTCCGGGTAAGCGGCTTCGGCCAAGTCCGCCGGGGAGGGTTCCGCCGGGGCGGCGGGGTGGGAGTGGAAAATGGCGAACAATTCCTCGCCGCTCTCGCGGATTTGGCGCATGGCCTCGATTTGGCCCGCCGGGTCCAGTTGGAAGCGCGTTTGCGGCACGGTGGCAACATTGGCGACCGGGTGGCAGGAATGCGGGATGCCGCCTTTCGCCCCGATGAGGCCGCAGACTTCCAATTCCGGGGAAGATTGGGCGTGGTGCAGGATCTGGTTGACCAGGGCGCGGGGCAGTTCGATTTCGTTCGCTGGCATGGCTGTGGCTCGGTTGGATGGGGTGGATGGCGGCATTTTACCCGTTCCCGCACGGCACCGTTAATGCCGGGTGCGAGTTCAGCCCTTGCGTCCGCCGCTGACCCGCCCGTGGCCTTGCAAATCCGCGAAGCTGCCGACTTCCGCGAACCCCGCCGCCCGCAACAATTCCCGCGCCGCCTCCGCTTGCTCAAAGCCATGCTCGAACAGCAGCCAGCCGTCGGAACTCAGGCGCTGCGGAGCTTGCTGGACGATGTGGCGGATGGCGTCCAGGCCGTCGGGGCCGGAGGCGAGGGCCAGCATCGGCTCGAAGCGCACATCGCCTTGCCCCAGGTGCGGGTCATTTGCGGCGATGTAGGGCGGGTTGCTGACGATCAGGTCAAAATGTTCGGAGGCGGGCAGGGCGGCGAACCAGTCGCTTGCGATGAACCGGACATTGCACGCGCCCAGCCGGTCGGCGTTTTGCCGGGCGATGTCCAAGGCGGCGGGGCTGAGATCCAAGGCGGTGACGGCGGCGTCGGGCCGTTCCAGGGCGAGGCTGATGGCGACCGCGCCACTGCCGGTGCCCAGGTCGGCGATACTTGCGGCCAGTCCTGCCGGGATGCGTTCCAGCGCCAGCTCGACCAGCAATTCGGTTTCCGGGCGGGGAATCAGCACGTCGGGCGTGACCAGGAATTCCCGCGACCAAAATTCTCGGTTGCCGGTGATGTGGGCGACGGGCCGGCCTTGCAGGCGTTGTTCCAGAAGCTTTTGGAAGGCTTCTTCTTCTGCGTCGGTTAGTTGCTTTTCAGGCCAGGCGCGGAAGTGCGTGCGGGTCTTGCCCGTCGCCAAGGCGAGGAGAACCTCGGCGTCCAGGCGCGGAGTGTCGGAGATTTTTTCTAGCTGCGTGGCGGCGGCGAGCAGGCTGGCGGCGATGGTGCTCAGGTTGGATTCCTTAAGATTTTATCAATGGCTGGGGAAATTCTTTTTGCGGCGGCGAGAGTTCTTTCCGTGGCTGGAAAAACTCTGGCAGCGGCGGCGGAAACTCCGCAGTGGTTGCCAGAACTCTGGCAATGACTGCTAGATGTCCGGGAGTGGCTGCCAGCCGCGCAGATTCCGCGTGGGCAAACGATAAAGCCGCTTGCCCACCCTGCATGGCTGGCTATCGTGTTGCCGGAAGGTCATTTTTTCGAATGATAAGGGTCATGCCCTCCCGGAAACTGCCTGGGAAGACGCTTGAAATTTTGGACAGCAGACCTCTGTTGTTGAAGTAATTGAGCATATATGTCTCCACCACCTCCAAGCCGGCAGCCTCGGCCAGTTGGCACATTTCCGCCTTGGTATACTCCCGGAAATGTCCGGGGCTGGCCCGGTTTTCACTGATAAGCTCGTAGGGATTCCTCCCCTTGAGCATCTTGAATCGCTTGTTAAGCGAGACCGCGTTTGGCGTTTGCACCACCAGAACCCCATGGGGCTGCATGATTTCCCGCAAATAAGTGAAGATGAATTTGGGGGAAGTATAAAGATGCTCAATCACTTCCAGCATCACGATGATGGCGTATTGTTCTCCGCTATGCTCAAGCCGCTTTTCGGGGTGAAATGTGTCGTTTAAATCGAAGCTGATATGGACGGTCTGGCGGAGGGGCGCAAAGCGCGCGTCAAAAAACCCCAAGGTGTCAATTTGCATGTCAGGGAAGACGCACTCCAGCAGCCTAGTTTGGTAAGCGGGGCCGATGTCCAGTATTTTGGTGACGGGCTGTCCGCCTTCGCCGAGTTTGCCAGCGAGTTCCGCAATCAGGTTTGAAGTCCATTCATAGCGTCGCTTGTGGTATTGCCAATAGGCAATGGCGTCCTCGGTCAAGGTGTTTGCATAGTCTTCGATATGCTGGATGCTTTCTTGGATTTGGCTTTGCATGGCTAAAGAGTTTGGCATGGG
>CAZOTR010000114.1:0-14333 GCA_964582755.1 uncultured Methylococcaceae bacterium | reverse complement strand
GCCAAATGCCGGACCTCGTCGGCGACAATCGCGCCGTCTTTAATGATTTGCATAAACTGTCTCCTGGAAAGGGGCGATCCCCAAGCGTCTCACCGTTTCGAGGAAGGATTCCTCGCCCTCGCGCAAGCCCACATAGGTTTTCAAAATGGTTTCCACCGTGCCACCGACTTGGTCCTTGGGGACAGCGGGGCCGAGGCGTTCGCCCAGCGAGGCGTCGTTGGAGGAGGAGCCGCCCAGGGTCAACTGGAACCATTCCTCGCCCTTCTTATCGACGCCCAAGATGCCGATATGGCCTACGGTGTGGTGGCCGCAGCCGTTCATGCAGCCGGAAATGTTGATGCGGATGTCGCCCAGGTCGTAGAGATAATCCGCGTCCTCCAGCCGCGCCGTGATGTCCAGCGCGACGGGGATGGAACTGGAATTGGCCAGCGAGCAGAAATCCAGGCCGGGGCAGCAAATCATATCCGTCGCCTTGCCGATGTTGGCGGTGGCGAGGTTCAAGGCGCTCAACTGCTGCCACAGCGCGTAAAGATCGCCTTGCTTCACGTCCGCCAGCAGCAGGTTTTGCGTATGGGTGACGCGCAGCTCGCCCAGGCTGTAGCGGTCGGCCAGATCGGCCACGGCCTCCATTTGCGCGTCGGTGATGTCACCGGGCGGGATGCCGGGGGCTTTCAGCGAGACGAAGGCGGCGCGGTAGCCGGGAACCTTGTGTCCCACCGTGTTGTGGCGGACCCAGGCGGCGAAGTTCGGATCGTTGGCTTGGCGTTCCGCAAAGCTCGTGTCGGCGGCGGCGCTGGCCTCGTATTCGGGAGGGGCGAAAAACGCTTTCACCCGCTGGATTTCCTGCTCGTCCAGCAGCAGGCCGTCGCGGATGTGCTGCCATTCCTCTTCGACCAGCCGGGTGAATGCCTCGACGCCGGTCTCTTTGACCAGGATCTTGATGCGCGCCTTGTATTTATTGTCGCGGCGGCCAAACAGGTTGTACACGCGCAGAATTGCTTCCAGATAAGACAGCAAATGCTGTTTCTCCAGGAACGGGCGGATCGTCGCGCCGATGACCGGGGTGCGGCCCAAGCCGCCGCCGACCAGCACCTCGAAACCCATCTCGCCCTGCCCGTTCCTCACCAGTTGCAGGCCGATGTCATGGACTTGCGTCGCGGCGCGGTCTTTCGCCGCCCCGCTGACGGCGATTTTGAATTTGCGCGGCAGGAAGGCGAATTCCGGGTGCAAGGTGGACCATTGGCGGATGATCTCGCACCAAGGCCGTGGATCTTCAAGTTCATCGGCGGCGACGCCGGCCAGGTGGTCGCTGGTGGTGTTGCGGATGCAGTTGCCGCTGGTCTGGATGGCATGCATCTGCACCGTCGCCAAGTCGGCGAGGATGTCCGGCACGTCCTCCAGCTTCGGCCAGTTGTACTGGATGTTCTGGCGCGTGGTGAAATGCCCGTAGCCCTTGTCGTACTTGCGGGCGATGTGCGCCAACATGCGCAATTGCTTTGAGGACAGCAGACCGTAAGGCACGGCGATGCGCAGCATCGGCGCGTGGGTCTGGATGTACAAGCCGTTCATCAGGCGCAGCGGGCGGAACTGGTCCTCGCTGAGATCGCCGGCGAGGAAGCGGCGGGTCTGGTCGCGGAACTGCGCGACCCGCTCGTCTACTAGGGTTTGGTCGTATTGGTCGTATTGGTACATGGCTGGTTTGCGATGGAAAAATGCGGGCTAAGTCTAGCCTTTGTGCAGGAGACGGGATAGCGTCGCAAAATACCACAGGTGGGCGGGAATGGAAAACGATTGAATCTTTCCAACAAAAAGCACATATTTTATAGAGAAAAGCAAAGAAAGAGGCCATCAATGCAAGTCTCCATCCAGGAATTCAAGTCACATTTGTCCCAATACATTGAACGCGCGCAATCAGGCGTGATCGAACTGACCTCGCATCGCAAGGTGGTCGCACGCATCGTCGGCGTGGGTCAAGGCGACCACGCGGGCGTGGCGCGGCTATTGGCGGCGGGTGCCGCCACCTGGCAAGGCGGCAAGCCGGAGGGGGCGAAGCTCAGGCTGCAAGAACGCGGCAAGCCGGTTTCCCAAATGGCGCTGGAAGACCGCGGATGATTTTGTTCTGCGACACCTCCGCCTTGTTGAAACTCTACATCGTCGAACCGGACAGCGACCTAGTGCAAGCCAAAGTGGCCGAAGCGGAGGCGGTGGCGGTCTGCCGCATTGCCTGGGCGGAGGCCCATGCCGCCTTGTCCAGACGGGCGCGGGAAGTGCCGGAAGACGCGCCCGCCATCGAACAAGCCAAGCAAGCCCTGGCAAACGACTGGCCGCGTTATGTGGTATTGGAAGTCAGCCAGGCGCTAGTCGAGCGGGCGGGGGACTATGCCGACACTTTCGCCTTGCGCGGCTATGACAGCGTCCAACTCGCCGCCGCCTATGAAACAGGCCAGATTGCCCAGACGCCCATTTGTTTTGCCTGTTTTGACATGCGCTTGAACAAAGCGGCCAAACTGCTGGGGATGTCTGGTTTGCAGGCTTGATGGACGGCCAATTTTCATGGAGAAGCGATAACATCCCTCCCAGGGATGTTTAGGAGCGCCCGATGGGCGCGACTCATTCCACGCCTGCCGTCGGCTTATCGCGGGCGCGGCCCGCTCCCACGGTGAGGCCGCGATAGGTGGTAAGCCACTAGGCCATCCTGAAACCGGCCTTGCGCCCGCCAACCGCAAACCAGCCCTTCACGAAAAATCCACAGTCTCCAACCGGGAAGCGCGATAAACTATGGCGCTTTTTCTGTCCGCGCCGTCTCAGGCGGGGCGGGTACACCCCATCGAACACACGAAAGCACATGGCAGAAATCCTAATCCTTTACTACAGCCGCTACGGTTCCACCACCGAGATGGCCAACATGATCGCCCGTGGCGTGGAGGAAGTCCCCGGCGCGACGGCCAAGCTGCGCACCGTGCCGGAAGTCTCGCCGGTCTGCGCGGCGACGGCGGACAGCATTCCCGCCTCCGGCCATCCTTACGCCAGCCTGGAAGATTTGCAGAACTGCGACGGCCTAGCCTTGGGCAGCCCCACCCATTTCGGCAACATGGCCGCGCCCTTGAAATATTTCCTCGACAGCACCAGCGGCCTGTGGTTTTCCGGGGCGCTGACCGGCAAGCCGGCCGGGGTGTTCACCTCCACCTCGTCCATGCACGGCGGGCATGAGGCCACGCTGATTACGATGATGCTGCCCTTGCTGCACCATGGCATGGTTATGGTGGGCATCCCCAGCAAAGAGCGGGCCTTGATGGAAACCACCTCCGGCGGCACGCCTTACGGCCCCAGTTGCCTGAGCGGGCGCGACCGGGAGATGAGCGCGGAGGAAAAACAGCTTTGCCTCGCACTGGGGACACGCCTGGCGAACGTGGCGCTGGCCCTCAAAAACGCTGGCGTGCAATGAGTCCGGCGCGAATTGCGGCGTTTGTCGGCTATTTCGGCCTGCTGGTGCTGTGGCTGGCCTGGGCGACGGCGTTCGCGCCCGCCCGCCACGCGCCCACCTCCCTGGTTCTGGGCGTGGCCACCCTGCCCTTGCTGCTTCCCCTGCGCGGCCTGCTCTATGACCGGCGCGGGAGTTTCATCGGGCTGGGCTTGCTCAGTCTGCTGTATTTCATCCATGGCGTGGTCGCCGCCACGGACCCAGGCCAGCGCGTCCAGGCGGGGCTGGAAATCGCCTTCAGCCTGTGCCTGTTCGGCGGATCGTACCTGCGCCTGCGGATGCCAGAAGGTTCTTGAATGAACCGGCAATTGCCCCTGCCCTTCTTTTTCGCCCCCGAACACGGCTTCGACGAATACTACCCCGGCGGCAATGCCGAGGCGGTGGAGCATTTGCGCCGCGCCGCGCAGGGCCAGGACCAGCCGCTGGTCTTCCTGTGGGGCGAGGCGGGCGTGGGCAAGACCCATCTGCTCCACGCCTGCTGCCGGGATGCCCACCGGGCGGGGCGCTATGTCTCCTATCTGCCGCTGCGGCTGGTGCGGGACTTTGGCGGTGAAATCCTGGATGGCTTGGAAGACCAGGATTTGGTGTGCCTGGACGACTTGGAGGCGGTTGCCGGCGACGCGGCGTGGGAGCAGGCTTTGTTCGGCCTGTTCAACCGGCTGCGCGACGCCGGTCGCGGCTTGGTCGTCACCGCGCAAACCCCGCCCGACGGCGTGCCTATCCAGTTGCCGGACCTCAAAACCCGGCTGACTTGGGGCTTGACCCTGATGCTGCGCCCCCTCGCCGACGCCGACAAGCTGGTCGCCCTGTCGTTGCGGGCGAAGCAACTGGGCTTGGACGTGCCGCCGGCGGTCGGGCGCTTCCTGTTGAGCAACTACCGCCGCGACTTGCCGGGTTTGTTGGAACTGGTCGGACAACTGGACAGCGCCACGCTGGCGGCGAAGCGCAAGCTCACCATCCCCTTCCTGAAAACTTTTTTGGAGAAAAAGCCATGAAAGTCTTGGTCATCGGTTCCGGCGCGGTCGGCAGTTTTTACGGTTCCTTGCTGGCCAAACAGGGCGCGGAAGTCGCCATGCTCGCCCGCTCCGATTACGCGGACATCAAGGAACGGGGCATAGACATCGAAGGCAAAGAAGGAGTCCGGCATTTCCAACCGGCGCAAGTGCTGCGCAGCGCCGCCGAACTGGCCGAAAAACCGGATTATGTGCTGCTCTGCGTCAAAGTGGCGGAAGGCGTGGACCGCGTTGCCCTGCTGCGCGATGCCGTAGGCCCGGGCACCAGCATCGTGCTGCTGTCCAACGGCATAGGCATCGAGCCGGAAATCGCGCAAGCCTACCCGGACAACGAACTCATCAGCGGCCTGGCCTTCATCTGCGTCACCCGCACCGCGCCGGGCAAGATTTGGCACCAAGCTTACGGGCGGCTGGCCTTGGGCAATTATCCCGCCGGCCTGTCGGCAAAGACGCTAGCCTTGTGCGCGGCATTCGAGCAGTCGGGCATCGCCTGCGTCGCCAGCGCCGACATCGGCACGGCGCGTTGGCAAAAATGCGTGTGGAATGCGGCGTTCAATCCCTTGTCGGTGCTGTCCGGCGGGCTGTCCACCGCTGACATCCTCGCCACCCAGGAACCGCTAGTCCGCGCCATCATGGAAGAAATCGCCGCCATCGCCGAAGCCGCGGGCCATCGCTTGCCGGCTAACATCGTCGAGCAAAACATCGCCAGCACCCACAAAATGCCGGCTTACAAAACCAGCATGTTGCTGGATTTCGAGGCCGGGCGCCCAATGGAGACCGAGGCCATCCTCGGCAACGCCGTGCGCCAAGGGCAAAGCCTGGGCGTGGCGATACCGCATTTGGAAACGGTGTATGCCTTGATGAAATTGCGGGAATTGCAGTTGGAGCAAGCACGGCAGGGGGCGTGAGCCGGTGAAAGTCTTGCACGCCTTCTGGCAGCCCGATCCGGCCCAGGCTTTCGCGCAGGCGGGAAATTTCCACCTGTGGGTGGAAACCTCCGCCCCCTTGTCGAAATCGGCCTCGGCCACCCACCATCCCCGCCAACTGCCCGCCAAAGCCTTGCAAAGCCTGCTGGCGGAGATGGGCATCGCCGGCCCGCCGGCGCTTTCCGTCACGGCCACGCTGCCGCTGCCTTCCGAGGACAACTCTCCCTTGCCCTGCCCCGAGCTGCTGCCTTTTTTGGAGACGGAATACCCCCAACAGGCAACATTGCAAGAATGGCAGATCCATTGCCGGATGCTGACCGGGCAAGCCATCGCCAGCCTCAACGAACTGCATTTCCAAATGCTGTTCCAAGGGCAGGAGTTGTTGCCGGGCAGTGATTTCCTGTTCTGGCACTGGTTCAGCCAGTCCTTGAAAGCGGTGATGTTCAAGGATTCCTTCATCCCGGCCCTGCGCCTGCAAGCGGCCGGCGGCAGCCGCCATGCGCTGTACGCGGGCTGGGAGTTTGCCACGGCGGCTTATGAGCAACTGATCCGCGAGGCGGTCGAGTGCTGGCCGGCTTGCGCCGCGCCGGGTTACGAGCCGGCCAGTTTGTTAAGCCATTGCGCCGAGGTCTTGCTGCACCGCAGCGCCGCCCAGGCCAGCCCGACCCAGGCTTTGCGCAAGAAGATCGACGGTAGCCTGGTCGATGCGGCCTGCCACTTGGGAAGCGCCACCCCTTGGCAGAAAAACGCCGATTTGCAGCTTTACCGCCATTGGCTGGACTGGCGGCACAAGCTCCATGGCCGCCAGGGTGCCTTGGGGTTTCAACTGGGCCTGCAATTGCACGAGGCCGAAGAGCATGCGCCCGACGTGTGGGATCTGGAATTCCGGGTCGCGGCGCGCCATGACCCTTCCCTGTCGGTGGGCCTGGAAGATTACTGGGAGATGGCCGGGCAAGCCCAACAAGCCTTGCGCGCGAATTTCGGCGAGGATTTCGAGCAAAACCTATTCCTGCAACTGGGCCAGGCGGCGCGGATTTTTCCGGCGCTGTGGGAAGGCCTGGAAACCGACCACCCCATCGGCATTGAACTCAGCCTGGAAAACGCCTTCGGCTTCCTCAACGAAACGGCCTGGGTGTTGGAAGACGCGGGCTTCCGCGTGATTGTCCCGGCCTGGTGGACGCCGCAGGGCCGCCGCCGCGCCAAGCTGAAGATGCGCAGCGCCGACCAGAAGCCGAAGAAAACCATCGCCTCCAGCAGCCAAAGCGGCCTGAGCCTGGACGCGCTGCTGCAATACCGCTACGAACTGAGCCTGGGCGAAGAATCCGTCAGCGCGGACGAATGGCAACAACTGGTCGAGGCCAAGACGCCGCTGGTGCGGTTCCGCGGCCAGTGGGTGGCCTTGGACCGTGACAAGATGCGGGAGATGCTGGCGTTCTGGAAGGCGCAAGGGGATGGCGGCGAAACGCTGGACATGCGGGAGTTGCTGCGCCGCGACGCCGAGGAAGCCGAATTTTTCGAGCTAGACGCCCAAGACGCCCTGTCCGGGATGCTGGCGAAGCTGCGCGACCCCCGGCAAATCGAACCGATTGACAACCCGCCGCGCCTGAACGCAAGCCTGCGCGAATACCAAAAGCGCGGCGTTAGCTGGCTGGAATTCATCGAGCGGCTGGGTTTGGGCGGCTGTCTGGCCGACGACATGGGGCTGGGCAAGACCATCCAAGTCATCGCCCAACTCGTCAGGGAAAAGGAGGCGGGGCGCGGCGGCCCGCCGAATTTGCTGATCGCGCCGACCTCGGTGATCGGCAACTGGCGCAAGGAAATCGAGCGCTTCGCCCCGCATTTGGCCACGCACATCCACCACGGCGGCCAACGCGCCGGCACGCCGGAAGCCTTCGCCGCCGCCTGCCGCGGCTGCGATGTGTTCATCACCTCCTATGCCTTGGCGCGCAAGGACGCCAAGCTGCTGGCCGATGTCCGCTGGCGGCGGGTGGTGCTGGACGAGGCGCAGAACATCAAAAACCCCCTGGCCGCGCAGACCAAGGCCATCCTGCACTTGCAGTCCGACCATCGGCTGGCGCTGACCGGCACCCCGGTGGAAAACCGCCTGCTCGACCTGTGGTCTTTGTTCAATTTCCTCAACCCCGGCTATCTGGGCAAGCAGGCGCAATTTCGCAGGAACTACGAACTGCCCATCCAGCGCGAGAACAACCGGGGCAAGTCCGCCCTGCTGCGCAAGCTGGTCGAGCCGTTCATCCTGCGCCGGGTGAAGACCGACCCCGCCATCATCCAAGACCTGCCCGACAAGGTGGACAACCGCCAATATTGCGGCCTAGGCAAGGAGCAGGCTTCGCTGTACGAGGCGGTGGTGCGCGACGTGGAGCGGCAACTGGCGGACAGCGAAGGCATCCAGCGCCAAGGCTTGATGCTGTCCACGCTGATGAAGCTCAAGCAAATCTGCAACCATCCCGCGCAATTCCTGCAAGACGGCGGGCCGTTCACGGCGGAGCGCTCGCACAAGCTGGAACGGCTGACCGAGATGCTGGGCGACGTGCTGGCCGAAGGCGAGAGCGCCCTGGTGTTCACCCAGTTCACCGACATCGGCGAGCCGCTGGAGCGCCATTTGAAAGCCGCCCTGCAATGCCAGACCTATTACCTGCACGGCGGCACCAGCCGCAGCCGGCGCGAGCAAATGATCGCCCGCTTCCAAGACGCCGAGTCGCCGCCCGCTGTGTTCATCCTGTCGCTCAAGGCCGGCGGCGTAGGCATCACCCTCACCCGCGCCAACCATGTGTTCCATTTCGACCGCTGGTGGAACCCGGCGGTGGAAGGCCAAGCCACCGACCGCGCCTTCCGCATCGGCCAGACCCGCAACGTGTTCGTGCATAAATTCATCACTTTAGGCACGCTGGAAGAGCGCATCGACGCGATGATCGAAGAAAAGCGCAAAGTCGCCGGGGCGATTGTCGGCAGCGACGAATCTTGGCTGGCCAAGCTGGACAACGACGCCTTCAAGCGGCTCATCGCCTTGAACAAGCAAGCACTGCTGGATTAAACCATGAAAACCGTCAGAACTTGGTGGGGCAAAAAATACATCGAGGCGCTGGAAGGCTTCATCGACGCCGGCCGGCTGGCGCGGGGCAAAGGCTATGCCAACGACAGCCGCATCATCCACTGGGAGATGGCAGGCAACCGCGTCACCGCCCGCATCCGTGGCAACGCCAACCCTTATTACGGCGTCTACGAAGAGCCGCAGTACAAGACTTTCATCGAGTTGAAAACGATAGCCCCGAACGACTGGCGGAAAGTCATCGCGCAATTGGGCAGCCGGGCCGCCTTCGTCTCGCGGCTGCTGCTCAACGAGGTGCCGGACACCATCGAGGAGCCGTTTGCAGAACTCGGGCTGCGCCTGCTGCCCTTGCACATGAAGGACATGAAGACCGAATGCTCCTGCCCCGACTACGCCAACCCCTGCAAGCATATCGCCGGCCTGGATTATTTCCTGGCGGCGAAGCTCGACCAAGATCCGTTTCTGCTGTTTGAATTGCGCGGGATTGCGCGCGCCGAACTGTTGCGGCAGTTGCGGGAAACCCCGCTGGGCAAGGCATTGGCGCAGGCTTTGAGCATGGAAGAAAGGCCGTTGCAGGCGGACGAAGCCTTTTTCATCCGCCCCGTGGCCCAGCCTCTGCCGGCGACGCTACACCCCGACAGCTTCTGGCGCACCCCCAAACGCCTGCCCGCCCAGGCCGAACCCGCCACGCCGCCGGCCGTCGCGGCCTTGAGCGTGAAAAAAGGCGGGGATTTCCCCGGATTCTGGAACCGCGACAACTCTTTCCTCGAAGCGATGGAGGAGTTTTACGCGGCGTTTAGGAAACAGGGGAAGCTTTGGTGAGGGATCAAAGGCAGCCCGGCGGCTTGGGCAGGCCGGCGATCAAACAGGCGTAGCGCACCGCGCTGTCGGGAAACAGGCTGTGCAGGTAGCGGGATGAGCCCTTTTCCGCGCCGAATTCCTTTTGCACCAGCTTGACGAACATGCGGGCATTGGGCAGATGGTGGAATTTTCCATAGTATTCGCGCAGGTGGCGGAGAATCTGCCAATGCGCCTCGGTCAGGCGGATGCCCGAACGCGCCGCCAAGGCCAGGGCGACCGCCTCGTCCCACTCGGCGGCGTCCGCCAAAAAGCCGCTGTCCGTCAATGCCAGACAGCGGCCCTCCACGTCCAAGCCCGGCACGCTCAATAGCCGCCCGACGCCATGTTCAGCCCGGCCGGCACGGCATCCAGGCGCACCACGTCGGTCTTGATTTCGCCGTCGGGATAGAGTTCCAACCAACGATAGCCTTGCGGCAGGAAATCCAAGGCGAAATCTTCGCTGTCCGGGTGAAATTGGAAACAGGTGGACGGACAGCCTAGCAGGCGCAGACCGTCCCGCCAGACATCCATAATCTGGTGGATATGTCCGAAGACCACCGCCTTGACCTGGGGAAAGCGCTGGCAGAGGGCGAACAGCTCCTCATGGTTGGCCAGCATCATGGTGTCCAGCCAAGCCGCGCCGGTAGGCAGCGGCGAATGGTGCAGGCAAACAATGGCGTGGCGGCCGGGCTGCTCGGCGAGTTTGGCTTCAAGCAAGGCCATTTGCTCCGGCGGCAAACAGCCGCCCGGATCGTTGGGGATGGTGCTGTCCAGGCAGATGATCTGCCAGCCGTCCAACAAAATTTGGGATTGCAAGGCGATGTTGCCGCCCAGCAAAAATTGGCGGATCTTCGCGGCCTCGTCGTGGTTGCCGGGCAGGCAATAGCAGGGAACGGGCAAAACGTCCAAGTATTCGCGCAAACGGCGGTAGGTGGCGGCGGTCGCATCCTGGACCAGATCGCCCGTCAGCAGGAACAAGTCTACGCCTGGGTGGTTGCGCCAAGCCAAGTCAAGCGCGGCAAGAAAGCTTTGTTCGGTGTTAATCCCCATCATCGTCCGCGCAGGATCGTCCAACAGATGGAAGTCGGTGATTTGCACAATGCGTATGGGCTGGCCGGCAGGGTTCATAAGGATCAGTCCTTTGCTGAACGTAAGTGGGGGACATGAATAACCGAAAAATCGGTGGATGTCTAATCATTTTCGCCGGGTTCCCACTCCGCCAAAACTACCCGCATCCCCCCAGTACCACCTTAACCCTCTTGCTAGTACTGAAATACTCCCCGCCCGCTTTGACCAAGGCGACGACCGCGCAGCTTTCGTTCATTTTGATGCGCAGGGAAACAAAAGGATCCAGGGATTGCCCGAATTTAAACCGGGCGGCCAGGGGCGCGGGATTTTTTTCCACGAATATCCAAATCGCGTCAGCCCCCGGCAGCGTGCTCTCCACCGTGACCGGCACCAGCGCGCCGTCTTCGGCAATGTCGGGGACCGTCAGGGTGATCTGGCCGCTGGCGAGCGGCTGGCGGCCGCCGGTTTCCCGGTCCATGGCCTGGGCCAGTGTGTCGGCTTCTTTGCGCCTTGCCGCCGGTGGTTGGGACCAAACCCGGCCAGGTGCCCAGGCCAGCAGGAGCGCGAGGAAGGAACTCAGGAAGGATCGCCGGGTCTGCGCCATAATGTCCGCCTTTCTTGTCTGTTATTGGCCCCCTCTCCCGCCGGGCAGGAACCGGGGCCAGCCCGATGCTTGGGAATGCCATGTCCACGATAAAAATCAGAATAAAACATTTGGAGACCGCCTGCCTGGTCCGCATCCTGATCGCCCACCCGATGGAAACCGGGCGCAGACAAGACCCGTCCACGGGCGCAACCCTCCCCGCCCATTTCATCGAAACCGTGAAAATAGCCCATAACGGCAACACCGTCGCCGACTGCCAGTTTGGCGCCGGCGTCTCCCGCGACCCGTACCTGTCCGTGCGGCTGCGCGACGCCCGCCCCGGCGACAGCGTCCAGGTAAGCTGGACCGACAACCTAGGGCAAAGCGACAGCGCGGAAACCCAAGTTCCCTGAGGGTTTCTCCCGCCGCGCCGCCTGCCCGCAAAACCAGTACAATAGACAGTTGTTCCGCCATCCCCCCTGAGGAGATTCCGCCATGTCTTGGGACCCATCAAAATTCGTCAAGCCCGACGGGCAAGCCTTGAAGCAAACGCTGGACGAGGAGCAATTCCAGGTCACCCAATGCTGCGGCACCGAACCGCCGTTCCGCAATGCCTACTGGGACAACCACCGCCCCGGCATTTATGTGGACGCGGTTTCCGGCGAGCCTCTGTTCAGCTCGCTGGACAAATTCGACTCCGGCACCGGCTGGCCCAGCTTCCGCCGCCCGCTGGCGCCTGCCAACTTGGTCGAGAAGCGCGATGTCTCGCATTTCATGGTCCGCACCGAGGTGCGCAGCCAACACGCCGACTCGCATCTGGGCCATGTCTTCGACGACGGCCCGGCCCCCACCGGCAAGCGCTATTGCATCAACTCCGCCGCGCTTAGGTTCATCCCCGCAGAAGACTTGGAACAGGAAGGTTACGCGGAATACGCGGCGCTTTTCAAATAGCCTATGCGGCAGGTTGTGGGTTTGGGCCGTAAAACTTAGGGCATGTTTCAACCCACCAGGGGTTGCGCCCTCACATGTTAAAGCAGCAGAACAGCGGCCTAAAGGCCGCCCTATAGGAGACGACAGACTTGATTATCGGCAACGTTAAAGTCAAAGGCATCGGCAAATCGACCCGCGCCGTCCTGGCCGAACATGGCATTTTTTCCGTGGAGGAGCTGTCCGTCTCCGATGTGGAGCAATTGCTGAAGATTCCGGGCTTCTCCAAGCAGAAAGCCGAACGCATGATCCGCGCCGCCAAGCATCTGGTCGGCGACATGGAGAAGGACAACAGCGCCATGCGCCTGCAAGCCAAGGCCCAGCCCAGAAGCAAGGCTCAGGAAGAGGCCGGCGAACTCGACTTGGCCGACCCGAGGCTGTACCTCAACCGCGAACTCAGCCTGCTGGAATTCAACTGGCGGGTGCTGGAGCAGGCCAAGGACGAATCCACGCCGCTGCTGGAGCGCCTGAACTTCCTGTGCATTTCCTGCACCAACCTGGACGAGTTTTTCGAGGTGCGCGCCGCCGGGCTGATCCAACTGGCCGAACTGGGCGCGGCCCGCAACGAGCCGGACAGCCTCAGCCCTGGCGAAGCCCTCGCGCAAATCAGCCTGCGCGCCCACGAACTGGTGGAAGAGCAATACCGCGTGTTGAACGACGTGCTGTTTCCCGCCCTGGAGGAGCAAAACATCCGCTTCATCCGCCGCCGCGATTGGAGCGCCTCCCAACACGCCTGGCTGAAAAACTATTTCGAGGAAGAATTGCTGCCCATCCTCAGCCCCATGGGGTTGGACCCGGCCCATCCGTTTCCGCGCATCCTCAACAAAAGCCTGAATTTCATCATCTCCCTGGCTGGCAAGGACGCCTTTGGCCGCGACCTCGAATTGGCCATCCTGCAAGCGCCCCGCGCCCTGCCCCGCATCATCCAACTGCCGCAGGGCGAAACGGAAAGCGGGCCGCATGATTTCGTCTTCCTCTCCTCGATCATCCACGCCTTCGCCGAACAATTGTTCCAAGGCGTGAAACTGCGCGGCTGCTACCAGTTCCGCGTCACCCGCAACAGCGACATGTACCTGGACGAGGAAGAAATCGACGACCTGTTGCGCGCCGTGGAAGGCGAGCTGACCAGCCGCAACTACGGCGACGAAGTGCGCCTGGAAGTGACCCAGAACTGCCCGTCGGGACTGGTCGATTTCCTGCTCTCCCAATTTGGCCTCAGCGAAGACCGCCTATACGTCGTCAACGGCCCGGTGAACCTCAGCCGGTCGCGGGAAATTTACGAGCTTATCGACCGTCCCGAACTGAAATACCCTCTCTTCGTGGCTGGCCTCCCCCGGCAACTGGCCGGCTACAAGGACGACATTTTCGAGGCCATCCGCAAACAAGACATCCTGCTGCACCAACCCTACGAATCCTTCGGCCCGGTGGTCGAGATGATCCGCCAAGCGGCGGACGACCCGCAAGTGGTCGCCATCAAGCAGACCCTTTACCGCACCGGTGCCGACTCGCCCATCGTCGAGGCGCTCATCAAGGCGGCGCGGGCCGGCAAAGAAGTCACCGTCGTAGTGGAATTGCTCGCCCGCTTCGACGAAAAAGCCAACATCTCCCTGGCCACCCGCCTGCAAGAAGCCGGGGTGCAAGTCGTCTACGGCATCGTCGGCTACAAGACCCACGCCAAGATGCTGCTGATCCTGCGCCGCGAGGGCAGGCAACTGCGCTATTACACCCATCTCGGCACTGGCAACTACCATTCCAAAACCGCGCGGATCTACACCGACTACGCCCTGTTCAGCAGCGACAAGGAACTCGGCGAAGACGTGCGGCGGGTGTTCGTGCAACTCACCAGCCTGGGGAAAATGAGCAAGCTCAACAAGCTGCTGCAATCGCCGTTCACCCTGCACACCGCCCTCATCAAAAAGATCGAGCGGGAAATCGAACACGCCAGCCACGGCAAGCCGGCCCGCATCATCATCAAGCTCAATTCGGTGAACGAGCCACAGCTCATCCGCGCCCTATACCGCGCCTCCATGGCCGGGGTGAAAATCAAGCTCATCGTGCGCGGCATATGCAGCCTGCGCCCCGGCGTCCCCGGCGTCTCGGAGAACATCGAGGTGCGCTCCATCATCGGGCGCTTCCTCGAACACAGCCGCGTGTTCTGGTTTGAAAACGGCGGCGAGCCGGAAGTGTTCTGCGCCAGCGCCGACTTCATGAAGCGCAACATGTTCCGCCGCGTGGAAACCTGCTTCCCCATCGAAAACAAGAAGCTGGCCGAAAGAATCCGCACCGATATGGAGCTTTACTTGCAGGACAACACCCAGGCTTGGCTGCTGCAAGCGGACGGCAGCTACGTCCGCGCCAGCCTCAAGGA
>CAZOTR010000113.1:8509-14438 GCA_964582755.1 uncultured Methylococcaceae bacterium | reverse complement strand
CGGTTTGCGGTGAAGGTCGAGCAGGGCGAGATTTACCTGGGGCTGGCGGTCGCCGTCGGCTGCTCCAAGGCGGCATGATCTTGGCCCGTTGCGGCGCAAGCTGACTGGGGTGCAAGATTTATCTTGCATTGCGTGGGCAAGATGAATCTTGCACTCCGGGATTAGCGGGCGGCGAGGGCGCGGGAAATCATGGCTTGCACGTCGGGGTTGGCATTGACGGGGGTTAACTCAATGGCTGGGTGGTTTTGCGCGAAAACCCGGAAGATTTCGTCGGCGAAGGCTTGGCCTATGGTTTCAACGCCTTTGAAATCGAAGATTACTACTTTGAATTTTTCGATGCGGGCCAGAACGCGCTTGGCTTGGGAGCGAGACATCAGTGCTTCATTGCCATATTGGGCGAGTTCAACCGGCACCACGGTTTTGGAGAAGGCGAAATCGTCGTCTGTGGTAAATTGGTCAAAAATTGATTTGAGGGTCTGCTGGGCATGGCGCTTAAGCTCCATGGCTACCAATGTGCCTAACCGATTTTCCTGCTCCAATATCCAATCTATATCGTCGCCAAAATTATGGGAAAACGCTACGCCGCCAGACAATATCGAAAACCTGTCAAAAACGCGGGAGGTAAAAAAAATCCCCTCTCCGCTATGCCGGGATGGGTCGGTAGTCAATTTCCCTTTAGCCAGTTCAAGCACTGATTCTCTTTCATCGAATAAATTCAAGGCGTTTTTGATTTTCTTAAAAATGCCTTCGCCGTCATCGGAAATCATGATTTGAAAATAGCTTGCGGTTTGGCTCACAACAACTAAAGCCGAGGTTCCACCCGAATGGTCGATAGCATTGTTCAGCATTTCAGTGAACCCATAATATAAAATGTCGATGATATTTTTAGGCAATTCACCCAAATGGGGCGCAATGTCAGCCCGCCAAACCCTGTCTTCCTCTAGTTTTCCATCAAAGGGGTAACGGTGCAGCCACAGCACTTCGGATTTAAGGCTATAGCGAGGATTGCGCGGTGAGCCAGCGACTTCGATGAGATTTTGGCCGGCCAATTGATGGATATGCCGGTTGACCGCTTGGCGAGAAATGCCAAACGCCTCGCCCACAGTTTTGGCAAGATCCAAAGGATGCTTTTCAACATTATCGAGAATGAATTGGCGAATCTCCTCGCCGCGTTTGCGTACACCGACCATGAGCTTAACCCTAGTTTGTAAACTTAACAGGCCATTATTGTCAACTTTATGAAGGTTTCCGTCAACTTAAACAAGAGCCAAAGATGACAGCCTTAAGCACTAAAACCACCTGCCCCTACTGCGGCGTAGGCTGCGGCGTCATCATCACGTCCAAGGCCGACGGTTCGGTGGGCGTCCAAGGCGACCCGGAGCATCCGGCCAACTATGGCAGGCTGTGCTCGAAAGGCTCGGCCTTGGGCGACACCGTGGCGCTGGAGGGCCGCTTGCTGCAACCTGAAATCGGCGGGCGGCCAGCGGGCTGGGACGAGGCTTTGGACGCGGTCGCCGACCGCTTCAAGCAAACCATGGCCGAGCATGGCCCGGATTCGGTGGCGTTTTATGTGTCGGGGCAGTTGCTGACCGAAGACTATTACATCGCCAACAAATTGATGAAGGGCTTTATCGGCTCGGCCAACATCGACACCAACTCCAGGCTGTGCATGTCTTCCTCCGTGGCCGGCCACAAGCGGGCCTTCGGCGAGGATGCCGTGCCGTGCTGTTATGAGGATCTGGAACTGGCCGATCTGCTGGTGCTGGTAGGCTCCAACACGGCATGGTGCCACCCGGTCTTATACCGGCGCATCGCCAAGGCGAAGGAAGACCGCCCCGGCATGAAGATCGTCACCGTCGATCCGCGCCGCACCGCCGCCTGCGATTTGGCCGATTTGCATCTGGGGCTGAAACCCGGCTCGGACGTGGCCTTGTTCAACGGCCTGCTGCACCATCTGCGCCGCCATGACGGCTTGGACTACGGCTTTTTGGAGCGGCATGTGTCCGGTTTTGCCGACGCCTTGGCCACCGCCGCGCAAAGCTGCCCTTCGATCCCGGCCACCGCCGCCGCCTGCGGGCTGGACGAGGCGGATGTGGCGAAATTCTTCCAGATGTTCCACAGCACGCCGAAAACCGTCACCGCTTGGTCACAAGGCGTCAACCAGTCTTCCTCGGGCACCGACAAGGTCAACGCCATCATCAATGTCCATTTAGCCACCGGGCGCATCGGCCGCCCAGGCATGGGGCCGTTTTCCCTGACCGGCCAGCCCAACGCCATGGGCGGCCGCGAGGTCGGCGGGCTGGCGAACCAACTGGCGGCGCATATGGACTTCGGCAATCCCGTCCACTGGCAAACCGTCAGCGAATTTTGGAATGCGCCGAATCTGGCGCAAAGCCCCGGCCTGAAAGCCGTAGACATGTTCAAAGCCATGGGCGAAGGCCGCGTCAAAGCGGTGTGGATCATGGCCACCAACCCGGTGGTGAGCTTGCCGGACAGCAACGCGGTGCGCGCCGCCCTGGCAAGCTGCCCGTTTGTCGTGGTGTCCGATTGCGAGGACCGCACCGACCTTGCCGCCTACGCCCATGTGCGCCTGCCCGCCTTGGCCTGGGGCGAGAAAAGCGGCACCGTCACCAACTCCGAACGGCTGATTTCCCGGCAGCGGCCTTTCCTGCCGACTCCCGGCGAGGCCAAGGCGGACTGGTGGATCATCAAAGAGGTGGGGCGGCGCATGGGGTTTGCGCAAGGCTTTGACTACCAGGCGCCTGGCGAGATTTTCCGCGAACACGCCCGCTTGTCGGCCTATGGCAACGGCGGGCAACGGCTGTTCGACATTGGCGCGTTGGCGGAGCTGGATGAGGCGGGTTATGAGGCTTTCCAGCCTGTGCGATGGCCTTTGCAAACCGCAGGCGGGACGCCGGACGGCAATCAGGGGACGGCCCGGCTGTTCGGCGCGGGCGGCTTTAGCCACGCCGACGGCAAGGCGCGGATGCTCGCCCTCACGCCCAAGCCGCCGGTGGAAACCGTGGACGCGGCGTATCCCTTCGTCCTCAACACCGGCCGCATCCGTGACCAATGGCACACGATGACGCGCACGGGACGCAGTCCGCGCTTGAACCGGCATCTTCCCGAGCCCTACGCGGAAATCCACCCCGACGACGCCGCCCGCCTCGGTTTGCAATCGGGTGCCTTGGTCCGCCTGGAAAGCCGCTGGGGACAGGCGCTGGCGCGGGTGAAGACCAGCGCCGACCAGCAGCCCGGCTCGGTGTTCATGCCCATGCACTGGAGCGGCCCCTATGCCAAGGATGCCTTGGCCAATGCCTTGGTCAATCCGATTGTCGATCCGCTGTCCGGCGAGCCGGAATCCAAGCACACGCCAGTGCGGCTGGCAACCTACCGGCCGGGCTGGCATGGCTTTTTGATTTCCCGCCAAAGCCTTGAGATCGAGGATGCGGAGTGGCGCGTGGCGGTGCGCGGCGAGGGCTATTGGCTGTATGAACTGGCCGGCGAGGCCGTGCCGGCAAGCTGGCAAGAGCGGGCCAAAAACTTGTTGGCAGTGTCGGAACATGGCGGCGGGAGCGACAGGGAATGGCTGGAATACGCCGACCCTTCCCAGGGCCGCTACCGTTGCGCGCAATTGGCCGGAGGCCGCCTGCTGGCCTGTTTGTTCGTCAGCCGCAACCACGAATTGCCGCCCCGTGATTGGCTGGCCGGGCTGTTTGCCGGGGACACGCTGGACCCCAAAGAGCGCATGGGCTTGCTGGCGGGCCGTCCGCTCTCCGCCGGCGATGACCAAGGCCGTATGGTGTGCGCTTGTTTTAGCGTGGGTTACAACAGCATCGTCCGCGCCATCAACGAGCAAGGCTGTGCCAGTGTTGACCAAATCGGCGCTAAATTGAAGGCCGGCACCAACTGCGGATCTTGCATCCCCGAACTAAAAACCATGCTGCTTGAAGCCAAGCCACCGGGATCTCGGTCATGAGCCTGCGCGTCCTGCTGGTGGACCGTGACCCGGAACGCGCCGAATTGCTGGAGCAGGCATTGGCCGCAGCCGGCCACCGCGTCATTGGCCGCATCGGCGACGACGACGCCCTCGCCGCCGAGGTGGCGAAATACCAGCCCGATGTCATCGTCATCGACATGGAAGCGCCCGGCCGCGACACCTTGGAGCAGATGCGCGAAATCAGCCGCGACCAGCCCAAGCCCATCATCCTGTTTTCCGACGAGCGCGACCCCGCCTACATCCGCCAAGCCGTGCAGGCCGGGGTCAGCGCCTATGTGGTCGACGGCCTCAGCCGCGACCGCGTCATGCCCATCGTGGAAGTCGCCGTGGCGCGTTTCCGCGAATTCCAAAACCTTCGGCAAGAGCTGGAAAGCACCAAGACCCAACTCGCCGACCGCAAGATCATCGACAAGGCCAAGGGCCTGTTGATGCAAAAGAAAAACATGAGCGAGGACCAGGCTTACCAGTTCCTGCGCAAGACCGCCATGAGCCGCAACCTCAAATTGATCGAAGTGGCGCGGGTGTTGATTTCGCTGGAGGAGAGCTTGACAGGATGACGATTGGATCGAAGCCGCCAGCGTAGCGGCCATGTGTGGGGGTGTGTTTTCCACCCTTTAAATATTTTGAGACATTTAAGAGAGGTTGACACCATGAAACAGCAACGAACATCCACCCGACGGCAACCTGGCCTGTTTTCGGCAAAGCCCGCCACCGGACGCCTGGCCGTGATTGCCAGTTGGGGCCTGCTGTGCGCGGGGCCGCAGGCTTGGTCTGAGGAAGAGCCGCCGCTGGGGCAGATCACGCCGAACATCAGGGTCACGGGCGAGTTGCGCGCCCGCTACGAAGGCACTGATTTTTTCCAGCCCTCGCTCAAGCAGGCGGGAGTGGTCGCCAACCATAACGAATACAGCTTCGGCGCGTTGCGCGCCCGGCTCGGCATCGGCTTCACCTCGGATTATGTCGATGCTTTCGTCCAAGGCCAGTACACCGGGCTTTACGACCTGCCTTCGCATTCCGTTTCCGGCAGCGCCGGGCCGTTGGGAATCGGAGCGGTCTATTACAACGATAGCGGAAAAGACGTCAACCGTGGCGAGGTGTTCTTGAAGCAGGGCTATCTGAACTTCAAGCTAAAAAAGTTGGTCGGCCTGCCGAATATGTTCTTCAAGGCCGGGCGCTTCGAGCTCAACGACGGCCTCGAATACAAGACCGGCGACGCCAAGTTCGACATGCTGAAGACCACCCGCGTGTCGCAGAGGCTGATCGGCTCGTTCGATTGGACCCATATCACCCGGAGCTTCGACGGGCTTTCACTGGCCTACGACGATCCGGCCTACAATGCCAGCCTGTACGCCACGCACCCGACCCAGGGTGGGTTCAACATCAACGCGCAGGATGAAATCAGCCACATCGACCTGGCCTACGCCGCGTTCACCGCCAAGCGGGGGACGCTGATTCCCGACACCGAGGCCCGGCTGTTCTATATCTATTACGGCGACGACCGCAACGCCGTGTCGGCGGTCGACAACCGCACCGCCCCGCCGGGCAAGGCGACCGCGCTGTTGAATAGCAACAAGCTGCTGAGCAACAGCAGTTTGTCCCTGCACACGATAGGCACGCACTTGCTGACCGTCACCAAGCTCGGGCCCGGCGCGATTGACGGCATGGTCTGGGGCGCTTACCAGTTCGGCGACTGGACCAACCAAAGCCAGAGCGCCTATGTCTTCGCCGCCGAAGGGGGCTATCAGTTTACCGACGTGATGTTCAAGCCTTGGCTGCGGGCCGGTTACTCCATCGGTTCCGGCGACACCAACGCGAAGGACGGCACCCACGGCACATTTTACCAACTCATACCCACGGCGCGCCTGTACAACAAATTTCCGTTCTACAACATGATGAACACGCAGGATGCCTACGCGCAGTTCATTGTGG
>CAZOTR010000113.1:4533-8409 GCA_964582755.1 uncultured Methylococcaceae bacterium | reverse complement strand
TTTCCGTTCTACAACATGATGAACACGCAGGATGCCTACGCGCAGTTCATTGTGGCACCGACGCAAACCACCAAGCTTGGGGTCGATTTCCATTATCTGGCGCTGGCGGAAACTTCCGACCTGTTCTACGGCGGCTCCGGCCCGACCTCGCGTAGCGGCAGCCTGGGCTTTTATGCCCGCAATGGCGGCGGCAACAGCACGATAGGGCAAGTGGTGGACATGAGCTTCTCCCACACCATCAACAAGTACCTCTCCTGGGCGGCTTACTATGCCCATGCCTTCGGCAGTGACGTGACCCGCAACGTGTACCAGACGAAAAACGACGCCGACTACGGCTATATCGAGTTCACCGCGTCATTCTGATCCACCCCGCAGAGGGATAACATCGCTTCAAGCGCTGTTATCCCCGGCTCTCACTTGACCTCTTCTCCAATTTCCACCGCATAACTCGCCCCGTTCTCGATGGCCGTGGGCTGGGTCAATCCCTGCAAATCCCCCGGCTTGGGCAGTGCCTGGCCGGTTTTGGAAATTCTCGCGCCGATGACCAGCCGGTCGAAGGCGGAGAGGTTCATGCCCTGGACCATTGACATGGAATCGTCCAAGGTGACTTCCGTCGGCAAGTCTTTGACCTTTTTGCGCACAATGGCCAGCGGCATCGGCGGGCCGGCGGCGGCGCGGGCGAAGATGAACACGGTATCGTCCGGGGCGGCCTTGGGCTTCAGGGCGGCGGCGAGGCCGACTTTCACGCGGATGGATTTCTGCTCGCCGGTGGCGGGTAGCCCGGCGGCGGGTGCCTCGTCCGCCGCCCCGGCCTCGCCTTCCCCGCCGGCCGGCCCGTTCTTAAGGTCGGCGACGATCTTGCTTAAATGTTGCTCCTCCGCGCTGCCCTTGGGGAATTCGCCGCGCAGGGTTTCCAGATAGGCAACCGCCTTGGCCGTGTCGCCGCTTTGCGCCGCCGCCGCGCCGGCCAGCCACAGCGCGTTGTGGTGCTTGGGGTTCTTGGCGAGGATTTCGGCGGCAATTTGCGCCGGCTCCCCGCCGAAGTCGCCGCCTAGGGATTCGCCCAAGGCTTTGGCATAAAAGGCCTTGATGTCCAGGTTGTCGGGCGCCAGCTTGGACGCTTGGGCATAAGCCTCCACCGCTTTGTCGTATTGCTCGGTTTGCTGGTAGGAGCGGCCCAACAGCATCCAGCCTTGCAAATCCCCAGGGTTGGCCTTGAGGCGTTCGGCCAGCCGCTCGATCATCTCCTGGAACTGGGGGGCGGGCTGCTCAGGCGCCTGCGCCTGGGCGCGGAAGTCGGCCAGGTCGAAGCGGCCCAATTGCGCATACAACAAGATGCCCAACAGCGGCGCGATGACGAGGCCGGCGACCAACGCGCCGCGCCCCTGTTGCTTCGGCGTGGTGCCGGTGCTTGCCGAGGCGGTCAAATCGCCGAGCAGGTCTTGGTCCAATTCCGCCTGCAAGCCTGCCAACTCCTCGCCGGCGGACTCCCCGGCCAATTCCTCGCGGCGCTGCCGGTGCAATTCCAGGTTGAGCTTTTGCCGGTCGACGGCGGAGCGCTGCCAGCGACCCAACAGGGCGGGGACGAACAAAGCGTAAGCGGCCAGCAGCGTCAACGCCGCCAGCATCCAGAAACCGATCATGGGGTTTTATCCTTCGAGTTTTTTCTTCAGTTCGAGCAGGCGGCGGCGCTCTTCGTCGCTCAGGCCGGGCGCGGCTTCCCGCGCCCGGCTGCGTTTCTTCGCCAACAACCCCAACCAGACCAAGCCGCCTGCCAGCAAGGCGAACGGCCCGGCCCACAGCAAGGAAGTGGCAGGCTTCAACGGCGGGTTGTACAACACGAAGTCGCCGTAGCGGTCGACGAGGAATTTCACCGCCTCCTCCTCGCTCTTGCCACTTTGGATGATGTTATAGACCTCGGTGCGCAGATCCTTGGCCAGATCGGCGTCGGAGTCGGCCAGGGATTGGTTCTGGCAGACTAGGCAGCGCAACACCTTGACCAGATTCTCGTAAGCCTGCTGCTTGGCGGGGTCGTCGAACTGGCGGATTTCCACGGCCTGGGCGTTGAGGGCCAAGGCTAGGCTTGAGGCGAGGAGCCAATGTCTCATGAGGTCGGGCCTTCTTTTTGCAGTTTGAGGATCAACGGCAGCAGGGTTTTCTGCCAAGCCTCCGGGGTGATCGGGCCGGTGTGCTTGTGGCGGATCACGCCCTGCTTGTCGATGACGAACGTCTCCGGCACGCCGTACACGCCCCAGTCGATGCCGACCTTGCCGTCGGCGTCGAAGGCGCTGAGGGTGTAGGGATTGCCCAAGTCCCTCAGCCAGCCCAGGCCGGCCTCGCGCTCGTCCTTGTAGTCCAGGCCATAGATGGGCAGGATGTTTTGCTTGGCGAGCTGGATTAACAGCGGGTGTTCCTGGCGGCAGGACACGCACCAGGACGCCCAGACATTGAACAGGCTGACTTGGCCTTTCAAGTTGGCGTTGCCGAAAGTCTGCTCCGGCGCGGCCAGTTGCGGCAGAGTGAAGGCCGGGGCGGGCTTGCCGATGAAGGGGGAAGGCACTTCGCGGGGGTCCAGCTTGAGGCCGACGGCGAGGAAGCCGACCAGGACGATGAAAACGATCAGGGGGGCGAGGAAACGCATGGTGTCCGGCTTGTGTGTTAATGGGAAGTTCACAGCTTCCCATTTTATCGCGTTCCTTGGTTTTTTATCGGTTCGGCGTTGCGGGCCGGAAACACTTGTTTGGTTGGCAAGATGTTTCAGCCGATGTTCGGAAACCCCGTCATTCCGGCTTAGGGTGCCGGCAGCCAACGCCCGGGACAGCGGCGGCTGAAGGCGTCTTGCCAATCAGGAACGCTTACTGCCTTGGCTTGGTCCCACGCCAACCTCCCGCCGCCTCCTCATGATGGGCATACGGCGGCCCGCCTGCATCGACAAATGCCCCGGTGTTTCGCACCGGCTGGTCTGGACCCAACAACTGTGCGGAGAACTTGTCGGGATCGGCATCGATGAACGGCCCGGTATTGCGGACCTCGCTTGGCGTGTCAGGCAACATCGGCGGTTCGACCAGGTCGGGGGGCATCGCCGACTTGGCCTGTGTCGGTAGGACCGGGGTATCCTGGGCGGACCGGAGTTGGTTGACGAGCGCCCCGGCGGCCAATGGATGTTGCCCCCCTCCCCCGGTACCCGCCGTGGCGAGATTGGCTGGCGTAGCGGATGGATTGCTAGAGGACCAACGGCCCGCCCAAAAAGCTAAGGCGATCAACAGGCCAGCAAGCACAGGGTTTAGCTTCATGGCTCAGTTCCTTGTTCAACGTGCAAACCAAGCAGCAATTGACTGCGGAAATTGTGCTGTGGCGGGCATCATTCTCTCACATCAATACGGTTGGCAAAACAATAGCCATTATGCAATCTCGTGTCATCCACATATACTAAAACCATCCTTTTCGTAGCCCATGCCAATTGGGCTTGGTCAAGCATCATTTGAGCCGTGTCTTTTGATGTGTAAGTTCCGTCGCAACTGAAAGCCACCCAATTGCCGGGGCAGTTTGGCGAATTGGTGGCGGAGCCGACCGGGACCGCCAGGTAGGCCATGCAACCGCCATAGAGCAAGCCAGTTGCTGGTGACGGCAATGGGGTGGATTCCAGTAGAACACTGACAATAGTGGTTAGCGCATACCCTTGCACCGCAAACGATGGTGTAGGCATGGCTAAGGTTGCAGGCAACAATAAGGCGGACAAAAAAAATCGGCGATAGCTGTAGTTCATGATGGCATCTCCTGTGGTTTGAATATACGGGCAGACCCAATGTCCTGCTGCGGATAAATAAAGTCAATTCGCCCGTGGTCATTACGGCGATAACGCCCGCTTCCAAAGCG
>CAZOTR010000113.1:0-4433 GCA_964582755.1 uncultured Methylococcaceae bacterium | reverse complement strand
CTTGAAACTGGCGCCGACGGTCTTGTCCGCGTCCATCGACAGGGCGCAAGTCGGCGCCGTGCCGGCGCAATCGCCGCTCCAGCCGGCGAAGCTGTAGCCGGTTTGGGGTGTGGCGGTCAGTGTGACCGCCGCGCCGTTGGCATAGCTTTGGCTGCACACCGCGCCGCAGTTGATGCCGCCCACATCGCTGCCCACTGTGCCGCCGCTAGGGCTGTTGACAGTCAACAGCCGCAAGGCCACGGTTTGGAATTGGGCGTCGCTCCCGGCCACCGTGTCTTGGGCGTTGGCCGCGGTGAGGCGGTAATGGTAGACCGTCCCCGCTTGCAAGCCGCTAATCGACGCACTGACGGCCTGTGGTGTCGAGCCATTGTTGGGCGACAGCGCCACGCTGGTGGTGGCGCCATAGGCGGTGGTCAGGCCATATTCAAACTGCGCGGTGGTCGGAACATTGTTGGGATGCACCGTGCCGTTGAGTGTCGCGGAGGATGGGGTGATGGCGGTCGCCGCGCCGGTTGCCACCGTCGGCAGAGTGGCAGCGTTGGTCAGTGAGAGCAGCGTCAACGAGTAGGGTGCGAAAGTGGCGGTGAACGTGGACGCGGCGTTGCCTAGCGTGGACAGCGCCGGGCTTGGGTCGCCCGCGCCCGTGCGCGACGCCTCGTCCTGCGGAATGCCGTAAGTGGTGACGGCGGCCTTGGCCTGTGGCGTAAAGCCGGTAAGCTGGATGGTGGCGGTCTGGCTGGCGGAGGGGCTTTTGTTGATGACCAGCAAGGAGAGCGTGCCGTTGGCGCGTTTGGCGGCGTAGACCGACAGCAAACTGTAGTCGCTGGTCGCGGTGACGACATGGTCGTTCCCCCTGGCAAAGCCCGCCAGCAATTTTATGGCGTAATAAGTCGGGTAGGGATCATTCGCCGTGGACACGATGCCGTAGTCGCCATATTGCCGCCAGCCGTAAAGCGCCGCGCTGTTGTTATTGCCGGCCTCCTGGCCGTTGCGCAAAGCCCACCAAACCAGCCCGTTGAATTCCGTCTGCATGATATTGCCGAGGCTGTCGGCGAGAAACAGGCCGTTGACCAGGCTGGTCGTCTGCTTGCCGGGATTGTGGGAGACGGAATTGTCCTCCGTGGCGACAAGCTCCACAGCCGCGCCCGCCGCCCCCAGGTAATCGGTCAACTGCTGGCGAAAACCGGTCGCGGCGGCTTTCCAGCCTTGCGCCGCTTGCAGCAAATTGGCGTCGCTTTCGTTGCCGGGTTCCTGCTCATAGCGGTGGTAGACGACGAAGTCCGGCGTGACGTTGAGCGATTTCAGCGTCGCCAGCACTACCGGCGTCCAACCGTTGTGGGCAACGCCAGTGCGCGGGTTGGTCGCCGGATGGTCGGTGTAATTGGCATAGGAATCTTCGCCGTCAATCACCACCACGCCGATTTTGATGGTCGGGTCAACGGCCTTCATTTGGGCGATATAGTCCTTGGCCCGCAAGGCGTAGGTGTAAGGGTCGTGCGGCCTGGCTTGCGTGTCATTCTCCCAAGCGCCATAGTTCTCGTTGCCAATTTCCCAGTATTTGAAGCCGTAGTTTTTCGTGACGTTGGCATAACCGACCCATCCGGCCGCCTCCTGCGGTGTGCCGCTGCCGTAGTTGACGGTGATGAAGGCTTGCCCGCCTGTTTGCTGGGCGACGCTGGCAAAGGCGTCAAAATTGCTGGCCCACTGAAAATTGTTGCCGTCGCTGGTGTTGGTCTGCCAATGGTAGCTGTCCGCCGTCGAACCGCCGGGGAAGCGCAGGACTTTGCTGTCGGACGCCTGCAACAGGGAAACGGTTGCAGGGGTATTCAGCGCCGCGTCCCATGTTGCCGTATTGACGCCGAACCAGCGGTTGTCCACCACGCGCACGACTTGGTTCGCATTGACGCTGAGGTTGACGTTGGCGGGCGGCGGCTGGGGCAACAAAGCGATGTCGTCCACATAAAACGCCGGCTGGGCGCCACCGCCGCTGGCCTCTTGCAGCCAGAATCCGGTCATATTGCAGGTATTGGCGACGCCCAGGGCGGCGAGGGGAATGCTGACTAATCGCCAAGCGCCGGCGGCGATGGAACCCCCGGCAATATAGTTGTTGAGCGGCACGCTGGCTTGCGCCGCATCCGAAACCAAGGCGCTGACCGAGATCGTGCGTCCGTCCTGCAAGCCGCCGTTCACCCAGAAGTTCAGGCTGGCATAGGATGCGGTGCATAAAGCGGCGTGTTCCAGGCGGAAGCCCGCCCAAGCCGCTGTGTATGCCACCTTGGCGCTGTGGCTACCGCTGTGGACATAATCGGTCGAATTGAAGTTTGCGGCGGTGTCCCAGGACCAATCCTGCCAGCCGCCGCCCAAGGCGTCGTCGTAGACGGCAAGGCTGCCCGCCGCCGCCGCGAAGTTGGCCGCGCAGGATTTGGCGGCATTCATCGTCAACGGGCAGGCGGTCGCGGAACCGCAGGCGCCGCAATCCCCGCCCCAGCCGCTGAACTGGTAGCCGGCGGCAGGGGTGGCGGTGAGGGTGACGGCGGTCCCGCCGGCAAAGGCCGCGCTGCATGACGCGCCACAGGCAATCCCGCCCACGTCGCTGCTGACGGTTCCGCCGGCGCTGTTGCCATTGCTGACCGTCAGGGCATAGCCGTTCGCGGCGTTGTTTATCTGGACGCTATGCGCGCCGGCCAGTTTCTTGTTGAGCGTGACCCACAGCTCCGACTGGGCCGGGCGCACACTGGCAAAATAGTCGGTGTCGGCCACCAAGGCCGTGCCGTCGAAAACCACATTCGCAGGCGGCGTGGCCAAGGTGTAATTGTGGACGACGATGACCGGCGCGTCCAAAGTGGAAGGTGCGGTGTTCGCCACGGTGAAGGTCAAGGCGACAGCATTGTTGGCGGCATCGACTTCCCAGGTGCCGAAGATTGGACTGTAACCGGCGGGGCTATAGGTTTGATTGTCGCCACGGCCCACCCCGGCCGGGCCTTGCGCGCGCACGGTGCCGACACTGGCAGTCAAGGCCGTCAGGCTGGCCGTTTGGGCTTGCTTGGCGACAGCCTGCGTCGGGTTGGCCGAATGTGGGTCCAGCACGATAAAAGTGCTGTAGCTGACTTGGGGCCAGCCGCTGACCGCATAGCCGTTCGAGCTGACAAAAGAACTATTCCCCAGCGAACCCCAATCCGCGCCCCATGCCAAACGCTTGTTGTCGGTGGTCGCCACGGCGTTGGCGAGGGAGTATTGAATGAGTTGGTAAGCCCAGTCGCCGGTGCAAGGCATTTTATGGTCATACCCCGGCCCGGCCCCTTGGTCGTTGACGCAAATCTGCCCCATGTTCGCGCTGGTTTTGCCGCGCCAGATGGGGGCTTGGAAATTGTTATAACCGCCCGCGTTTTGCTTGGCGGTGATTTGCGTTCCCGCCAGGCCCATTTCGGCATCGACGGTTGAAGTCCATAAATAATCGTAGGGCGCGCCGGCGTTGGGTTGGGAATAATCCCAGTCGTTATTCATCGTAAACGGGTTGCCCGCGCTGGCGAATTTATAGCTGTCCCCCCAGCCGACGCCGCCAACCGAATCCGCGCCGTTGCCGCCTTCCACGTTCATGTCGCCGTAAGGGGCGCGGAAATCGGAGTCCACCGCGTGGTCGGGCGCTTGGGACAAGTCGAAGGTCACCGACCAAACCGGATAATTGCGGCCGGTGGCGAACATCCAGTGGATGGTGACCGGCATGTTGTAAGCCGTGACATATTGGCGGTTGGGATCGTTCGCGCCGTTGATCCAAGTCCATGGATCGATGGAATGGTTGGTGATCGCCGCCTGGGTCAGGCCGTAGCGGACATAGTTGAGCGTGTATTCATGGATGGCGTGGTGGCTGCCGGCATATAGCTTGCTAAAGTTGGCACTGTTGCCGGAACCCAGCGGCGAATCGTCCGCGCCGTAAGACCAGGCGAAAGACGGGTTGCTCAAGTGCGCGACGATATAACCAAAGCCGGCCGCGCCGTTGGCACCAGGATTCACCGTCCGCGTCGTGCCGTCCGGCAGCATGTAAGTGAACTGCTTGGCGTTGCCGCCCTTGTCGGTGTCGTTGCGGGCCAGCGCCACGCTGCGCGGCTTGCAGGCGCTGTCGTACCAAGTGTATTGATCGCTCAAAAACCCGTTGATGCTCTTGCCCGCGTTGGCGATGCCGGAATCCACGGCCAAAGCCGGACAACTGCCCACTGCGGCGGAGGCGGAAGCCGTTAAAACAACAATAACGGCAATGCGGAACAGGAGGGACTGGAAAGATGCGGGCATGGTTTCCCCCGTTTTCGTTTAAACGCCTATGCCGTGCGCAAACCGTTTGCACTGCTCTTGTTGGCCATCATAAACCTGAAACCTGAGCATGGACAACGATTTTAAGTGCCTGTTTTTAAGAACGTCGCCGGACGCCTGGGTTGCGA
>CAZOTR010000112.1:11143-14546 GCA_964582755.1 uncultured Methylococcaceae bacterium | reverse complement strand
CGGCGCGGTCGCAATGGGTGCGGACGGTGGGCGACATCCGCCAGCACGTCAACCAACTCGCCGACACCGGGACGCGCAGCGCCGCCGAGCGGGTGTTGTCGCAGATTGCCAAGGCGGTGAAAACCGGCAATGCCGATCTAGTTGGATCGGCGGTAAACTGGTGGATCTACGACCAGCAGCTTTATAACCTGAAACGCATCGCCCGGACGGAAATGGCGAATGCCGGCCATCTCGCCATCGTCGAGTCCACCATTCGGGACGATTCCATCCTCGGCTACCAATGGCGGCTGTCGGCTTCCCATCCGGAGCCTGACATCTGCGATTACTATGCGAATGTCGATATGGGCTTGGGCAAGGGTGTGTTCGCCAAGGGTCATGTTCCACGCGCAAAAGCGCATCCGCATTGCATGTGCCTGCTGGTCCCCCGCGTGACGCCCAACCGGCGCGGCCAGGGCGAGGTGAGCATTGCCGACTTGCGGAGCCGCATGAAGCCAGAGATTTGGGATTTCATATTCAGGCAGGCCGCATAGCTTTTTCTTCCCTGCGCCCCGGCAGGGATAGCCATTCCAGCGTTGCGCAACGGGGTAGACGGCGCTCAATTCAATTTCCCCGCCCGTCGCCGCGCTTATCCTCCGCAACGCCTTAAATCGCCTCTCAGGCTCTTATTCAAAAATTCCCGTCTAAACAGGTTTTTTTTTCAGCTTTAGCCTGCCTTTCCACGCGATTAGTCGGGTTTCGGTAAGCTGTCCCCGCATTTGGAGATTTCCCTTTCACCCCTTGTTGGAGACGGCCATGCGGCGACCGCATTTGTATTTGATCCATTTCCTCGGCTTGCTGGGGTATGTGTTTTTCCCGTTCTTGCCGCTGTTCGCAACGGAGGGTGGCGGCGGAGCGGGTGGGGCCGGGGGCGCTGGCGGCACCGATGCGCCGGGTGGCGACCCCGGCACGAAAACCGGCGTGGGCGCGGGCCAGGGCGGACAGCCGGGCGCGGCGGCGGTGGACGTGCAGGCCGAGATCCAAAAGGCGCTGAAGGCAGAGCGCGAGAAATGGAATGCCGATTTCAAGGAGGCTACTGGACACGCCTCATTCGACGAATTCCAAACCGCCCAGGCGACAGCGAAGGGCGAAGAGCGAAAGTTGCTCGAACAGCGCACTGCGGAACTCAATCAGGCCCGTGCCGCCCTGGACGGTGAACGCATCAAGACGGCTCTCTTGGGCGCGGCATCGGAGGCGGTTGATCCTGCCGTCGTGCAGCAACTGCTCGCCGCTGGCGGCAAAGTGGAAAACGGCGTGGTGACCATCAACGGCAAATCCCCAGCAGATGCGGTGGCCGGGCTTCTGAAAGAAAAGCCCTATCTCGCCAAGGCTGCCGCCGGCCAAGGCTCGGGTGCAAGGCAGCAAGCGGGCGTCGAGACGAACGCTATTACCCGCGCCGCGTTCGACCAACTCAGCCCGGCGGAGCGTTCAAAGTTCTCGGTTGGCGGCGGCAAGATCGTTGGCTAACGCCATATTCAGCGGGCCGCGCCCTGTTAGGCACTAACCAAACGAGAACGATAATGGAAAACCAACACAAGCAAATCAAAGGCTGCCGCGAACTAAGCCAAGCCGAAATCGACGTGATGAACGAAATAAAGACCAAGGGCGCGGAGCTTGGTGAACTGGTGGCAAAGCTGCGGGCGACAAAAGGGCTTGACCAACGTTGGGTAAGTATCGGTCAAACCGATTTCAAAACCGGCCTCATGGCCTTGACGCGGGCAGTCGCTCAACCCACCTTTTTCTAGGTGCCTAACTAGCAATTTAAGAGAAAACCTCCATGGCCAATACCTTAGCCGAACTCATCCCCTCCCTCTATTGCGCCGCCGACGTGGTCAGCCGCGAAATGGTGGGATTCATCCCCGCCGTCACTTTGGATGCCGATTGCGCCCGTGGGGCGGTCGGCCAGCAGGTGATTTCCGCCGCATCCAAGGGCGCTACGGCATCCGACATCACTCCGGGCGTCACGCCGCCCGATGACGGCGACCAGGAGTTTGGGAACAAAAAGATCACCATCACCAAGGCCCGCAAAGTGCCGGTGCGCTGGAATGGCGAGCAAAGCCTGGGCCTGAACAACAACGGGCCGGGCCGCGCCAAGCTGATGCAAGACCAGTTTGTCCAGGCCATGCGCACCTTGGTCAACGAGATCGAGTCCGACCTGGCGGCATTGTACAAAACCACCTCACGCGCTTACGGCACGGCGGGTACTGCGCCGTTCGGAACGGCTGGCGATTTCACCGACGCCGCCCAGATGCGAAAAATCCTCGCCGACAACGGCGCTCCGCTATCGGGCCTGCAAATGGTGCTCAATACTACGGCGGGGGCGTCGTTTCGGGGCAAGCAAAGCCAATCGTACATGGCTGGCACGGACACCTTGCAGCGCCAGGGCATATTGCTTGATGTGCATGGCTTCCAGTTGCGCGAGTCCGCGAAGGTCGTCAACCATGCTAAAGGCACAGGTGCCAGCTACCAGACTAATCTGCTGGCCGGGCTTGTCGTCGGCGATACGGCAATATCTTTAGACACTGGCACCGGCACTATGCTGGCGGGCGACGTGGTCACATTCGAGGGCGACTCTAATAAATATGTGGTGGCGTCGGCGCTGTCGGCTGGGGCTTTGTCAATCGGCGCACCCGGCTTGCAGGCCACCTTGGCGGACGGCGTCGCGGCGACGGTCGGCAACAGCTATGCGGCCAACATGGCGTTTTCCAGGTCGGCCATCCACCTCGCGACCCGCGCCCCGGCGCTGCCCGAGGAGGGGGACTTGGCGGTTGACCGGACGATGATTACCGACCCGCTGTCCGGCATCACGTTTGAAGTGAGCATGTACCTGCAATACCGCCAGGTCTATTACGAGGTGGCGATTGCATGGGGTGTCCAAAATTTCAAGCCCGAACATACGGCGCTGTTGCTGGGGTAACCGGCGATGGAAGAGCTAATCAAAATGCTGCGCGATGAGCCGCTCCAGTCTGGCGGACCCATAAAGGCCGATGTCCATCCGGACGAAGTTGAAAACTGGGCTGAAATGGGCTGGCGCATCGCGCCGACGAATACCACAGAGAGCAAGGATCACGCACAGCAGGGCGGAACGTCAGGAGACCTTGGGGAGTCCGCCCAAACTGGCGAAGATGCCGGTGCAGGCAAGCTAGACGGGGATGGGCAGGATGCCCTGCCCCCTGAAGCGAATAGGGCTGACAACGCTGTCGACACAAGCACGCTGGACGGGGACGGGCAAGAAGCCTCAGCCGATGATGTAGGCAAGCCAGGGGAGGATGGGCCGGAAAGCCTATCCTCCGGGCCAAATGGCGAACAGATAGACGGTGGCACGGGCAATTTGCCAAAAGCCAAAGTCACCAAGCCCAAAAAGGCG
>CAZOTR010000112.1:5550-11043 GCA_964582755.1 uncultured Methylococcaceae bacterium | reverse complement strand
CAAAGTGGCGGAGGCTTAAATGGCGAAGTACGCGACGGCGAGCGACAACACCGACCCGGCGTTTGCGCTGTCCGAGTTGGATTTGGCCTATGCCGATAGCCTGGTAGACGCGCTGATAGCCAACAAGGGCATCCTGCCGTCCGAAGTGGCGGCGCTGGCGGCGGTGCCTGCGTTGCTGACGCAACTGGCGGTGGCCTATGCGTCCGAGAAGGCGGCAAGGGACAAGGCCGTGACAACGAACACGCTGTTGCTTGAGAAATCCATCTCCTACGCGGCGCTGGGCAAGCGGCTGGAAGGGCAAGTCTCGCGCCTGTCTCTAGGCTTGACGACCGACCCTGGCCGGAGCGGCCTGGGCCAAATTACGCTGGGTCGCCGCTGATGTACCTCTCGGAAGTATTGGGCAGGCTGCGCGGCCACGTCGCGCCTTGCGACGGCCGCTACAAGCTGGCGCTATCGACGGAGTTTGTGCTGTCCGACATGGGGCCGTTTCCCTGCGGCTATCTGTTCATGCCCCGCGAAAGCGCCGAGGCAAACGAGCTGGTCAATGCCGTCTGCCAGCGGGTGAAGTTCGCGTTTTCCATCCTGACGGTCGCCCAGGATTACGGCGACCTAGTTGGCGAAGGCAACGCGGCGACGGTCGATGCGGTGCGGCTTGCCGTCCGTGGCGCGCTCCTAGGCTGGCAGCCAGCGCCGGAGGCCGCGATTTGCGAGTTCGGTGGTGCCGCATTGGTGTATGCAAAGGATGGCGTGTTGGTGTGGCGCGATGATTTTTTTACCCAGTACCATCTCAGGTCGGTGTGAGCGATGCAGTGCCTTGGGACTCCTGGGACTAACGGCTTTCTGGGCCACCATTTCAAAGAGGCGTAAATATTTTATGGCGACCGATGCAAAGATAACGCAAATCGTCGGGGGTGGCAGCTATGTGTATGATCCCGGCAGGGATGCGATCCTGCCCAATGTCGCGCACGAAGCCCAGGCCGACACCCAGGCGCAGGCGGTGCCAGTGGCGGAAGAGCCTGCGCCGTCCGATCCGGCGCAAATCTCGGAACCTACCGTCAAGAAAACCAAGGAGAAGCAAAATGTCGCTGCTTAACCGCCGCCGAGTCCTGCTGGCGAAAATCGAAACGACCTATGGCACCGATGCATCGCCCGGCAACGCGGACGCCGTGCTGATCCAGCAAGCCGGGCTGATGCTAAAACCGCTGGAAGGCGCGGAAGTGTCACGCGATTTGATACGCCCGTATTTTGGGTCAAACGGCAAAATAAAGGTGGAGAACTTCGCCACGCTGGAATTTTCGGTCGAGCTGGCCGGGTCCGGCACGGCTGGGACGCCGCCGGCTTATGGCTATCTTCTGCGGGCCTGCGGCCTGGCGGAAACGATTGTCGGAGCCGCCATCACCGGCAACACGATAACGCCGATCAGCGATCCTTACAGCGTAAGGCTAGACGCCAGCGCCTCCAGCATCGATTCGTTCCACAACGGGATGGAAATCACACTTACCGCCTCCGGGGAGCGAAGGTACATCACCTCGTATAACGGCACTAGCAAGGAGGCGAAGGTCAGCAGCCCGTTGACACTTAATCCTGCGGCCGGGTTGGCCTATACGATCAGCAAAAATGTCAGTTACTCGCCGATTTCCATCAACCAGGAAAGTGTGACGCTGTATTTCAATATGGACGGCGTCAGGCATGTCATGCTGGGCTGTCGCGGGACGCTCTCGACAAGCTTTGAAGTCAAAAAGATACCGGCGCTGAAATTCAAGTTCACCGGCCTGCTGGGGACTATCAGCGACCAGGCGCTGCCTGCGGCGGATTTTAGCGATTACATCGCGCCATTGCCGGTCAACAACGCCAACACGGGCGGCTTCCAGCTTTTTAATGCGACTTCCGCTGCCTTGCAAGTGCTTAACTTCGACCTGGCGAACACGGTGGTTTACCGCCATTTGGTGGGCAGCGAGTCGGTCATCATCACAGACCGCCAAACCACCGGCAATGTGACCATCGAAGCCAACCCCGTGGCCTCCTATGATTGGTTCAGCGCCGCGAAGAACAAGACGCGCGGGGTGATGAGCATCGCCCACGGGGCCGGCGGCACCCATGGCCATATCATCACGCTCTCGGCCAATCAGGTCGAGGTGGGCGCCCCGAATTACGGGGACATGGATGGCATCGCCATGATGTCCATGCCCATGGATTTCATCGCCGGCTTCGCAACTGGCGGCAACGACGAGTTCAAATTAACTTTCCTGTGAGGATTGACGATGTTCAAACTGGACCTGTCGCCTGGATTTCAATGGCCCGTCACGTTCAAGCTGTTGAGCGAGCAAGGCGTTGCGGAGGCCCGCGAATTCAAGGCTATCTTCCACCGCTTGCCGAAGAATCGCATCGCGGAGCTGGTCGCGGATGCCCAGACAGGCGCTGTCAACGACCGGCAATTGGCCGAGCAGGTACTGCGCGGCTGGCTGGATGTGTTCGACGCCGACGATTTGCCGCTGGCATTCAACGCTGAAAACATGGGCCGCTTGCTTGATGTTTACCCCGTCGAGCGGGCGGTCGTTGAAGCCTGGTTCGACTCGGTCAGGCAGGGCGAGGAAAAAAACTAACCGGCGCCGCCGAGTGGTGGGCGGGCGGCGGACCCGGCTCGGACTCGGAGGCGCTGGCCGACATCAATGCCCTTGGGCTGGTGCTGCCGCCCGGCTGGGGCGAACCGTCCGGGCCTGAGCATTACGAGGTCTGGCCCGAGAACTGGGAGGCTGTGATTCTGTTCTGCGGCTTGGCCACGCAATGGAAGGTCGGCGCGTTCGGCGGCTTCATCGGGCTGGACTATGCCGCCGTCGAAGCTGACCTGCGTCTCCAGCGCGTCCGCGACCGGGCGCGGGTCTACCAAAAAATCAAGGCCATGGAATACGCCGCGTTGCCCATCCTCAACAAAACTGCTGAATCCTGATGTCCTCTGCCGGTGATCTGAAATTTGCCATAGTGGTGTCCGCCCAGGGCGGCGAGCAGGCGCGCGCCGAGCTGGGTGCCATCGGCTCGGCTGCCGCCGGGGCGACGGGCAAGCTGCAAGCGATGGGCGAGGGCGGCGCGGCGGCGGCGCAAAAGCTGGGGAAGTCTGCCGGGCAGGCGGCGCAGGACAACAAGGCCGCGATTGATCTGCTTGACCAGATGCTTGCCCATGTCGATCCTAATCTCGCGGCAAGAGTCACGGCGGCGCGGTCGCAGTCCAAGGCCATGGCCGACGCGCTGGGACATGTCGGCGCGGCGGCGCAGGTTTCCGCCGGGAGCATTGGCAAGGTGGGTGCCGAGTCGGCCAAGGCGGCTAATGACGCAGGCGCGATTGGGGCGGCGACGGCCAAAATCATCCCAATCAACGCGGCGGCGCAGGCGGCGAGCCTGAGCGTCGGAAAAATCGGCGCGGCCAGCGCCAAGGCGGCGGGCGAAGTTTCAACGCTGGGCGCATCCGCCGCGAAAATCTTACCCATTAACAGCGCCGCCGCATCGGCAGCGCAATCAATCGATGCGTTAGGCGGCAAAGCCGAGGGCGCTGCACAAGCATCATCTAAAGGGTTCGGCATGATCGGCGGTGCCGCCTCTGCGTTGATGCCAATGATTAGCGGTGTTGGCGCAATGCTGGCCGGCGTGTTTGCTGTCCGTGAAACCTATAACACGCTCAAAGAGCTCGACAATCTCAACGCATCGCTGAAAACCGTTACTGGTTCGCTCGAAAATGCGAAAGTGGCCAGCGCTTTTCTCCAAGACTTCGCCTATGTTACGCCTTACGAACTGAAGGACGTGACCGAGGCATTCATCCGGCTGCGGTCGCTGGGCCTGGACGCCACCCGGGATAGCTTGACGGCTTATGGCAATGTGGCTGCCGCGATGGGCAAGCCGTTGATGCAGTTTATTGAGGCGGTGGCCGACGCGACGACGGGCGAGTTTGAACGCCTTAAAGAGTTTGGCATCAAGGCGTCACAGCAGGGCGAGTCGGTGACGTTCACCTTCCAGGGAGTTTCGACCAACGTCAAAAAGAACGCGGACGATATTGCCGCCTATCTCAAAGGTCTCGGGCAAGTCCAGTTTGCCACCGGCATGGCCGACCAGATGAATACACTGGGTGGGCAAGCTTCAAACCTGTCCGACGCTTTCCATAAGTTGGTCGATGACCTGGGAAACCTGGGCATCCGCCAAGCGCTGATGCGCAGCTTCGCCGGGGCATCCGATGTCCTGGGCGACTTCCGCAAGCACCTGAACGCGACCTTCGGCGACAGCCTGCAAGCGCAAATTGACGCCTACGAACTGCGGTTGTCCGAGTTGGAGAAGAAGCGCGGCGACGCCTTCACGCTGAACAAGTCCATCCCCCTTCTTGGCCCCGTGCTTTTCCCCGAAAGCGGCATCGCCGGGACCGAGCAGTCCATGCGGGACATGCGCCGGATGCTGGATGATTTGCGCCGCCAGCGGGCGCAGCAACAAGCCGAAGAACAAGGCGCTCTAAATAATATGGCGGGAAAAGGCGGCAGCGCGGCGACGCCAGCGCCATACGACTATGGTGGTAGCGCAAAGACCGCCTACGACGATCTTTTCCACCGCTACGAGTCGCAATATGCCCTGCCGGACGGGCTGCTGCGGGCCGTCGCCAAGGCTGAAAGCGGATTCAACCCCGGCGCGGTGGGCGACAATGGCGCGCAGGGGCTGATGCAGCTCATGCCGCCCACGGCGAAAAGCCTGGGCGTGGCGAATCCATATGATCCGGCCCAGGCCATCGAAGGCGCGGCGAAGTATTTGGCTGACTTGCTGCGCCAGTTCGGCGGCGACGTGACGCAGGCGATTGCGGCCTACAATGCCGGACCGGGCGCGGTCCGCCGGGTCGGCGGCAACTTGGCCCGCCTGCCCGCCGAGACGCAGAAATATGTGCCCGAGGTGGCCAAGAACTTGGCCGACTATGGCAACCTGCACATCGACGCGGCCGGCCAGATCGCCAAGCAAAAGGCATTGCTCGAGGCGCAGTCCGCCGCGCAGAAAGCGGCCATCGACCTGCAAGACCAGGCCGTGCAAGACGGCTTGAAGAAACAGGAAGGCGAGCTGAAAGCCTCGCTGGACGCCCGGAAAATCAGCGAGACGGAGTATTACGCACAACTTGCCATCGTCCGCAACAAATCCATCGACGCCGAGATCAAGTCCCGCCGCGACCTGGAGGTGCTGATCCGCGAGCAGGCCGGGCAGGACAGCAGCGACGCGGCGGCGCAAATCACGGCCAAGTCGCAAATCGCTAGGATCGACCAAGAAATCAACCGGCTCGAAGCCCAGCGCACGGCGGTCATGGACGAGGCCAAGGCGGCTTTGGTGAAGAACGCCCAGGCGCTGGTCGACCAGTACGACAAGATAGGCTCCGCCCAGCGCTTGCTGACCCAGCAGACGCAGATCCTCAAGGCCGCACTGGCGCAGGATCTCATCACGCCCGACCAGTACAGCCGCGCCTCGCAGATGATTTCGGCG
>CAZOTR010000112.1:3925-5450 GCA_964582755.1 uncultured Methylococcaceae bacterium | reverse complement strand
TGTTCGTGCCACGCGAGGCGGGCTATGTGATTCCGAACCATGTCATCCAGTCCGTTGGCGGCGTCGCGGCGGCGCTGGCGGCGCTGGACGATCCGGCGAAGCGCCAATTTTTGCTGGACGGCAAGGTCGGCGGCTTTTTCGCGGACGGCGGGGTGCCTCCGGTCGGCGCCGCCAGCGTGGTCGGCGAGCGCGGGCCGGAGATTTTCCGCCCCTTCGCGCCGCCGTCCCGGCCCGGCACGGTCAACCACTTCACCGGCCATTTGCCGGCCATCACCCAGCATTTCGACTTTTCCCAAACCGGTCCCGCCCAAGGCGGCGTCGACCTGGCGGCGGTCGAGGCGCGCATCCGCCAGGCGACGGCGGACGGGGCGCGGCAGGGCTACGCGCTGATGCTCGACGATCTGCGGCGCAACGGGCCAGGGCGGAGGCTGCTGAAATGACCTACTACACCTGGCCGGACAATGTGTTTCCCGCCGCAGCCCAATGGCTGGCGCAGCCGAACTCGCAAACGTTCACTTCGCCGCTGGACAAGACCACGCAGACTATTTCTATGCCCGGATTCCGCTGGAAATGCAATCTGCAATTCAAGAATATGACCCGCGCAGAATTTGGCGCATTGTCGGGATTGATGATCCGTCTGCGCGGCATGTACGGGCGGTTATGGGTGCCGCATCCGTCCAACGCCACCCCTCGCGGATCGGGGGCGGGCAACCCGGTGGTGAGCGGGGCCAATCAAACCGGGGCGTCCCTGGCCACGTCGGGGTGGGCCGCGTCCCAGGCCGTGTTGCTGGCCGGCGATTTTTTCAACGTGAATGGCGAACTCAAGGCGGTCGTGCAAGATGTCCAGTCGGACGGAGGCGGCAACGCCACGATTGTGTTTGAGCCGCCGTTGCGGGCGCCGCCTCCAAATGGGTCGGCCTTGGCGCTGAATTATCCGAGCTGCCTGATGCGGCTGGCCGCCGACGACGCTTTCCAGTCGCAGGCCAATCCGGGCAATGTTTTTGACGCATCCGTGAGCCTGATCGAGGAGTTTGCATGAGCCGCACGATGACCACGGAAGCGGCCACCGCCGCTTCCGCAACCCAACTGACCATGGCGCTGGCCGTGCGGCTGGACTTCGCCTCCGGCTTTGTCCGTGTCAATTCGACGCCGTACCTCTTGATGCTGTTCGGCGAGGAGTATCTCGGGGCGGGCCATCTGGGCGCTATCTCTGGCCTGGACGAGACGACGGACCTAGAGGCGGCGGGCATCGCCTTGCAGTTGTCCGGGGTCGAACCGGCCAACCTGTACAACGCCTTGCAGGAGGATTACCAAGGCCGCGACGCACGGGTTTACCTGGTGTTCATGACCGACCAACACGCGGTCATTGCCTACCCAGTGCTGATCTACCGGGGGCGCATGGACACGATGGACATCAGCCTGGCCGAGCAAGGCACCGTCACCGTCCATGTCGAGAACCGGCTGGCGGATTGGGGCCGTGCGCGGGTGTCGCGCTACACCGACGCCGAGCAGCAGCGGCTGCACC
>CAZOTR010000112.1:0-3825 GCA_964582755.1 uncultured Methylococcaceae bacterium | reverse complement strand
GGCGATGTCTATTTCAACGACAAGCTGTCCACCGACCCGCAGTTTTTCAATTCAAACGTCGGCGTCTCCTTTGGGCAGGTGTTCAAGCACACAGGGCACGAGACGGTGGCAGATTCCACTCTAGTGGGGCTTTCTGCTGGATTGTGGACGGCGGCGCACAAGCTGCAAGGCTGCGCCTATCTCTATGTGCGCCTGGGCTGGGACCCCAACAACAAAGCCTGGCCTGGCGGGATTCCCAACATTTCGGCGGTGGTGCAGGGCAAGGATGACATTTATGATCCGCGCACCGGTAACCGTGGCTTCACCAACAATTGGGCGCTGTGCTGCGCGGATTATCTGGTGTCGTCGATGGGGCTGGGCGCGGACAGCTCAGAAATTGACATGGATGTGCTGATTGCAGCGGCCAACTTGAGCGACGAGTCAGTCCAGGTGCCGGATGGCCATGGCGGCACCACATACCAGGCCCGCTATACTTGCGACGGGGTGATCAAGACCGACCAGACGCCGAAAGACATCATGGGCAAGCTGCTCACCGGCGGCGCTGGCTCGCTGGTCTACACGCAAGGGCTGTATCGTTTGTTTGGTGCCAGCTATGCGACGCCTACCGTCACGTTGACCGAATCCGATTTGCGCGGGCCGTTGCAAGTCAAATCCAAACTGCCCCGCTCGCAGTTGTTCAACACGGTCAAGGGGCGGTTTGTCAATCCTGCCCAATTTTGGCAAGTGGCAGACTTTCCGCCGGTTGGCAGCGATGCCTACATCGCAGAGGACGGCGGAGAGATCGACAACGACATCGAGCTGCCATTCACCCAAAACGTCTACGCGGCCCAGCGCCTGGCCACGATCCATCTTCGCAAGTCCCGGCTGGGCGTGTCGGTGGTGATGCCGTGCAAGCTGACCGCGCTGCGCGTGACGGCCTGGGATGTCGTCAGCGTGTCCATCGCCGCCTTGGGCTGGACGGCCAAGCCGTTCCGCGTCACGCGGTTCACCTTTTCGGCGGACGGCGGGATAGATTTGCAACTCCAAGAAGAACTGGCTGACGTTTATTCCTGGAATTATGGGATGGCGATTACGATGGACGTGCCGCCAGAAACCAACTGGCCCATGCCATCGGATCTTGCCGCGCCGACCGGGCTGGGCGTATCGGCGGAGGTGATGCAGCGGTTGGACGGCAGTGTCTCGCCCATCTTGCGTATTTCCTGGGCTGCGGATACCGGCCCCTATATCGACAGTTATGAGCTGGGCTGGAAGCAATCGGGAGAAACCAGTTGGAACGCCGTGACGATGGGCAATGACGCAACCTATTACGATGTGCTGGATACCCATGAGGGGGTCACCTACAACTTCCGATTGCGATCCGTGAACACGTTTGGCGTCAAATCGCCGTGGGCCACCATCGACGGCAGCAGCCATGGCAAGGAGACATTGCCCAACCCGCCGACCGGCCTGTCTTTGCTGGATGGCCTGTCCCATATCGTGGCGACCTGGGCTCCGCCTGCCGACAACGACATAAGGGGCTATGAGGTGTGGGCCTCCACGACCAACGACCGTTCCACCGCCAGCCTCATCGTGTTTACGCCTGCGCAACGCGTCGATGTGTCAGCAAATCCAGGCACCTATTATGCCTGGGTGCGCGCCGTCGATACCTCGGGCAACCAGTCGGCATGGTGCCCGGCCGGCCAATTCGCCGGCGTCCCCGGCGTGTCGGGCAAAATTGACGCAAGCAACGTGCATACCTATATCGCGGATGATATTTTGCCGACATTTAATCAGCCGGTTGAGTGGGACTTGGTGTTTGATGATTCGGCGACAGGCACAATCCCCCGCGTTATCGGATCAATGTATTTGCCGGCCGGAGCCTTCCAGGCACCCAATGCCTGCCTGGGATGCGCAGACCCTTTGCGCACCGCCACGTTGACCATAGAGTCGACGGGCGGGGCCACGACCTATTGCACATTGGCGCGGACCGGCGGGCTGGACTGGACCACCGCCAGCGGCGGATTCACTTTATCGGCGGGGGGGTATGTGGACATCACCCTGTGCGCCGACATCCCCGGTGCCATTGCCCATGTCACCGGATTAAGGATCACTAAATGACATTTGTAAAAACATGGGCAAGCCTTACGCCCAATGTTGTGCCGAACGACCTGTCGTCGCTGCTCGGCGTGTGCCGCGCCTACATGTGGCAGGACACTCAGTTCATGCTGGCCAACGGCTGGGCGACGTACTCATCCAACAATTGGGGTTCGCAGGCGGCGCTGACGTGGGCCGCGCCAGGCTCCGCGCATTCCTGGATTGTGCTTTATAAGGATGGCATCAACCCAGGGACGGCGGGTGATTACGGTTCGACCGGGCGCATGTACCGGGGCATTGACCTCAATAACGCCAACCCGTACATGGCGTCGTTTAGCTACCATAATGCCGCTCCGACTGGCGGCACGACGACCGCCGCGCCGACCTCTACGCAACAATGGCTCTGGACGGGCCTCCAGTTCATTCGCTCGACGCTCAACGTCAACACCCTGTTCCACTTCGGTATCACCAGCGAGGGGGCGGGCTATTCTGCGGTGGGCTACAACGGCGCGGGCTGGGTGCCGTTCGTCAATATGATTTTCCCCACCAGCAATCCGATGGTTGTCGACGCAACCTCCCTGCCGATCCCGTGGACTGCGCCCGGATATGTGGCCTGGGGCGACAGCGGCAACGGCGCATTCGCCTCGTCAACCGTTACATCCAACTCAGGCAAATGCTGGGCGTATGACGGCACATTTACGACCACTGGCCTCGCGCTGATGATCCCTTCCAGGAGCAATTTAACAGCGATTTACGGTGGCAACATGCCGCTATCAGGTGCTGGTCCGGTCAACGGCGAATCGGTGCGCGGCGGCGGTTTTTTTGTCAGTACGGCGCTCGGGAAGGAGCATGACATCGCCGACGTGGCCGACATTTATTTTTCCGCGCAGGGCGGGACGCAAGGCAAGTTGGATAGGGCGACAAAAACTTGGTGTCGGGTCGGCGAATTCTGGTTGCCGACGGCCTACAATACGCCTTTTCTGCTATGAGCGACGTTGTCACGACTACACGCAGTTGCCTGCGGGGTAGGGTTGGCACATTTGGAGTGTCAATCACATCCGACCGGATGACCGGAGCCGTCGCCGCCCCCGCGACGTATCGGTTCCGGGGTTATGATGCGGCGGCGGGTGTCTATGTGTTCGGATCTTCGGCGTCCCCCTCCACGCCGCCGACGACCTGGACCCCGGCAGCAACCGGCACGATCACGCGCATCCGCCAGATCGGCGGGGAGTGACATGTTAGGCGTCATACCCAGCATAAAACATTGTCGGATCAACCTGGCGGTCCATCCCGTTGGATGCCGTTGTTCTCCATGGTGGTTCTCTTGGTAGGCCAAGCTGCTTATATTTTGCGCCGATTTGAAAATCTTCTGCATACCGCTTTTTCCACCCATCAATCTGTCTCGGTGACATCGACGGTGGAATAATAAAGGAGCCATCCAACATCGCGGCGGATGAGTCCATAAATTCGGTCAGGTTGTGCGGGCCTAACTGGCCGGTCAAGGCGCACGCGCCTTCCGTGTCGTCTTCGGGTTTGTCTTGGCTCATTGTTTTGTAGCTCCGTTCTGGTTTGGTGATGGCGCGGCGCTTACCGGCTGGTCGTTCGTGGGCGGTATCGACGGCATAGTGACGCCGGTGAGTGTTGTCGAAATTGAGATTTAGCGATCCTTCCATCAAATAAATTTGACTATATCAATCCAAAAATTTTTTCTTCTTACGCATTTTTGAATAGGTTTTTTCGCATTTGCCTAGT
>CAZOTR010000111.1:0-14612 GCA_964582755.1 uncultured Methylococcaceae bacterium | reverse complement strand
ACCCGCGAGCTTTACCAGGAGTACAACGCCGCCTTCGTCAAGCATTGGAAGGAAAAGACCGGCAAGGACGTGGAAATCCAGCAGTCCCACGGCGGCAGCGGCAAGCAGGCGCGCGGCGTGATCGACGGCCTGGACGCCGACGTGGTGACCCTGGCCTTGGCCTACGACGTGGACCAGCTTTACCAGAAGGCCAAGCTGATCCCGCAGGACTGGCAGTCGCGGCTGCCGAACAATAGCGCGCCGTACACCTCGACGGCGGTTTTCCTGGTCCGCGCCGGCAACCCCAAGGGCATCAAAGACTGGGACGATCTGGTCAAGCCCGGTGTCGCCGTGGTCACGCCCAATCCGAAGACCTCCGGCGGCGCGCGCTGGAATTACTTGGCGGCCTACGGCTACGCGCTGAAAAAATACGGCGGCGACGACGCCGCCAAAGACTTCCTCAAGAAACTGTTCAAAAACGTCGCCGTGCTGGACACCGGGGCGCGCGGGTCCACCGTGTCCTTCGCCGAGCGGGAAATCGGCGACGTGCTGATCGCCTGGGAAAACGAGGCCTATCTGATTTTGAAGGAGTATGGCGAATCAAAATATCAGGTGGTCGTGCCTTCGTTGAGCATTCTAGCCGAGCCAACCGTCGCGGTGGTCGACAAGGTGACCAAGAAGAACGGCACCAACGAGGTCGCCACGGAATACCTGAAATACCTTTACTCCAAGGAAGGCCAGGAAATCGCGGCGAAGAATTACTACCGCCCCCGCGACGCGGACATCCTGGCGAAACACAAGCAGTTTAAAAACCTCAACCTGTTCACCATCGACGAAGTATTTGGCGGCTGGAACAAGGCGCAGTCCGTCCATTTTGCCGACGGCGGGGTATTTGACCAGATTTACACGCCCTAATCCCTGTGAATTGGCGGCGGGCAGGCGGATATGGCTTGCCCGCCGCGCTTGGAAGCCCGCTGGCCGAAACACAGTGTTGCGGCCGGCGGACGGTTTAACTAAATCCCACAATAGTATAGAGTTCATCCCATGCGACGTTAAAACCAACCTTGAGGAGAACCCGCCATGTTTGTGTCTGCCAGCGAAGCCACCCCACTCACCGGGGCCACTCAGGAAATAGAGCATTCCTCATTGCAGGAAATGACCCAAGCGATCATTCGGCAACTGCCCCCCGCTTCCCGCTTCGGCGAGGAAGATGCCCGCTTGATTTCCCAACACCAAAGCGTGTTGTTGAGCTTGGAGAGCGAGTTGGTGCGGGGGTTTTACGACACTATTTTGGCCCATGCGCAGATGCGGGCAGTGTTCGGCGAGGAGGCGAATCCGGCGCGGGAGGAAATGTTGCGGCAATGGTGGCGGCGCACCATCGACGGGCCGTTTGACGGCCATTACTGGGCTTGGCAAGCTTTGGTGGGTTTGGTGCATGTCAAACGCGGGGTGAAAAACTCCATGATGATTGGCATGTGGGGGTGGATTATCAATTGGCTGCACAAACGCCTGGCAGTTGCCGTGAGCGCCGGCGAAAACCAGAAATTGCTGCTGAGTTTCAACCGCTTGGCCACCACGGTGCAAGCGCTGACGGCGGAAAGTTACCAAGAACATTATATCCGGGCATTGCAGCGGGCAACCGGGTTCAAACCCGCGCTGCTGGACCGGCTGGCGCTGTCTGAAATCGACCAGATGCTGGCCGAGGCGCGGTTGGACTGGGCCGGGACAATGCCGTTAAGTTAAGCGTTTGCAGTCCCGCCTTTAGGCGAGAAAGCCCCCAAAGGACCGGCTAAAGCCGGGGCCACAAAACGGTGCTACCCTGGAAAATTTTCCCTAACTTAACGGCATTGGGCCGGGGACGCCTGACCTGCCGGTTGGATAATGAGAGCCTAAAAACAACCTAGGAGCCAGCCATGATTATCTACCAAGTCGAAATCCATGTTTCCGGCATGATGGACAAGGCGCCAATCAACCACGAGCTAGGCGTCATCGACCAGATGCTGGCCTTGGTCGGCGGTGGGTTGTTCTGCGCCGAGCGGACGGCCGATCCGAGCAGGATAAACCTATTTTTGCGCGCCAAGAGCGAAGCCATCATTGCCGACATTATCGAAGCCACTGATTTTGCCGTGCGGCATATCCATCCCATGGGAACGCCGTACAAAGCCTATATCAGCTTTCACGGATGGCGCGCCTTGGAGGTCCGCGCCAAGCAAAAGCCGAAAAATTACTTGATTGACTTCAACCCGCTGCATCAGTTTATTGCCCGGCAATCCCCGGCGCGTAAAAAACCGGCCAAGCACCTAGCGCCAAGCGGCAGGTTCGCCCTCCACGCGGAGGCGCATGGGCACTTAGGAACATCGACGCAAGAGAAACAGCCATGACCCTGAAAAAGCGATGTCGCCCCCTCTTTTCCACGCCATTGGCCCCATCCTGAGTGAGATAAAACCACCCGGATAAGGGCATGAACAACCCTTTATCAGGAAGCTTGCCGCCATGCCGTCAAAATTTAAAAAAAAGTCTGTTGTCGTTGAAGCCAGCCCTTGGTTCAAGGAAGGCGACCATCAAGCGGTTGTCCGCGCCATAAAAACGTCAGGGGGATCTATTTTCTGCCATGATGCCATATCCCTTGATAGAGTCGGCGAATATGCCTTGACCTATGTGACGCTGACGCCGGACGGGGAGCGCGAGGTATTCCCCGGCGATTGGATAGTCACTGAGGAAAATGGCATCAGCTACCCGATCAATCACGACAATTTCATGGCGAATTATGAAGGAGCCTGACATGCCATTGCAAAGTTTAATCGAGTATTTCAACCAGCGCATCAGCGCGGAGCAGGGGCTGTCCGAGCCGCCCCTGACCGAACGCGCCGGACAGGTGGAAAGCCGCTTTGGCGGGCTGCGCCTGGCCACCGAGTTCCACCCCATCCGCCGCGCCGACACGCCGGCGGACATTGTTGGACACGACGCCACGCTCCAAGCCTTCCCGCCCGAAACCAGCCAGTCCACCGCCGCAAAAGTCTTCCACGCGGCGGACGCAGGCGGCATCATCAACCTGGACCGGCTATGCCGCACCCTCCACATGCTGAACTACCTGCCCATCGCCCACGAGAACGGCTATTTGTTCCTGCATGTGCATCCGCGCCATATCTTGGGCCTCAAGCGCGACCATGGCGCTTATTTCGAGGAAGTCATCTTCCGTTGCGGCCTCACCGCCCGCCGGGTGGTGGTCACGGTGCCGGTCGCGCCGGTCTATGACCGCCAGCTCGTCCTGCTGCTGGAAGGGCTGAAGAATTACCAAAACCGGGGCTACAGCACGGCCATCAAGTTCGACGGGCAAGCCAACGATGCCTTTTTGGAGCGCTATTGCATCGAGTTCCTCTACCGCATCACGCCGGACTTCGTCCGCCTAGACGGCGGTTTCTTTGCCAAGCTGCGCCGGGATGGGGAAAACGACCGGCGCAGAACCTCCCTGCTGTCGGTCATCCACAAACTAGACACGGAATTGCTAGTGGAGGGCATCAAGGACGAAAAAGACGTGCGGCTCGCCGAGGCGTTGCGCGCGTCTTTGGTGAAAGGCGATTACTACGAAAACAGCGGGCAAGCGCCGGCCAGACGTTGCGCGTCGGCCTGAGCGCGGGCCGCTTGCCCGAATAAAACCGCTGAGTGGTGCTATCATTTGCGGCTTTGCCGACACGACGACGACATGAACACTGCATCCTGGCTCCTGCCCTTGGCGGGCGGACTCTTGATCGGCTTGGCCGCCAGCCTCCTGCTATTGCTAAACGGGCGCATCGCCGGCATCAGCAATATCGTCGGCGGCTTGTGGTCGGCCCGGCGGGGCGAGGTGTCCTGGCGTTGGCTTTTCGTCGCCGGGCTGCTGGCCGGCGGGGCGACCTTGTGGTGGGTCCACCCCGCCGCCTTCGGCCCGTCGCCGTCTTCGCCGGCGAAGCTGGCCTTGGCGGGCTTGCTGGTAGGGATCGGCGCTTGCCTGGGCAATGGCTGCACCAGCGGCCATGGCGTTTGCGGGCTGTCCCGCCGTTCCTTGCGCTCCCTGGCCGCCACCCTGGCTTTCATGGGCACGGCGATGGCCACGGTTTACCTGGGCAAGCACACCTAGGGCGTTTTCTTAATCGGATGCAGGGGCGAATAATGAAGCAACTTAGCGTTTTTTTCTGCGGCTGGCTGTTCGCCGTCGGCTTGGGCGTCGCCGGGATGACCCAGCCGGAGAAGATCATCGGCTTTCTCGATGTGGCAGGCGCTTGGGACCCCAGCCTGTTGTTTGTCATGGGCGGGGCGGTCAGCCTCAGCCTAGCCTCGTTTCCCTGGGTGTTGCGGCGTCCCTCCCCCGTCCTTGAGGAAAGCTTCGCCCTGCCGAAGAACGCCGCGATAGACGCCCGCCTGCTGGCCGGGGCGGGGCTGTTCGGCATAGGCTGGGGCTTGTCGGGTTATTGCCCCGGACCTGCGCTGGCGTCGCTGGTCACCGGCAATGTCTCGGTGCTGGTTTTCGTCGCGGCCATGCTGGCCGGCCTGTGGATCGGGCAATGGTTTTCCGCCAAAAAGTAACCCTCGGCCTGTCCACAGCGTTTTCTTGCGATTGGGACCAGACAGCGGCCCCCTATCAGCAGCCCTGCCCTTATAGGGTTAGCCATCCTCCGCCTGCTTCGTAGCCGACGGGCGCGGCGGCTAGGGCATTTTCGTTTCGCCTTTTTTACAAGGTAAGGGCGAATGAATTCGCCGCTACACCCGATATGAAAACGCTCTAAAATGCTGGCCGTTCACCCACCGCCCGGAACAAGAGTCCGGCGCGCTTGATCGCCGGCATCCCCCTCCCGTACCGACGCATGAAGACAACGATACACGCCAGCACGCACCCTAGGCGCGGTGTGGCACGCGCAGCCCTCCCTCTCCTGCTCATTGCCATCGCATCCGCGCCCTTGCCGGGCTGCTCCCAAGACTCCCCCCAAACCCCCGCGAAAAAAACCGGCGGCAAGACGGCCGAAAAAATCCCCGTGGTGGCCGGGAAAGTCGCCCGGAAATCCGTGCCGCTGCGCCTCGAAGCCATCGGCAATGTCGAACCCTACACCACGGTGGCGGTGAAATCGCGGGTCGAAGGCCAGTTGCTCCGCGTCGCCTTCCGCGAGGGCGACGCGGTGGCACAAGGCCAGTTGCTGTTCGAGATCGACCCGCGCCCATACCTAGCCCAATTGCGCCAAGCCAAGGCCAACCTTGCCCGCGACCGGGCGCAATGGGAAAACGCCAAAGCCAGCTTGCAGCGCTATGAAGGCTTGCAGGGCAAGAATTTCGTGTCGGGCGAGATGCTGCTCACTGCCCGCACCAATGCCGAAGTGTATGCCGCCAACCTCGAAGCGGACCAAGCCGCCATCGAGTCCGCGCAACTGCAAGTGGATTACGCGGCCATCCATTCCCCCCTCGCCGGACGCACGGGCCGGGTAATGGTCCACCCAGGCAACCAAGTCAAGGCCGACGACATCCTGGTCGTCATCAACCAAATCGAACCCGTCCGGGTCAGCTTCGCCATCCCCGAACAACAGCTAACCGCGCTGCGCGAGTTCGCCAAGGCGGGGGAAGTCAAAGTGTACGCAAGGGTTGAAGGGGCTGCGGAGCCCGCGCCGGCCGGCAAGTTGAGTTTCATCGACAACGCCGTGGACGCCACGACGGGCACAATCAAGCTGAAGGCGACGTTCGACAACAAAGACCAGCGCCTGTGGGCCGGCCAGTTCGTCCGCGTGTCCCTAGACCTCCAGGAACAGGCCGGGGCCAAGGCCGTCCCGGCCAAGGCGGCGCAGAGCGGCCCGAAGGGAACCTATGTCTTCGTGGTCAAGCCGGACATGACCGTGGAAAAACGCGACATCGTGGTGGAGCGGACACAGGGCGGCGAGGCCGTCGTGGCGCAGGGCTTGGAGGAAGGCGAGCAAGTGGTGCTGGACGGGCAGTCGCGGCTGGTTGACGGAGCCTTGGTCGAGATCAAGCCCGCAGCCATTTCTTCCCCATGAACATTTCCGCGTTGTTCGTCAACCGGCCGGTGATGACCAGCCTGGTCATGCTCGCCATCTTGAGCTTTGGCGCGTTCGCCTACCGCTTGTTGCCGGTGGCGGAACTGCCCAATGTGGATTTTCCCACCATCCAAGTCTCCGCCAGCCTGCCGGGGGCCAGCCCGGAAACCATGGCCTCCGCCGTGGCGACGCCGTTGGAAAAGCAGTTGTCCACCATCGCGTCGATTGATTCGATGAGTTCGACCAGCGCGCTGGGCAGCACCCAAATCACCCTGCAATTCGCGCTGGACCGCGACATCGACGGCGCGGCCCAGGATGTGCAGACGGCGGTTTCCCTGGCGCAGCGCCAACTGCCCCCGGAAATGCCCGCCCCGCCTTCGCTGCGCAAGATCAATCCCGCCGACTCGCCGGTCATCATCCTGACCCTGAGTTCGGCCTATTTGCCGCTGTCGGCGGTGGACGAATACGCCGAAACCCTGCTGACCCAGCGCATTTCCATGAGTCCGGGCGTCGCCCAGGTGCAGGTGTACGGCCAGCAGAAATACGCCGTGCGGGTGCGGCTCGACCCGATGGCCTTGGCTTCCCGTGGCATCGGCATCGACGAGGTGCGCGACGCGCTGGCCAAGCACAATGTCAACCTGCCCACCGGAACCTTGTACGGCAAGGACCGGGTGTTTTCCGTGCAAGCCTCGGGGCAACTCGCCAACGCCGCCGATTTCCGGCAGGTGATCGTCGCCTACCGCAACGGCTCGCCGGTGCATTTGGAGGAACTGGGCAAGGTCATCGACTCCGTGCAGAACGACAAGATGGCCGCCTTCACCAGTGCGGGTTCCCCCACGCTCAGGCCGGCCATTTATCTCGCCATCTTCCGCCAGCCCGGCACCAATGCCATCGAGGTCGTGGACGGCGTCAAGGCGCTGTTGCCGACATTCCGCGAGCAGATGCCGGTGGGCCTGGATTTGAATGTGTTCTACGACCGCTCGCAGACCATCCGCGAGTCGGTGCGCGACGTGCAATTCACCATGGCCTTGACGCTGGGGCTGGTGGTGATGGTGATTTTCCTGTTCCTGCGCAACCTGCCCGCCACAATCATCCCCAGCCTCGCCCTGCCCTTGTCCTTGGTCGGCAGTTTCGCCGCCATGCGCTTGCTGGGTTTCAGCATCGACAATTTGTCGCTGATGGCGCTGACCTTGAGCATCGGCTTCGTGGTGGACGATGCCATCGTCATGCTGGAAAACATTTCCCGCCACATCGAGGCCGGCGAAGGCCCGCTGGAAGCCACGCTGAAAGGCTCCAAGGAAATTGGCTTCACCATCGTCTCGATGACCCTCTCGCTCATTGCCGTGTTCATCCCCGTGCTGTTCATGGGCGGCATCCTGGGGCGGCTGCTGAACGAATTCGCCGCGACCATCATGGTGTCGGTGTTGATTTCCGGCTTCGTCTCGCTGACGCTGACGCCAATGCTCTGCGCCCGCCTGCTGAAACCCCACGCCGAGCGCCAGCCGGGGCGGTTTTTCCGCGCCAGCGAATGGGTGTTCGACGGCTGGCTCAGCCTGTACCGGCGCAGCCTGGAAGCCGTGCTGCGGCACCAGTCCGCCACGCTGGTTCTGTTTTTGCTCGTCGTCCTCGCCACGGCCTGGCTGTACCAGCGCTCGCCCAAAGGCTTCCTGCCCGCCGACGACACCGGCCTGCTGCGGGCCTTCACCGAAGCGGCCTCGGACATTTCCTTCGAGGCGATGAAGGAGAAACATCTGGCGATAGCGGCAATCATCAAAGACGATCCCAACATCGAAGCGGTCAACGCCGTGGTGGGGTCGGTGGACGCCGGCTCGATGAACATGGGCCGCGTCATCATGCGCCTCAAGCCTCGGGAGCAGCGGCTGTCCGCCGAAGCCACCATCCAGGAATTGCGGCCCAAGCTGGCGGGCATCCCCGGCATCAAAGCCTTCCTGCAAAATCCCCCGGTGATCCGCATCGGCGGGCAAATCACCCGCAGCCAATACCAATACACCCTGCAAGACGCCGACACGGCGGAGCTGTTCCATTGGGCGCCGATCATGGAGGAAAAACTGCGCCATCTGCCGGGCTTTTTGGATGTCAGCACCGATTTGCAGTTGAACAATCCGCAGGTGAAAGTGGACATCGACCGGGGCAAGGCATCGGCTTTGGGGATCAGCGCGCAGCAAATCGAGGACGCCTTGTACAGCGCTTACGGCGCGCGGCAGGTTTCCACCATTTACACGGCGACCAACGAGTATTGGGTGGTCCTGGAACTGGACCCGCAATACCAACTCGACCCGCAAGCCTTGTCTATGCTGTATATCCGCGCCTCGGGCGGGAACCTGATACCCTTGGGCGCGGTGGCGAAGATGGGTTCGGGTCTCGCGCCGTTGTCCATCGCCCATCTTGGCCAATTGCCGGCGGTGACGCTGTCGTTCAGCCTGCCCCCCGAATTCGCCCTCAGCCAGGCCATCGAACTCATCAAAAAAGCGGTGGCGGAAACGGGCATGCCGGACACTGTGAGCGGAAGTTTCCAAGGCTCGGCGCAAGCCTTCCAATCCTCGTTGAGCGGCTTAGGGGTGTTACTGGGCTTGGCGGTCTTCGTGATTTACCTGGTGCTGGGCATACTCTATGAAAGCTTCATCCATCCGGTCACGATACTCTCCGGCATCCCGACGGCGGCGCTGGGCGCATTATTGGCTTTGTGGATTTGCCATTACCCGCTGGATCTGTACGGCTTCGTCGGCATCATCATGCTGATTGGCATCGTCAAGAAAAATGCCATCATGATGATCGACTTCGCCTTGGAGGCACAGAAACAGGGGATTCCAACCGCGCAGGCCATCTATGATGCCTGCCTGATCCGCTTCAGGCCGATCATGATGACCACCCTCGCCGCCATCATGGGTGCGCTGCCCATCGCCATCGGCTATGGGGCTGGGGCAGAGAGTCGACGGCCTTTGGGCTTGGCGGTGGTCGGGGGCTTGCTGGTGTCGCAGTTGCTGACCTTATATATTACCCCGGTGATCTATCTTAAGTTTGAGGGATTGCGGGGGAAGTTGGGATAATGGGCATGGCCCTGGGCAAGCCTTGCTTCAATGCCATTAAGTCAAGCGATAACATCCCCGGCAGGGATGTTATCGCTTCTTTTAAAACTTAATGGCAGCCACCGATTTTATTTAAGGCATGTTCCACAGATCGATTTCCTTTTGGCGCCGATTCACCAATCCTCTAACCACATGCCCGTTGTCCTTGTTCCAGCGGCGAAGCTGGGCCGGCACATCGCCGTACTGCCCTTTGTTAAGCAGCTTTAGCAAGGTGCTGCCCTGAAAAGCCCCGTTGCCCACGTTGAAGGTGAACGACACCAAGGCGTCGAACTGGTTTTGGGTGAGCGCGACTTTGACCGCGTCATTCACGCACTGCTCCACGCCATCCAAGTCTTGGTCTAGCAAGGCCCAGCATTGGCCTTCCGTCAAGCCGTCGCGGTAACGCACAGCCACTCCGTCAATCACAATCTTGCCGGACGAACGCTCGGAGCGCGTCAATAAATGACCAATGCCGATGGTCGGCGCGCCGCCCGAATCGAGATATTCGTGGGTTTCCAGGCCCTCCCATAATTTGAAGAGTTGTTTTCCGTTTTTTCCAACTTGCATAGCCATTGTTGTTTCCTCGTTGTCTGGTTGTCTCGCAAAAACTGGAGGTGGGTTCAATTGATTAAATTGTAGGAGCGGGCCATGCCCGCGATCTCTGGCCCCACCCATTGCCCGAAGCCTTTCGCGGCCATGGGCCGCTCCTACGGAGAATATCAATAAATCAATTAAACCCACATCCCAAAAACTGGCATTGCCCACGGCGCGAACCCGGCAGTTGCAGGTCAAGCATGGAACGGCTAGGTTGCCAACGCCACCCAAGTCGCGGGTCCGACAATGCCGTCGGGCGTCAAGCCATGCTCGCGCTGGAAGGCGCGCACCGCCGCCTCGGTTTTGGCGCCAAAGTCGCCGTCGGCGGGGACGCCGACCTTGGTTTGCACTTGCTTGACCAAATCGCCGCTGGCCTTGCGGCGCAGGGTGGGCATGCCGGCGGGGACGCCGCGAGTGGACGGCGGCGCGACGGCGGGAATCATCGAGGGTGGCGGCGCCGTGCCTTTGAGATGCGCGGCGACGGCGGCGCGGAAGGCGTCCATGTCAAAGTCGGGGTCGGTCTTGCGGCCTTTGGGCAAGGCGAATTCTTTGTGGCCGGCGCAAAATTCAGCGCCTTTCCCGATATGCGCCAGAATGGCCGCGACGCCCCGCTGGTAGGCGTCGAGTTGCACCGCAGGCCAAGGCGTGTCGTTGGCCAGCCCGGTGTTCTCCGCCTCGATGCCGATGAAGCGGGTGTTGCCTTGGGTTTGCCCTTGCCAACTGCCCTTCCCGGCGTGATAGCACTTGCCTGCGGCAATCACATAATAAGTGCCGTCCCGGCCCAGCCCCAGTTGGGCCAAGGGGCCGCTGAGTCCGGGACGCCCGTCGGTGACGGTCTTCAGGCTGGGCATGTTGCCATTCTTAGTCCCGGCGGTATGGTGGCAGATCACGCCGACTATCGGCCCCACATCGCCATGGCCCCGGGTCTGCCAGCCGGGAACCTCGGCGACTTTCAAACCGGCGCTTTTCAAAACGCCGGGCAACCAGGTTAATGAGAAGCTCATGATTCTACCCCGCCTTCCGCCGCAGGCAGATCTTCGTCCAAGGTTTCTTCGCAGTCTTCCAGGGAGAAAGTACAGCAACCGTCAATGTCGTCATCGTCGTCATGGGGATGGGTGCTTGCTTCGCTCATGGTTTTTCCCTCGCAAATGGTGGAAAGAATGTCGCTGCTTATTGTGTAGCGGTAAGACGCTAACAGAGCCAAGCAAGGTTCGCAAGCTTGCGGAAATCAAGCTTTCTTCAACACCCTGGCCGCGGCAATCGCCGCCAAGCCGGCCAGCACCAAGGCGCCAAAACCCAGCCCGACTTGGGCCGCGTCCATGCCCAATTTGATGGACCCGGCATACAACCCGATCATGCCGAGCATGGCGAGGTTCTCGAACAGGTTTTGGATCGCCACGGCATGGCCCGCGCCCACCGTTTCATGCCCGCGCTCTTGCAGCAAGGCGTTCAACGGCACAACGAACATGCCCCCGCACAAGCCAACCGCCGCCAGCATCGCCGCAGCCTCGGCCAGCCCGCGCAGGTTCACCAAAAGCATAATCAGCGGCCCCAGCAACAGCCCCGGAAGCAGCGCCCGGTTTACCGTCTCCAGCTTGATCCAGGCCGAGGCCAGCCCCGCGCCGACGGCGATGCCGACCGCCACCGCGCCGTTGAGGTTGGCGGCGGTCGCAGTGTCGGTGATCTGCAAAGCCAGCGGAACCCAGGCCACCAGCAACAGCCGCAAAGTCGCCCCGGTGCCCCAGAACAGGCTAGTGCAGGAGAGCGAGAAGCGCACGTCGCGGTCTTTCGCCAAGGTCCAGACGGTGTGGAAAAAGTCCACGACCATCACCCAAGGCTGAAAACGTTCCCCAGGATGGGCCGCCGGGAGTGTTGGAATCAGCAGGTTCGCCAGCATGGCGGTGAAATAACAGCCGGCCACGCTCCACAGCGCGACGGGAATGGAGCGGTCCGCCAGCCAGCCGCCGGAACCTACGCCGAGCAGGATGGCGACGATGGTGGAGCCTTCCATCAGGCTGTTGGCCTGCACCAGCCTGTCCGGCCCCACCAGTTCGGAGAGGATGCCGTATTTGGCCGGCGAATAAGCCGCCGCGCCCATCCCCACCATGCCATAGGCCAGCAAGGGATGCAGCCCCGCCAGCATCGCCCCCGCGCCGATGAATTTCAGCCCGTTGGCCAGCAGCATCACCCGGCCTTTGGGCAGCGCGTCGGCGAACGGCCCGGCAAACGGGGCGAGGACCACGAAGGCCAGCACGAAGAACTCCTGCAACAACGGCACCCATTCCTCCGGGCGGTGTTGCGCCCGCACCAAGGCGATGGCGACAAACAGCAAGGCATTGTCGGCCAGCGCGGAGAGGAATTGGGCGGCAAGCACGGCGGGCAGGGCGCGGTTCGGGATGGAGTTGCTCATGGTGGACTTCCGCTCTGGTTTCAGACTTCTGTCGTGGTTAAAAAAACACCCCCACGGCTGCGCCTGCCCCGGCCTGCGCCGGGATTTTAACGCCTTCCCACCATGAGGACGGCCAAGGAACGTTCCCTGACTTGCACGGAGAAATAGCCGTGCAGGACGACTTCCTCGCCCGCCGGGCGGATGTCTTCCCCGGCGGGGGCATGGGTGTCTATGGCTTTGCACCAGATCTCGCCGTCCGGCAAGCGCGGCAAAGGGAAGTCCACGGCATGCGTCAGCGGGTTGAACAACAGGCAAAGCCCCGGCTCCCCATCCCGGCCCCGCAAGATATGGCAACCCAGGCAAGATTCGCGCTGCCAATCGGGCGGCCGGCCTTCGGGGCTGAACCAGACGATTTCCTCCGGGCGGTAAAATTGCTCCAGCGACAACACGCGGTTGCGCTTGCGGAAGGCGATGAGCCCTTGGACGAATTGGAACAGTTCGCGGTTTTGCTCCAGCAAGCGCCAATCGAACCAGGAAATCTCGCTGTCCTGGCAATAGGCGTTGTTGTTGCCTTGTTGGGTGCGACCAAATTCATCCCCGCCCAGTAGCATGGGGACACCACGGGAAAGAAACAGCGTCGCCAGCATGTTCTTGCGTTGCTTGAGCCGGATGTGCTTGATGCCGCCATCCTCGGTCGGGCCTTCGACGCCATAGTTGGCGCTGAAATTGCCGTCCGTGCCGTCGCGGTTTTCCTCGCCATTGGCCAGATTGTGCTTGTGCTGGTAGCTGACCAAATCGTTCAAGGTGAAGCCGTCATGGCAGGTGACGAAATTGATGCTGTTGATAGGCGCCTTGCCGCTGTGGTCGTACAAATCGGCGCTGCCGCACAGCCGGCTGGCCAAGGCACCGGCCATCGCGTGGTCGCCGCGCCAGAAGCGGCGCACATCGTCGCGGTATTGCCCGTTCCACTCTGACCAGCGTTCCCCCGGAAAAAGCCCGACTTGGTAAGCCCCGCCGGCATCCCAAGCCTCGGCGATGATCTTCACATCGTGCAGGATCGGGTCTTCGGCAATGGATTCCAACAAGGGCGGATTGGCAATGAGATGGCCGCTGCGGTCACGGCCCAAGATCGAGGCAAGATCGAAGCGGAAGCCGTCCACATGCATTTCCGTCACCCAGTAACGCAGGCAATCGAGGATGAAGCTGCGCACCACCGGATGGTTGCAATTCAGCGTGTTGCCGCAGCCGGAGTAGTTCTTGTAGCGCCGCTTGTCCTCTTCCAGCAGGTAGTAAATGCTGTTGTCCAAGCCACGGAAGCTGAGGGTCGGGCCGGTTTCGTCGCCTTCCGCCGAGTGGTTGAACACCACATCCAGCAACACTTCGATGCCCGCCTTGTGCAAGGCTTTGACCATGGTCTTGAACTCGTCCACCTGGCAGCCAGGATAGCGGCGGGTGCCGAAGCCTTCGTGGGGCGCGAAAAACCCGACGGTGCTGTACCCCCAGTAATTCACCAGCCGCTCCCCGGTGAACGGATTGGTCCGGGTCAATTCGTGGGGGTTGAACTCCTGCAAGGGCATCAGTTCGATGGCATTGACGCCGAGTTCTTGAAGATAGGGGATTTTCTCGATCAGCCCCAGAAACGTTCCGGGGGAAGACGCGCCGGAAGAAGGATGGATGGTCAGGCCGCGCACATGGGTTTCATAGATGACCAGTTCCGGCCAATGCCGCTTCAACGGACGGTCATCCCCCCAATCGAAGCCATTGTGGATAGCCAGGGCCTTGGCCATGTCCTGCAAGCCATGGGCGGGATGGGTATCTTCCGGCGAGCAACAATGGCAAAAATTCCACGGTTGCGGGCTGGCGAGGGCGGTGGCGTAAGGGTCCAGCAGCATGGCGTTGGGGCAGAAACGGTGCCCTTGTTCGTGCGTGCGCGGGCCGTCCACCCAATAGGCATAGGCTTGGCCGCGCTTTGCGCCGCGCACACAGACATGCCAAATGTCACCGGTGCGATGGTGTTGGGGATCTAGATCAATGATCTGGCAAGGCTTTGAATCGCCTGGATTTTTAAACAGCAGCAATGACACTTTCGTGGCATGGCGGCTGAACAACGTGAAATTGATTCCGTCTTGTTGAAAGTACACGCCATGGGGAATTGGCGAGCCGACGGTGAAGGTAAAGGGTGGCTTTGTCATTATTGGGAGTGCCTAGTAATGGATGCCAGCATGATACTGGTTAAATACGCATAAGTTAATACTTGAGGCTTATAAAATCCGGGGTGCGCGCAGGATTGGCGGCAGCGCGGGCTGTATTAGGGCAGTGGCCTTTGTGGAGGCTCACACTTGGTGCGCAATCGGGGCAGCGTTTCCGTGGCGCGGAGAATCAAAAAGGGTGAAGCCACCGGCTCCACCCTTGGATTTGACGCCTGACGGCCCGCCGACGGTCAAAGATCCGGGCAGAGATCCTTTTTCAGCAGACGGGAGAAGCTCTCAAAGACTTGCAGCAGCACGCCCATGATGGCCAGCGCCAGCCAGCCGAAGATCACGAAGCCGT
>CAZOTR010000110.1:0-14815 GCA_964582755.1 uncultured Methylococcaceae bacterium | reverse complement strand
CCCCACAGCGCCAGCCACGCCCACCAAGCTTCGCGGAACGGAATCTCGTCGTCGAAATACATGTCCGCAAGCATCACCAAACTGGACACGCCCAGCCCCAGCCAAACCGGCAGGCCCGACCCGCGCAGTTGCGGCCAGTCCAGGCGCTGGGCCAGCTTGCCGAAGCCCAGCGCGGAAGCGGCCAGCCCTAGCCCGTAGAAACACCAAAACAGCCCGCCCGCCCGGTAGGCGTCCAACTCCATGAGCTGCCAGTATTGGCCTGCCGCCCAGCCGGCCAGCGCGTCCAGCACAAAGCCGAACCACCAAAACCCCGCCCATAGCAACAGCCGGTTGGACAGGCTGGTGAATTCCGGCTGGGCAAGCCGCTGGAAAAACCAACCGCTGAAAAACGCCCCCAGGCTGATTAACAAAGCGCCTAGGAACGGCCCGTCGAACAGGCTGGCCGGCGCGGCGCGGGCCGGCCAATCCAAGCCAATGACGGCCACGGCCAGGAACACCAGCCCGGCCAGTGCCTGCACCCACAGCGCGAAGCTACGCGCCACCGGCCAGCGCAAGCGCCAAGCGACCACGGCCAGCAACACCGCCACGAACAGGCCGCTCATCGCCAGCAGCGTGGCCAGCAGCGAACCGCTGGCGCGCAAGCCGATTTCGGTCCACGCCCCGGCCAGCATCCACAGCGCCGCCAGACTCAAAAACACGGTGGCGAACGGGGCAAAGTTAAAGCCATGGCCCGGCTCGTCGGTCTGGCGGCGGAAATTTACCGCCATCAAGAAGGCCGTCGCCGCCAGCAACAGAAAGCCCAGCCAAAGATTGGCCTGCGCCGCCGCGGCCACGTCCAGGCCGGTGACGGCTCCGATGAACGACACCCACGCCCCAAACTGCACCAGCAAGCCGAACATCCAGGCCAGGGGTTGCTGTTGCCGCAGGCCCACCCAAACGATGCCGGCCCCTTCCAAGGCCCAGGCCGCCGAAGTCCAGCGCCCGTCCAGCGCGAACGGAATCGCCAGCGAGCCGAACACCACGCCCAAAGCCAGGAAGGATTCGGTCAGCAGCTTCAGCGTGGTGCCGCGCTTTTGCCACAGCAGCGCGGCCAGGCCGATGTAAAACAGGCCCAGCGCCAAGGCGGAATAAGCCATGCCAAACGGGATGTGTTTGACCAAGCCATATTGCAGGCCAAAGCCGACCAACGGCACGCCGAACACCAAAGTGCCGTCCACATAGGATTTAAGCTCGGGCGCTTGCCGCGAGGCGTACAGCACCGCGATCAGCACATAAAACCCGAAGAACAGCAGCAGGAACAATTGCGCGGACAGATAATGCTCGGGGCCGTAGCGCAACACGCCCCAGGCCGTGGCGATGAGAAAGGTGAAGACAAAGCCGAGCAGGTTCAGCAAGCGCCAGGAGCGCAGCCAGGCCAGCGCCAAGATGCCGGTGTTCAGCAGCGCGTAATAGGAAAACAACGCGACATGGCTGCCACCGCCGGTGCTGGTGAGGATAGGCACGGCGAAGCCGCCGACAATGCCGAAAATCGCCAGCCACAAGGCGTCTTGCAACACCGCCAGCACACAGGTGAAGGCCGTCAGCAAGAACAGCAGCACAAACGCCGCGCCGCCGGGAATCAAGCCATAAATCTTGAACGCCCCGAAGGTCGCCAGCATCAAGATCGCCAGCGCCGCGCCCTGCGTCGGCAGGCTGATGGCGGGCCGGTGTGCGCGGATGCGCCAAGCCCACAGCAACAGGGCGATGTCCGCCAATACGATGCCGGCCAGGCGAAGCTCAATCGGCACGGTCACCCGTTCGGCGGCGTATTTCAACAAGAAGCTCACGCCGATAAACAGAATCGCCAAACCCAGCTTGGCGACTAGATTGCCGCCGAACAGCCACGCCTTGGCCTTGATTAGCCAAGCCGGGGGCTCCGCCTTGGTTGAGGCATGGGTCTTCCAGGCGTTGGTCATTTCCTGCCAAGGATCGGGGGTTGGCTGGAACGCGGACTTTTTTTCCTCGTCGGCGTCGGCTGGGCGGGCGGTAACCGGGGGCGGTTCCTGGGGCGCGTTGGCGGGGCCGAGCTCCTCCTCCAGCGGTTTCCGCCAATCAATGGTGACGGGTTGGGGTTCGGCAGAAGGAGGCTGGAAGGCGGGTTCGGGGGCTTGCGGCGGGGGAGGGGGGGGCGTGGCGGATGTTTCCGCCGTAGGTTCAATCGCCGGGGCCGGTGCCGCCTTGGCTGTCGCCCGTTCGCGGACCAAGCGGGCCAATTCGCGTTGCAAGGCTTCCGTCGTGTGTTCCAGCGCCTTGATGCGGGTGCGGGCGTCGAAGACCAGCAACAGCGCGATGATCGGGCATAACAGCAAAAACAGACCGGCAGCCAAACCGGCCAATGAGAACAACGCAGCCATAAAACCCCCCGCCTCGATAATTACGGATAAACCTGGTTGCCAGGCTTGAGGATGGCACTGGCGGGCGGCGCAGGGACGCCGCCCGTCCCTCCCGGTTAGCTTATCGCGCTTTTCCTATGCTCGTCATAGCGGCGCAACAGTTTTTCCAGTTCTGCCCTATCACTCACGCAGGCATCCATAATACTGCCAACCAACTGCTCATAATGGCGGCGCAAGACGCTTTCGGTGGGCCGGGGAAACGTCGTCGCCTCGATCATATACCTGATATGGGTCAAATAATGCCGCCTTAGCACCGACTCTTGCGGAATATGCGGGAGCGCCGCCGCCGTTGCGGAGGTTTTCGGCTGTGTTGTTGCAATCTTATTCGGCACGGTGAAATCTTGCCGGGACGCTGATTCTTGCGGAATATCCCGGCTAGGCGTCGCGGCCGCCGTTGGCAACACTTTGGTGGCTTCATCGTCCACCACGAAATCTTCCCAGAACTCTGGCTCTTGCGGAATATCCTGGCGAACGGCGGGTGCCGCCTCCGCAACGCTAGGGCGGCGGCTGGCTGGCGGCTCTTGCGAAACCTTCTGGGCAGGCTTTGGGGCCGCTGGCGCTTTTGCCGAAGCGGCGGGAATCCTGGGCGCTGCGGCGGGAGGCACCATTTTCTTCCGCACAAAATAAACCGCAACCAAAATCAAAAAAATAGCACTCACAATGTAAAAGCCTAGTTTGAGTTCAAAGTCATACTGCGCCAAAAATTGCAAGAAGTCGTCAAGCTTAAATTCTTTCATAATAACCCCCAACGCTAAAAGAAAAACTCATGTTTGCTAACCTGGCGTCCCGCCCCACTGGCTGGCTTGCCTGTCTCAGCGCCGCCGATTCCAATTGTAAGCCAACCGTTCCTTGGGTTACAGCCAATTGAGCGCGTGGCGGATGGCGCCGCTTCTCTCCATCCTCGGCAACCGCCATGCGGATTGCCATTGGGCAGGGCCATCCCCGTCCGGCACCCAAAGGCAGCGCGTCAAGTTCCAAGTCAATGCGGCCCAGGCGCGCCATCCGGATCTGGGCCATCCAAGCGACAAACGCAGGCCGGTTTTGTCGAATAACCACCTTGCGGGCAAGTGTTTGTCTGACTTGTTACATGTCCAGAAGGCCGGGCTTGAAAATTTTTATAAATTAAAAACAATAACTTAACTCAAAAATTTTCCTTGGCACAGCGGTTGCAATAGTCAAGTTGCGTCAAGCACACCAACCCAGCGAAGGAGAACATACCCATGGCTAAAAAACTGCGTCAATGCGCCATCTACGGCAAAGGTGGCATCGGCAAGTCCACCACCACCCAGAACCTGGTCGCGGCCCTGGCCGAGCAAGGCCAGAAAGTAATGATCGTCGGCTGTGATCCGAAGGCCGACTCCACCCGCCTGATCCTGCACGCGAAGGCGCAGAACTCCATCATGCAGATGGCCGCAGACGCCGGTTCTGTGGAGGATCTGGAGCTAGAAGACGTGTTGAAGGTCGGCTACAAAGACATCAAGTGCGTCGAATCCGGCGGGCCGGAGCCGGGCGTCGGTTGCGCGGGCCGGGGCGTCATCACCGCCATCAACTTCCTGGAAGAGGAAGGCGCGTATGACGAAGACCTCGACTTCGTGTTCTACGACGTGTTGGGCGACGTGGTCTGCGGCGGTTTCGCCATGCCCATCCGCGAGAACAAGGCGCAGGAAATCTACATCGTCTGCTCCGGCGAGATGATGGCGATGTACGCGGCGAACAACATCGCCAAGGGCATCGTGAAGTACGCCAACTCCGGCGGCGTCCGCCTGGCCGGCCTGATCTGCAACTCCCGCCAGACCGCCCGCGAGGACGAGCTGATCGAGGAGCTGGCCCGCAAGCTCGGCACCCAGATGATCCACTTCGTGCCGCGTGACAACGTCGTGCAGCGCGCCGAAATCCGCCGCATGACCGTCATCGAGTACGAGCCGTCCGCCAAGCAGGCCGACGAGTACCGCTCCTTGGCCACCAAGATCGTCAACAACAAAAACCTGGTCATCCCCACGCCCATCACCATGGACGAGCTGGAAGACCTGTTGATGGAGTTCGGCGTGATGGAAGAGGTGGACGAGTCCATCGTCGGCAAGACCGCTTCGGAAGAAGCCATCGCCGCCTAATTAGGCGTAGGTTGGGTTGCCGTCTTTTTGGCAACCCAACATTTCTGCCGGTTCCGTTGGGTTGCGATAGATCCGCAACCCAACCTACACGTTAACCACTGATTCTAGGAGGCGTCCCATGACAGCCATGACCCGCGAGGAAACCGAGGCCCTCATCAAAGAGGTGCTGGAGGTTTATCCCGACAAAGCCAAGAAAGACCGCGCCAAGCATTTGGCGGTCAACGACCAGTCGGTTGAAAAATCGAGCAAGTGCATCACCTCCAACCGCAAGTCGCTGCCGGGCGTGATGACCATCCGCGGCTGCGCCTACGCCGGCTCCAAGGGCGTGGTGTGGGGTCCGATCAAGGACATGATCCACATCTCCCACGGCCCCGTCGGCTGCGGCCAGTATTCCCGCGCCGGCCGCCGCAACTACTACATCGGCACCACTGGCGTGAACACCTTCGTGACGATGAACTTCACCTCGGATTTCACCGAGAAGGACATCGTGTTCGGCGGCGACAAGAAGCTGGCGAAGCTCATCACCGAAGTCGAGGGTTTGTTCCCGCTGCACAAGGGCATCTCCGTGCAGTCCGAATGCCCCATCGGCCTGATCGGCGACGACATCGAGGCGGTGTCCAAGAAGGCCACCAAGGAAATCGACAAGCCGGTCGTGCCGGTGCGTTGCGAAGGCTTCCGCGGCGTGTCGCAGTCCCTAGGCCACCATCTGGCCAACGACGCCATCCGCGACTGGGTCTTGGACAAGCGCGACGGCGACAACAGCTTCGAGACCACGCCGTATGACGTGGCGGTGATCGGCGACTACAACATCGGCGGCGACGCCTGGGCTTCCCGCACCTTGCTGGAAGAGATGGGCCTGCGCGTCGTGGCGCAGTGGTCCGGCGACGGCACCTTGTCGGAGATCGAGCTGACCCCGAAGGTCAAGCTGAACCTGATCCACTGCTACCGCTCGATGAACTACATCGCCCGCCACATGGAAGAGAAGTATTCGATTCCGTGGATGGAGTACAACTTCTTCGGGCCGACCAAGATCGAAGAGTCCCTGCGCAAGATCGCCGCGCATTTCGACGACACGATCAAGGAAGGCGCCGAGCGCGTCATCGCCCGCTACAAGGCCGAATACGAGGCGGTCATCGCCAAGTACAAGCCGCGCCTGGAAGGCAAGAAGGTCATGCTGTTCATCGGTGGCCTGCGTCCGCGCCATGTCATCGGCGCTTACGAGGATCTGGGCATGGAAGTGGTCGGCACCGGCTACGAGTTTGGCCACAACGACGACTACGACCGCACCATCAAGGAAATGGGCAACGCGACGCTGCTCTACGATGACGTGACCGGCTACGAGTTCGAGGAGTTCGTCAAGAAGATCAAGCCCGACTTGATCGGCTCCGGCATCAAGGAAAAGTACATCTTCCAGAAGATGGGTGTTCCCTTCCGCCAGATGCACTCTTGGGATTATTCCGGCCCGTACCACGGCTACGACGGCTTCGCCATCTTCGCCCGTGACATGGACATGACGCTGAACAACCCCTGCTGGAAGCAGATCCAGGCGCCTTGGAAGAAGGCGGCGGCTGCGTCTGAGCCGGTGCGGGCGGCGGCGGGCGGTTAAGCCATCCGCCACTCGTTCCCACGAGCCGCGTGGGAATGCAGTGGTGGCGCACCGCGCCACGAATCGGCCCGGCGGCAGTTTTTGCGGGGCGCAGCGCGCCCGAACGGCGTTCCCACGCAGCGCGTGGGAACGAGAAATCTAACCATAGCCTTGTCCACAGATTGGTGGCGGGCTAGGAGGACACCATGAGCCAAGCAGTAGAGAACATCAAACCCAGCTATCCCTTGTTCCGTGACCAGGAGTACAAGGATAACCTTCATGCCAAGCGGGCCAACTTTGAGGAAATGCACCCACAGGAGAAGATCGACGAAGTGTTCCAGTGGACGACCACGAAGGAATACCAAGATCTGAACTTCCAGCGCGAAGCCCTCACCGTCAACCCGGCGAAAGCCTGCCAACCCCTAGGCGCTGTGCTGTGCGCGCTGGGCTTCGAGAAGACCCTGCCCTATGTGCATGGATCGCAAGGCTGCGTCGCTTACTTCCGCTCCTATTTCAACCGCCATTTCAAAGAACCGATTGCGTGTGTGTCGGATTCCATGACCGAGGACGCGGCGGTGTTCGGCGGTCAAAAGAACATGTTCGACGGGCTGGAAAACGCCAAGGCGCTGTACCAGCCGGACATGATCGCGGTTTCCACCACCTGTATGGCGGAAGTCATCGGCGACGATTTGAATGCCTTTATCAACAACTCGAAGAAGGAAGGCCACGTTCCGCAGGAGTATCCGGTTCCGTTCGCGCACACGCCGAGCTTCGTCGGTAGCCACACCACGGGCTGGGACAACATGTTCGAGGGCATTGCCCGCTATTTCACGCTGAACCACATGGAAGGCAAGGTTGTAGGCTCCAACGGCAAGCTGAACTTGGTTCCGGGCTTTGAGACCTACCTGGGCAACTTCCGTGTCATCCACCGCATGTTGAACGAGATGGGCGTGGCGCACAGCCTGCTGTCCGACCCGACCGAGGTGCTGGACACCCCCGCCGACGGCCACTTCCGCATGTACGCGGGCGGCACCACCCAGGAGGAGATGAAAGACGCGCCGAACGCCTACGACACCATCCTGTTGCAGCCTTGGCAGTTGGAGAAGACCAAGAAGTTCGTCGAAGGCACTTGGAAGCATGACGTGCCCAAGCTGAACATCCCGATGGGTTTGGAGTGGACCGACGCCTTCCTGATGAAAGTCTCGGAGATCACCGGCAAGCCGATCCCGGCTTCCCTGGAGATCGAGCGCGGCCGGCTGGTGGATGCGATCACCGACTCCCATGCTTGGCTGCATGGCAAGAAGTTTGCCCTCTGGGGCGACGCCGACTTTGTGCTGGGCCTGACCAAGTTCCTGCTGGAGGTGGGCGCGGAGCCTACCCACATCCTCTGCAACCACGCCAACAAGCGTTGGAAGAAGGCGGTGGAAGAGGTGTTGAAGGCTTCGCCTTACGGCAAGGACTGCGAGGTCCACATTGGCCGGGATCTGTGGCACATGCGCTCGCTGGTGTTCACCAACAAGCCGGACTTCATGATCGGCAACAGCTACGGCAAGTTCATCCAGCGCGACACCTTGTACAAGGGCGAGGAGTTCGAGGTGCCGCTGATCCGCATCGGCTTCCCGATCTTCGACCGCCACCACTTGCACCGCATGACCACGCTGGGCTACGAGGGCGCGATGTACATGCTCACCACCATCGTCAACGCCGTCCTGGAAAGGCTGGACGACGAGACGCGGGGCATGGGGACCACGGACTACAACTACGATCTGATCCGTTAAGCCTTATCGACAGCGTCCCGCTGGTTCCCAAGCGTCGGCTTGGGAACCATGCCCTGCAAGCGCTAGCTTGCCTTGACATGGGAAGCAGAGCTTCCAAGACCGCGTTCCCAAGCTAGAGCTTGGGAACCAGCGCCAATCACCGGAGACCGGACATGCCAGAAGTGATGATTAGCGAGGGCAAGGACAGGGATGTCGGCAAGCTCGTGTTTTATGTGCCGAAGAAAGATCTGGAAGAGAGTATCGAGTCCCTGGAATTCGACACGCCGGAGAAGTGGGGCGGGGAAGTGGTGCTGGGGGACGGGCAGAAGTTTTACCTGGAGCCCATCGCGCCGCCGAAACTGCCAATCACGCTGCGGGCCAAGCGGGTCGGCGGCGGGGATTAAATCAAACCGACAACATCCCTTCTAAGGACCGATAACCTCCCTGGGAGGGATGTTATCGGTTATTACGCGGCTAGTTAATTTTTCCGTTTAAATGAGGTGGAACATGACCGCCAACGTTCTTTCGCGTGAAGTGGCCTTGCGCGTCGGCCTCGCCGCCCGCGCCTTGCCGGATGTCAGCCCCCGGCATTTGTTGGAGGTGCTGATCGAGAAGCTGGGTTCCCCGTTGACCGAGGAGAAACTCAGCCATGTCACCGTGACCCAACTCAAGACCGGCCTCGTCAGCCCGGATGGCGAGGAGGACACCGAGCATCTGGACGTGGTGTCCATCCCCAACTACAAGGAAGCCGTGCGGATTCTGTGGGGCGAGGCGGCGGACGCCGACCTGCCCGTGCCGGAAGCCTACGCCGAAGGCGATTTGCCCGGCTCGATCCGCGTCGCCATCGCCTCCAACAGCGCCGAGCGCATGGACGGGCATTTCGGCTCCTGCCTGCGCTTCCTGGTCTATCAAGTCAGCCAAGACAGCATACGCCTGATCGACCTGCGCTCCACGGCAGGGGCGGACGAGTCCGACGACCGCAACGCCTTCCGCGCCAATCTCATCAAAGACTGCCAAGTCTTGTACATCGTCTCCATCGGCGGGCCGGCGGCGGCGAAGGTCATCAAGGCTGGCATTTATCCGATGAAGCTCGCGGAAGAGGACGAGGCCCGCGCAGTGCTGGGCAAGCTGCAAACCATCCTGGCGGGCAAGCCGCCGCCTTGGCTGGCGAAGATCATCGGCGTCGCCGACAGGCCCAAGCTGCGCTTCGACGAGGACGAGCCTTTGGCCGAGGATGTCGGATGTTAGCCCCGGAAACCGTGGACGGCATCGCCGCCGCCGTGGAGGCCGATGGCTTGTCCGAGCAAACCCTCGCGGCGCTGCGGACGGCCCACCCCGACATCCATTTCACCTACTGCATGGACGATGACGTGGGGGCGCAAGAACCCTACGCCAGCCGTCCCGGCTTCAATGTGTATCTGGTGGACGGGCGCGAGCATTGCTTGAAGCTCACTGGCGAAATCGGCCACGCTACCGGCTTGGTGCTGGCGGAAGTGATTGGGGATGATTGATGTCAATTAGGGATAACACCCCAGGCAGGGGTGTTATCCCAGTCCGGGATTGCACTAGGGATAACACCTCTCCCAGAGGTGTTATCCCAGTATGATCGTTACGGGGGATTTTAAAGATGATGGGCAAAGCCGCTTTCGCCAATGAACCTATCCCGGCGCAGACCGAGTCCGCCTATTTCGACGGCCTGGAGTTAAGCCGGATTTGCAAGGAAACCCTGGCCGGGTCCGGCGACGATACCTTGGTCGGGCGCATCCAAAAAGCCTATCCGAACTATCCGCTGCGCCTGGCCCGGCTGGGCCACGATTGGTACCGGCTGGGCGGGGTGGTGAAGCCGGACGGCAGCCGCATCGCCACCGACCTGAACGAATGGGCGGAGCGCACCTTCATCGAGTGCGGGCAGAATTTCAACACCTTGCTGGATTATTGCGAGGAGGGCAACTTCCTCGCCACCCGGCACAAAGGCGTCAGCCTGTATCTGGTCGCGCAGACCGGACCTAAAGCCGAGGATTTCGTGCAGATCGAGGTGGACCGCACCCAGGAAGTGGCCGACCGCTACTTGATCGACAGCGACCATCCGCCCGACGACCTGGAGGAATTGATCGATCCTCTAAACCCGGTCAAAGTCGATCCCTTCGCCGTCGGCGCGTCGCGCTACACCTATAAGCGCAAGACCGAGGTTGCCTTGTTCATGGGCGAACTCGCCCGGCACCGGGCCGACCGCCACCCGGCGCAACGCTTCATGGACGATTGGAACGCCAGCAGCGCCGGCCGCAAAATGGCGTTTTGCCAAGATTGGAGCGTGCGCCTGAACCAGCACAAGGGCAAGCACGGCGAGCAGATCATGAATGTCGAAGTGGTCAGCAACCGCAGCCACGACCTGCCTTGGCTGGACAGCCCGGAGGGCAAGAAAGGCAAGGCGCTGGCCGCGGTCATCAGCCGCTTCGACAGCCAGGCCGGCTATCCCTTCGCGTGGTATTTCTTCATGGTCAAAGGCTTGGTTTCTCCCCATGTCGGCGTCTCGGTGCAGCGGGATTTGAGCAAGGATTACGCCTACCTGCCCGAGCAAGACGCCGCCGTGCTGGCGCGTTGGAGCACCGCCCCGTATTTGTTGTAGGCTGGCCGAAGCCCGCCCCGCAATCCCAACCCTGCAAAGCTTAGATATGTACCAGCGCATCTCCGTCGCGGCCAGCCGCAGCCTCATCCAGGAAAAGAAGCCCGTCATCTTCGACGTGCGCGACGCCGCCTCCTACGAGGCGGGCCGACTCCCCGAGGCCATTTTCCTGTCGGACCGGGCGTTAAAATCCGCCGTCAAGCAAGGCAAGCGCGAGCGGGCGGTCTTGGTGTATTGTTACCACGGCAACGCCAGCCGGGACATCGCCAAACTGTTTTGCGATTTTGGCTTTGCCGAGGTTTACAGCCTGGACGGCGGTTTCGAGTCGTGGCGCAAGGAAATGTTTGACGCCATTCCCGTCCCGGCCCTGCCCGACGCCGGTTTGAGCCTCGAACCCTGGCTGGCCGCACAGCAATTTGACCCGCGCCATCTGGAAGCCCGCGTCCGAGGCGTCACGGCGCTGATAAAAGCCTGCCAGTTGGGCCGGGCCGATGTCGCGGCCGGGCTGGTCCGGGCCGGGGCCAGGCTGGATGCCGTGGACGATTACGGCAATGACGCGCTGTGGGCGGCTTGTTTCAGCGGCGATCTGGCCACCCTCGCCGTGCTGGCCGAGGCGGGTGCCGCGCTGGACCGGCAAAACCCCGCAGGCGCGACTTGCTTGATGTATGCCGCCTCCGCCGGCAAGACCCAGGTTGTCGAGTTCCTGCTGCAAGCCGGGGCGGACCCCGGCCTGGAAAACCAGGACGGATTCACCGCCTTGGATTTGGCCGCGAATGTTAAGATTCTCAAATTATTAAAGCCGCGCCGATAACATCCCTCGCAGGGATGTTGTCGGTCACTTCTCTCACAGTGGAAAACCCCATGAAAACCGAAGACATCATCCGCCAGCAAATTGCCAGCAACCCCATCCTGCTCTACATGAAAGGCACGCCGGCCAAGCCGGAATGCGGCTTCTCCGCCAAGGCCGTCGCCGCCTTGCAGGCCACCGGCATAGACTTCGCCTACATCAACGTGCTGGCCAACCCCTTCATCCGCGAAAAGCTGCCCTCCATCTCGCGCTGGCCGACTTACCCGCAATTGTTCGCGCAAGGGGAGTTGGTCGGCGGGGCCGACATCGTCGAGGAAATGGGCAAGCTGGGCACGCTGAAACCCTTGCTGGAACAGGCCGCGCCCGTGGCGGCGGAGGCTTGAGTCCCATGGACACCGGCCAAATCCAACAGGCGATAGAAACCGCCCTGCCACAGGCCCAGGTTTATTTGGAAGGGGAGGGCTGCGACTTCTCCGCCATCGTCATCAGCGAAGCCTTCGCCGGGCTGTCCCCGGTCAAACGCCAGCAGCAAGTGCTGGCGGCGGTGTCCGGCTGGCTGGCCACCGGCGAGCTGCATGCCTTCAGCGTCAAAGCCTACACCGGGGCGGAATGGGAGGACCGGCTGCTCGCCGCCGCCGGCGGGCTGGTGCAAATCCAACTTTGATTTGGAGTCGGCGTCCTGCCGACGCCATGGGGAATTCCAACTTGACCGACATCGAAGCCCCACCCAAAGCCGACTGCTCGGCCTGCCCTTTCCGCGAGACATTGCTGCCGTCCGCCCGCTGCCTGCCCGGCGACGTGTGCGTGCGGGCGATGAGTGGCCGGCAGATCGACCGCTTCCTCAAGCGCAACCCGGATCTGGCCGGGGATTACCTGGAAGACGAGTTCTGGGAGCGCCGCGCCATCGCCGCCCGTTATGTGGCGGTGGAGGAGGTGTTGCGCCTGATCGACGACGAGGACGAAGTAGTGCGCCGCGCCGTCGCCTACCGCCTGCGCCCGGAATACCTGCACCGTCTGCGTAACGACCTCGACCGCGAAGTGCGCATCACCGTCGCCGACCGCCTGCCAGTGGAGCAACTGGAGACGATGGTCGGCGACGAGGACTACTTGGTCCGCGCCTATGTCGCCAAGCGCCTGCCGGAAGGCCGGCTGTTCCGGCTGATCTGCGACCCCGACGGGCATGTGCGCAAACAAGTCGCCCAGCGCCTGCCGGTCCACAGCCTGGGGCTGATGGCCCACGACGCCGACTGGCAAGTGCGCCGCATCGTCGCCGAGCGCATGGACCCCGACTCCCTGGTGGTCATGCTGAACGACGAGGAATGGCTGGTCCGCTATCTCGCGGCGGAACGTGCGCCTTTGGCGGCGGTGAAAAAGCTGGCCGAAGACCCGGTTGAGGATGTGCGGGAAGTCGTCCGGCGGCGCGTGGAAGAGGGTGTTTAGGCAATGCTGTGACTTGTGGTATCGGGGATTCGTGGTCGCCGCCGCAGATCCGCAATATCCCAGGGCCATCGCGCTATGGCAATGTAGGGGCGGATTTATTCGCCTTATCACAGGTTTGCTTGCGGGCGAATACATTCGCCCCACAGCCGCTCCCAAATCTTGAATGATGGATGAATCAACACGCTATGGACATAGCGTGATTGCCCTGCGCAATATCCCGCCTCCCGCTGCAATTTGCCGAGGATAGGCGTATGCTTGCCCTCCCTAGCTGATTCCCTGGACACTTGGCAACCCGGAGGCAATATGGCATACGTTTTCAAATCGCGCCTGTTTAGCAATAACCCCGACCGCAGGCTGGTGGACGCGGCCGACCATGACCCTGGGCATATCATGCCGGGGTCCAGCGGCGACCATGTCAGCCTCATCCAGCAGGCGCTGTTCAACATTACCGGCGCCAGAATCAAAACCGACGAGCTGGGCCGGTCCTACTACGGACCCTCCACGGCGGAAGCCGTCGCCTCATTCAAGCGCAACCACAAGCCGCCCATTCTCAACTACGCCAACCAGATCGACAATATTGTCGGCATCAAAACCATGCGCTGGCTGGACGAGGAGCAATTTAACATCGAGCAGAAAAACCAGCCGCAAGCCACCAAGCTCCAGGACATCGTGGTCCACATCCTGGGCCAAGATCCCAGCAACAAGTCCGTAGCCGGCAAGAAAACCGACCAGGGGCAGACGTTCGTCGGCGTCCCGCCGGTCGCCGAATTCAACCAAAACGTGGAAACCGCCGAGTATCTGGCGGGCCACGAACCCCTCATCCACCAGCAATGGAACGGCGGCCTGCCGCAGTTCGGCACCGACCCGACCGACGAGATCGTCAATTTCATCAACGCGGCCGCCGGCAAGCTCGACTCGCGGACGCTGGGGCGGGTGGTCCTCATCGGCATGAGCAGCGGCGGGCGGAACGCGGTGACGGTCGCGGGCAAGCTGGCCGGCCGCAACCTGCTGACCTATGTCGCCGCCATCGACGCGGCGTTCAACAACGCGGCTGACCCGGCGCGGTTTGTGCCGGTGTCTGCCGGGCGCAGCGAAAACTTCTTCCAGACCATAGGCAACGACGTTCTGCCTGGAGCGGAGTGGCACGGTTCGGTCGCGCACTTCCGGCAAAACATACCGTTCGACAGTTTTCCGGCGTTCAGGGCGTTGGCGGAAAAGCTCAAACTGGCGGTGACAGGCGGACAGAAAGTGGCCTTGGTGAACACGGCCCATATTGTTGCTGTCAGGCATGGTTATACGCTGGCCAAGGCAACCGCCCTCGGTATCCTGAAGTAAGCCAGATAGCCGGGAACAGGCCTGCCTTGTGCTTGGGCGGGCCTGTTCCGGCAGTTTTTGCCGGTGGAAGCGCTGCGGGCAAACCCTCCTACCTATATCACTTTGTGCCAGTTGTTGCGGCGCGTTCCTCCGCCCCTTTGCAAGAGGGAAATGTGCTGGCCTTGGCCAGGCGATCCAGCCCCTGAAACTCCTTGAGCCCCTTTTTTCAAAAGGGGAATAAACCGTGACAGGCAGCGGGCGGAAAAATCTCTGGACTGGATAGGCGTGTGCGGTTTATGGTATTCCAAAACCTGAAAAGCCAGTCATTTGCCATTGCGTTCTTGAAGCTGTTGTGAGTGCGCGATTGCGCGTAGGAACCCGCCTAGCCGGGCAATGCCTGAGGCTTGCGCGGCCCGTATGACGAACGAGAAAACCCCCATGGGCGGCAAACCCCGCATAGAAATTGAATTTTGCACACAATGCCGCTGGTTGTTGCGGGCGGCTTGGCTGGCGCAGGAATTGTTGACGACATTTGAGGCAGAAATCGGCGAAGTCGCGCTGATACCCGGCACGGGCGGCATATTTGAGGTGCGTTGCGGCGGCAAGGCGCTGTGGTCGCGCAAGCAAGAAGGGCGGTTTCCCGAGGCCAAGGAGTTGAAGCAGCGGCTGCGCGATGAAATCGCCCCGGACCTATCCTTGGGGCATTCCGATTCCCGTTAGCCCATTGGGAAGAAGCGATAACATC
>CAZOTR010000109.1:0-14970 GCA_964582755.1 uncultured Methylococcaceae bacterium | reverse complement strand
CGCTGATGAAATTGGCGGTTTCAGGGGAAAAATCTGGCATGGCATTAACCGCCCATTCCAATCCTACCCGGCTTGCTTTTTTGGATTGCTTATATGCTGTAACTCCACAAGATTCCATTCACCGCTATTTCGATATAGGCGCTTCCTTTGTTTGGGATAATCCGCCACATCCTGCTGCAAACGTTGCCCTATCACCAAACAAACCAAGGTTTCTTCGCCATCGTTGATGATCTTATGCGCCGCCGTGTTGCGCGGAAACCCAACGAAATCGCCTTTCTCAAAAGTGTAACTGTCTCCCTCAATAATCACGGTGCCGCGTCCAGACAACGCAAACACACATTCTTCTTCGTAAAGGTGTTTATGATACTCCGTTGATTCTTTGCCAGGCTCCACATAAATGACATGCACACCCAGATGGCCCAAGCCAACCGCATCCCCCAAGGATTTGTTGACACGCACGGCATTGGGGTTCAGAAAATGAACCTTGCGCTCTCCGGCCATATTGTCGATATCGGCGGCTTTAAGCAACAACTTCCGGGTTTCCATAAATGTTCCCAATCATGATGGTTAGCCAGCGTAGCACATAATGCGGAAAATGCGGAGGTGGGTTTAATTGATTTATTGATAGTTTCCGTAGGAGCGGCCCATGGCCGCGAAAAGCTTCGGGCAATGGGTGATGCCCAAGATCGCGGGCATGGCCCGCTCCTACATTTCAATCAATTGAACCCACCTCCGAAAATACAGCTTGCCCGCTGAAAGAAAAAGGCTTGCCGGAACCAACCGGCAAGCCTTTCAATCATCCAAACTCAACGGCAAGTTTCATCCCTGTGGCCCACCCGGTCACAAATCCCCTTCCGCCTTCCTGGCCAGCAATGGAGTCCTAGGCATTGCCTCGGACAGCCGTTTGACGCGGGAATGGTGCTGCCACCAATAGCCGCCGAGCATCAGTCCGACAAAACTGCAAGAAGCGATGCCGAGATAGATCAGGCGCTTCATGTGCGTGACTTCATAGAGCAAACCATCCGCCGCGAGCGCCGTGTTTTCAGTGCCGGGGGTAATTTGGAAGCGGGCATGGTCGAGGCGGGCGGGGTCGGTGAGGTTGGCGCGTTTGCCGGCGGAATAGGTTTCCAGCAGCTTTACTTCGCCCTTCAATTCTTCCAGAGTCTTGAGTTCCTGCGCGCCGACAGTGCCTGCGACGACATTCTTTTCCAAGGTTTTCAACTTGGCTTCCACCGAGTCGGCGACGAAGACCGTCATGCGGTTTTGCAGGGATTCCAGCTTTTCGTTGTATTGGCGAATCCGCACGGCGTCGCTGTCTTCGACCCCAACCAGCCGGCCTTGGAAGCGCTCGAACATCTGGCTGGTGCTGAGGAATAGCCACAGGCTCACCGCCAGCATCAAGGCCATCAGCGCCAAAGCCCAATAACGCGCCCGCAGGGAAGGCGCGTCGAGCAGGACATGGCCTGGCAACTGGCTGCGCCGCATCAAAGCCACCCTAAGTCGGTTGTTGTGATTATGGTCTTGCATTCTTTTCCCACCGGCTGATTCCCGCCCTTGGAACTGGGCCAAGGCTGTTGGTTATTCCCTGGGATCGTCCAGGAATCGCGCAAATATGACAGAAGCTTAGGCCGGGGTCAATTGCCGGCCCGCGCCGCCCGCATGATGGCTTTCAAATCGGCGACCGCGCGCTCCAAGCCGGTGAACACGGCGCGGGCGATGATGGCATGGCCGATGTTCAATTCGCGGATGGCGGGAATGCGGCAGATCGGCTCGACATTGTGGTAATTCAGGCCATGGCCGGCATTGACCCTTAGCCCCAAGGCCTCGGCCTGCTCCGCCGCCCGCAACAGGCGTTGCAGTTCGTCTTCGCGGGCTTTGGGATTGTGGGCATCGGCGTAATGGCCGGTATGCAACTCGATCACCGGCGCGCCGGTTTTCGCCGCCGCCTCGATCTGCCGGGGATCGGCGTCGATGAACAAAGACACTTCGATGCCGGCTTCACCCAAGGATTCGCTGGCGGCGCGGACGCGCTCGAAATTACCGGCCACATCCAAGCCACCTTCGGTGGTCAATTCCTCGCGGCGCTCAGGCACCAGGCAACACGCGCCGGGCCGCACACAACGGGCGATGGCGACCATTTCGTCAGTCACCGCCATTTCCAGGTTCAGACGGGTGTTGAGCATCGCCTTCAGCAGGTCGATGTCGCGGTCTTGGATGTGCCGGCGGTCTTCGCGCAAATGCGCGGTGATGCCGTCCGCGCCGGCCTGCTCCGCCAGCAGGGCGGCTTGGACGACATCCGGGTAGCGGGTTCCCCGCGCTTGGCGAAGGGTGGCGACATGGTCGATGTTGACGCCTAGGGATATGATTTGCTTTTCTTTCATTTGAACATCTTAAATTTGCCGCAGGGCAAGGGATAACATCGCTTCAAGCGATGTTATCCCTAACACCCCTGGAGCGGGCCGAAACAAACAATTCGCGGCTTTTCAGCGGCCTGCCGCCCAAGTGGTGGTTGATGACCCGGCGCAACAGCCGTTTGGCTTCATTGATCTCCGCAAGACCGGACAGGCAACCGTCGCGCAGGCCCAGCAGCGCGGAACCCCGGATGGCCGCATCGCCCGGCGCGGCTTCCACCGGGCCATGCTCGATGTGGTAAACATAGTGGCGCTCCGGCCTGATGGCGTCGCCACTGTCGGCGTCATGGTCGAGCATCAGGCCGTAGCCGATCTCCTCCAGCAGGGCCAGCTCGAAGCAGCGCAGGGTTTCGTCCAGGCGTTCCCCGCTTTGCAAACGTTCCAAGGATTGCCCGTAAACAGCAAAAATTCCCGGATGGGGATCGTGCTCCGGCAACAGCCTGAGCAACAATTCGTTCAGGTAAAACCCGCAAAACAGGTTTTTCCCGGACAATGCAAAAACTTTCCCCCGACTTTCGGCGGCGGTCAACACCGCCGGCTCGCCGCGCAGCGTCCATCCCAGGCTCAACGGCGCGAATGGCTGCAACACGCCAGACCGGCCTCCCCTGCCCCGCATCGCGCCTTTGGCAATCAACCGGAGGATGCCGTGGTCGCGGGAAAAAATGTCCAGCAGCAGGCTAGTTTCGCGGAAATTCCGCCGGTGCAGCAGGAAGGCGTCGCGCAGGGAATGCCGGTCTGCCGGGGCCATGGCCTCAGTCGGTGTAACCCAGGCTCTGCAAGGCCCGTTCGTTGTCGGACCAGCCTTTCTTCACCTTCACCCACAGGTTCAGGTAAACCTTGTGGTCCAACATTTTTTCCATTTCCTCGCGCGCCCGCTGGCCGACTTTTTTCAAGACCTCACCGTCCTTGCCGATGACGATGACTTTCTGGCCTTCCCGTTCCACCCAAATGATCGCATGGATGCGGGTCAGTCCCTCTTTCTCCTCGTATTGCTCAATCTCCACGGTGAGCGCGTGGGGCACTTCCTGCCCTAGGCTGCGGATCAGTTTCTCGCGGATCATCTCCGCCGCGAAGAAGCGTTGCGGACGGTCGGTGATCTGGTCTTCCGGGTAGATCGGCTCGCCCTCGGGCAACAGCCCCATAATGGCTTCTTCCAAGCGATCCAGGTTGGTGTTTTTCAACGCGGCGATGGGGACGATGGCGGCAAAGTCGAAGCGCCGGGCGGCATCGTCCAGAAAAGGCAGCAGCCTCTCCTTGTCCTCGCATTGGTCGATCTTGTTGACCGCGAGGATAACCGGGCAGGTGGCGTTGCGCAATTGCTCCAGCACCACTTCGTTTTCAGGATGCCAAGTCCACTGGTCGACGACCCACACGATCACATCCACGCCCATCAACGTGCTGCTGGCCGTCTTGTTGAGATAGCGGTTCATGGCGCGTTTTTGCTCGCCATGGATGCCGGGAGTGTCCACGAAAATAGCCTGCCCGGCTTCCGTGGTCTTGATGCCGTGGATGCGGTGGCGGGTGGTTTGCGGACGCCTTGAGGTGATGCAGATTTTCTGGCCGACCAGATGGTTTAGCAGCGTCGATTTGCCCGCGTTGGGCCTGCCCACCAAGGCGACATATCCCGTTTTCATGATTTGATTCCCATTTCTTCCGACAGTTTGGCAAGCATATGTTCAGCCGCTTGCTGCTCGGCTTTTTTGCGCGAGCCGCCTTCGCCTTCAGTGGTGAGCGACATCAATTGGATCCGGCATTCCACGCGGAAATGCTGGTCGTGGGGCTGGCCTTCCTGGGACAACAGAATATAGACCGGCAATTCCAAGCCCCGGCCTTGCATTAACTCTTGCAAACGGGTTTTGGGATCTTTATTCCAGCCATCCAGGGAAAGACGGTTGATGGACTCGGCGAACAAGCCCAATATCCACCGCTTCGCGGCGTCCATGCCTTGGTCCTTGAGTATCGCGCCGATGATGGCTTCCAGCGCGTCGGACAGGATGGAATCCCGCCGATAGCCGCCGCTCTTCAACTCGCCGGAGCCGAGGATAAGATAATCGCCCAAATTCAACTGCCTGGCCAGCGTGGCCAAGACAGTTTGGTTGACCAGCGTGGCCCGCAAGCGGCTCAACACCCCCTCGTCGGCCCCCGCGAATTTTTCGTACAGACATTCGGCGATGACGAAACCCAATACCGAATCGCCCAGGAATTCCAGACGCTCGTTGTTGTCGCTGTCGGCGCTACGATGGGTCAAGGCCCGTTTGAACACTCTAGGATCGTTGAAGCGCAAGCCAATTTTTTTGGCCAATGTCTCGGGCTTGGCAATCAACGGGAATGGCCTATGGGATAGGATTCGTCGAATTTCACCACGACGCTGGTATTCCATGCAATAGGCTCTTCAACTTCATAATCGACATGAATGCTCATCTTCCCTTCATTCATTTCGATAGTCAGACTCTTATCCGCCGAAATCCGGGTAATGCCATTTATATCCCAGCGCTTTTGCAATGTCGCCATTATCTCACGCGGCGGCGAATCGGCCAAGCTAGGCTCTTTTTGGAGGTTCTCCAGAATGGTCGTAACTTTGAAATGCTCCAAATAAATCGGTGCCATTTTCAATCCCAGCAAGAGGTAACCTGCGATCATGGAAAACAATAGCAGGAAGCTGATGAGCGTCATGCCTTGCTGGCGGGATGCGCGATGATTCATTGTCCGACCCTCCGGTTTAAACCCGTCTAATGCAAATTATTGCCGATGCGCGAAAAAGCGACGCCACCGTTATCCCAGTCGAAACTCATCCAGATGAAAAAAGCCTTGCCCACGAGGTTTTCTTCCGGCACGAAGCCCCAATAACGGCTATCGTTGCTATTGTCGCGGTTGTCGCCCATCACAAAGTAGTGGCCTGCCGGGACGGTGTATTCGCCTTGCTTGGAAGGCTGGCCCTCGCGGATCAGGATGTCATGGGTGACCGGGATAAGATCCTCCGACTTGAGGATCGCCCCAGTCATGTTTTCGCCCTTGCCAGTGCCTTGATATTCCATCAACGGGGTTTGTTTCACCGGCTCGCCGTTGATGGTGAGCTGTTTGTTGAAATAAGCAATACGGTCGCCGGGCAGGCCGATGACGCGTTTGATGTAATCCACCGTCGGGTCGTTGGGGAAGCGGAAGACCACGATGTCGCCGCGCTTGGGTTCGCCCATTTCGATGATTTTGCTATGGCCGACCGGCAGGCGCACACCGTAGGCAAACTTGTTGACCAGGATAAAATCGCCAATCAGCAAGGTAGGCATCATCGAACCTGAGGGAATGCGGAACGGCTCCACCAAAAACGAGCGCAGCAGCATCACGATGAAAATCACCGGAAAAAACGACTTGGCGTACTCGACCGGCCAAGGCTCGGCAATCTCGGTTTCGGCATGCGGGCGGGCTTTCAGCCACAAGGCCCAGCCCGCCCAGATCAAACCCGTCACCAAACTCGCGGCGACCAGAAAAAACTCAAAATCATAATCCATAGCTTAATCCTTGTTGACGCGGAGGACGGCGAGGAAGGCTTCCTGGGGAATATCGACCTTGCCCACCTGTTTCATGCGCTTCTTGCCGGCTTTTTGCTTTTCCAACAGTTTTTTCTTGCGGGTGGTGTCGCCGCCGTAGCATTTCGCCAAGACATTCTTGCTCATGGCCTTGACCGTCGAGCGGGCGATGATCTTAGAGCCGACGGCGGCCTGGATCGCCACCTCGAACATCTGCCTAGGAATCAGATCCTTCATCTTCTCCACCAAGTCGCGGCCCCGGTTTTGGCTGATGTCGCGGTGGACGATCAAAGACAGCGCGTCCACCTTCTCGCCGTTGATCAGAATATCGACTTTCACCAAGGGCGCGGGCTGGAACCTCAAAAATTCGTAGTCGAAGGAGGCGAAGCCCCGGCTCACCGATTTCAGGCGGTCGAAGAAGTCCAGCACCACCTCGCTCAAGGGCAATTCAAAACTCAGGGCGACTTGGCTGCCCATGAATTGCATCTTTTTCTGCACCCCGCGCTTCTCGATGCACAGCGTGATGACCGCGCCCAGATAATCCTGCGGCACCAGGATGTTGGCCTGGATGATGGGTTCGAGGATTTCGTCGATCTCGGTGGGGAACGGCAGTTTCGACGGGTTGTCGATGGAAATCGTCTCGCCTTTGGTGGTGAGAACCTCATAGATCACGGTCGGCGCGGAGGTAATCAAATCCAGGTCGTATTCACGCTCCAACCGCTCCTGGATGATCTCCATGTGCAACATGCCGAGGAAGCCGATGCGGAAGCCGAAGCCCAAAGCCTGCGAGGTTTCCGGCTCGTATTGCAGGGCCGCGTCGTTCAGGCTCAGTTTGCTCAGGGCTTCGCGCAAGTTCTCGTAATCGTCGGCCTCGACCGGGAAAATCCCCGCGAACACACGCGGCTGGACCTTTTGGAAGCCCGGCAGGGTTTCGCTGGAAGGATTGTCGGTCGCGGTGATGGTGTCGCCGACCGGCGCACCGTAGATGTCTTTGATCGAAGCCACCATGAAGCCGACTTCGCCCGGCCCCAATGACGCCTTTTCCAACCGCTTCGGGGTGAACACGCCGACTTGGTCCACCAGATGGCTCTTGCCGGTGGACATGACGGTGATCTTCTGCTTCTTGGACATGGTGCCGTTCTTCACTCGCACCAAGGAGACCACGCCCAGGTAATTGTCGAACCAGGAATCGATGATGAGCGCCTGCAACGGCGCGTTAGCGTCGCCCACCGGGGCGGGAATCCGCTCGACCAGTTGCTCCAGCACATCGGCCACGTTCAAGCCGGTCTTGGCGCTGATCCTGACCGCGTCTTCGGCATGGATGCCGATAATCTCCTCGATTTCCGCGATGACTTTTTCCGGGTCGGCGGAAGGCAGGTCGATCTTGTTCAGGACCGGCAACACCTCCAAACCTTGCTCGATGGCGGTGTAGCAATTCGCCACCGACTGGGCTTCGACGCCTTGCGCGGCGTCCACCACCAGCAACGCGCCCTCGCAGGCGGACAGCGAACGCGAAACCTCGTAGGAAAAGTCCACATGGCCGGGCGTGTCGATGAAATTCAACTGGTAGGTCTGGCCGTCCTTGGCCTTGTAATCCAGCGTCACGCTCTGCGCCTTGATGGTGATGCCGCGCTCCCGCTCGATGTCCATGGAGTCGAGCACCTGGTTCTCCATCTCGCGCTCGCTCAAGCCTCCGCAAATCTGGATGAAGCGGTCGGCCAGGGTGGATTTGCCATGGTCGATATGGGCGATGATGGAAAAGTTGCGTATGTGTTTAAGGTCGGTCACGGGTTCAGTCTTTGAGTTTTAAGGGCAGGAACTGCGTTCCGCCGTGCCGCTGCACCAGCAGGGCGATGGATTTCCCCTTCGGCAGTCCCTTGACCACCTCGTTGAATTGCTTCACGTCTTTGATCGCCTGGTCTTGGATGCGCAAAATCACATCGCCCCGGCGCAGCCCTGCGTCGAAGGCCGGCCCCGGCTTGACTTCGTGGATCAACACGCCGTTTTGCTTGACCTCCAACTGCTCCCGCTGCTCCGCCGTCAAGCCGGACACGCTCAAGCCCAACCGGTTGACCTGCTCCTTGCCCTGCGGCTCGGCCTCGGCGACCACCGGCTCGTCATCGTCCGGCAAAGTGCCAATCTTGACTTGGACTTCCTTGCTTTGGCCTTGGCGAATCAGCTTCAACGTGGCGTTTTCGCCAATCTTGGTGGCGCCCACCATCGGCGGCAAGGTTGAGGAGGAGACGATTTCCTGCTTGTTGTAGTCGGTGATGATGTCGCCGACTTGCAGCCCAGCGGCTTCCGCCGGACTCTTCGGCAGCACCTTGGAAACCAGCGCGCCTTGGGGCTTCTTCATGCCGAAGGATTCCGCCAGTTCGCGGGTGACATCTTGGATCTGGACGCCCAGCCAGCCGCGTGAGACGCGGCCCGTGGTCTTCAACTGCTCCACCACTTTCATGGCGACTTCGATGGGAATCGCGAAGGAAATGCCCATGGAACCGCCGGTGCGGCTGTAAATCTGCGAATTCACGCCCACCACCTGCCCCTCCATGTTGAACAGCGGCCCGCCGGAGTTGCCGGGGTTGATCGCCACGTCGGTCTGGATGAACGGCACATAATTGTCGCTGGGGAGGTTCCGGCCCTTGGCGCTGACGATGCCCGCCGTCACCGAATGGTCGAAACCAAAGGGCGAACCGATGGCCAGCACCCAGGCGCCGACCTTGAGGTTTTCCGAAGAGCCGATGTTCAGCACGGGCAGGCCGGTAGCGTCAATCTTCAACAAAGCGATGTCGCTGCGCTTGTCCGAACCGACCACCTTGGCGACCAGTTCCCGCCGGTCTTGCAGGCGGACCACGATTTCGTCGGCGTCTTTCACCACATGCTGGTTGGTGAGGATGTAACCGTCCGCCGAAATGACAAAGCCGGACCCCAAAGATTTCACCTCACTGGGCTGGCCTCCGTCACCCTGGCCACCGCCACCCGGCGCGCCCGGACCGCCCTCACCGAAATAACGCTTGAAGAATTCGTCCAGGGGAGTCCCCTCGGGAATGTCCAAGCCCTCAGGCAATTGCGGACGTTCTCCGGCGGCGATTTTCTGCGAAGTGCTGATGTTGACCACCGCCGTGTTGTTCTTTTCCACCAGCGCGGTGAAATCCGGCAGTTCGACCGCCTTGGCCAACCAGGGAAAAGCGGCCAAGCCGACGAACAGCAGCGCGAACGCCTGCATTCTTTTGAACATTGAAGAGCTCCCAAAGTCTGGTTTGACGTAAGGTGAATCTGGAAATGAAAGAAGGATCAATCGAGCTTGCGGAGGATCACGGGTTGGTAGCCTTCCCGCTCGAACAGGCGGACAGCCTTCAACCCCGAGAAACCAAGACCCAGGCCGGCCAGTCCGCCCAAGGCGCTGGCCAAATCGGAAGCGGCAACGGATTTGCCCAACAACGCCCCGGCAAAAAGGCAGAACAGCGGCAGCAGATAAATCCAGAACGAACCACTGGCCAAGGCATCTTCCGCGATGCCGACCAGCACTTTGTCGCCGGGAAGCAGCGGCAAATCCGAGAAAACCTGCAAACGGACACGCTGGTCGCCAAACAATCCGCCCGACAGCGCACTGGGGCAGGCTTCGGCACAGCCGGAACACGCCGACCGGCGGGTTTTCTCCAACCAAACCCGGCCTGCGGACACTTCGGCCACGTAGGCTTCTTCCTCGATCATTTACCCTTGGAACCCTGTAGATGGATGCCGTCGCCGATGGCTTGCACGGTCTTTTCCGGAGCCTCGCCCATGACGGTCACCAAGTATTTGTCCAGCTTGCGCGTGTAGGAGTTGATCGCGCCGATTTTCCTCGGCTGCGCCGTGAAAATCTCGTTCATCAACTCGTCTATGTAGATTGAAACAGAAGAAACGCCGTCGCTCAACAGAATATGGTCAATGGCCCGGTTGTTGGGGCCGCGTTTGAGCCGGGTGTAGGACATCATCTGGAAACCGTCCGGCACGCCGTCCAAAGTCCAGATCAAAGAATCGGCAGGCAAGGTTTCGTGCAGCTTGGTCTTCCATGATCCGTCAACCTGGGTGGACGGAGCCAACTCCTCCGGCGGGATGGCCTGCTCCACCGACAGCGAGTTGAACACCATTTGCTCCAACACCTGGCCGTTGCCGTCCAGCCATTCAAACTTGAGCGGCAACTTGCTTTCCACGTCGATCCACAAGCGACGGCCATAACGCAGGTCGTCTTTGGGGTCTATCGTGACCACGCGGGCGGTCCGCCGCGCCACATGCTCGACCTCGCCCAGCGCAAATGAATAGTGCTTGGACAATTCGGCCAAATTGCCAGGCAAATCCAACAGGATCGAATGCCGGGAAGGCTTGGCGTCCACCGACATCGACTTGGACTCGGGATAATAGCAGGTCACCTTGTCCGCCGTGCGGATGACTTCCCGCATCGGAGTGTTCACCGACAGCAAACGCTCTTGTTCCAAGCCGTTGCTGAAGCCGTGGAAAACATGCAGGCTCTCGATCTTGTTGTCCTTCATGTAACTGACGATGCCACGGTAATTCAGCTTGCCCGTGGCCTGCCGGGCGGCAGCCAGCCACGTTTTTGCCTCATTTTCGGCATCTCCGCCACCTGCGTCGGCCAGCGCCCTGGAAAAAATGAATACCGCAAGAAAAACAAGGACAAGCAAGCGCACAAAAAGTTTATGCATGCTAAAGGATTTCCCGTTGGGGCTAATGGTCCGGCCGGGAGGCGACCAAGCGGACATAAGGCAACATGCCTGCGGAACCCGCCATGTAAGCGGTTTCGTTGTGCATCACAAGGTAATCATTGAATTGGCTGTCTGCCTGGCTTTCAACCGGCTCGGCCCGTTTGGCCGCGACTTGGACCGGGGCGGGCTTGCCATAGGAAGCCACCTGGAAAACTTCCGTGTGCTCACTCACCGACTTGCCGACCAAGACCGCCACCACTGCCAAAGAAGCCGCCAATCCTAAGCTGACGATGCTTGGCCGCACAGACAATTGCTTCCTGAACGCCGGCGGCGCCAACACCGTGGGCTCTTCCGCGATCATCGCGCTCACTTTCGCGGCGAAATCCTTGCCGGCCAATGGCCCGCCCGGCGAACGCATGACATCGCCGATAAGGCTGTAACGCGCCCATGTCGCCTGCAATTCCGCGTCCTCCTCCAGCCTGCCAATCAGCCGGGGATTGTCGCGCCCGTCCAAATCGGAATCCATCAACAAGGATATCCGCATTCTCAATTCCTTCTCTTGATCCGTCATAAACATCACCCTCACCCGTTTAAAGATCTGATTTTTTTGTCGATGGCCTCGCGCGCCCGGAAAATGCGGGATCTGACCGTCCCTACGGGACAGTCCATGACTTCCGCAATCTCGTCGTAGCTAAGGCCGTCCATTTCCCGCAAGGTTATCGCGGTGCGCAGTTCGACTGGCAACTCTTCGAGGGCCAGTTGGATTGTTTGCCCCAATTCCTCGCTCAACAGGATGCCTTCCGGCGTCTCCTGGTCCCTGAGACTGTTCTCGCCCTCGAATTGTTCCGCGACCTCCACCTCGATCTCGTCGTCGGTGGGACGCCTGGATCTTGCGGCAAGGTGGTTTTTCGCGGTGTTGATCGCTATCCGGTAAATCCAGGTGTAAAACGCGCTGTCGCCGCGAAAGCTCGCCAGCGCCCGGTAAGCCTTGATGAAGGTTTCTTGGGCGATGTCCTGCGCCTCATGGGGGTCGCGCACATAGCGGTTGATCAGCTGGATGATCCGGTTCTGGTATTTGAGGACCAGCAGGTCGAACGCCTTCTTGTCGCCCCGCTGCACCCGCCTGACCAGTTCTTCATCGACCACTTCGACCATGGCCGACCCTATCGCTCCACTGGCGAAGGGAGGCGAAAGGGCTTCCGCCTGCCTTTGGGGGCGGGCGCATTAACGGCAGAAAATTGGGGAAAAAGCATGAATGATGATCGGGGAGGGTTGGTTGCAGGCGGAGACACTCGGCGCGTGTAGCCGCTTATTATCTTCTTTTCAGCCTTGCCGTTCAATGTGGAGCGTTTTTCTTGTACGATGCCGCAAAAACAGATGACAAAACCATGACAACAGCCCCCCCCCTCCACGACGTGTTAATCATCGGCAGCGGCGCGGCCGGACTCAGCCTCGCCTTGCGGCTGGCCGACCGGGTTCCGGTCACCGTGCTTTCCAAGGTGGCCCTCAGCGAAGGCAGCACCTTGTACGCGCAAGGCGGCATTTCCGCCGTGCTGCATGAAAAGGACTCCATTGAGTCCCACATCCAGGACACACTCATCGCCGGCGCCGGCCTGTGCGACCCGGAAGCCGTCCGGCTGGTCGTATCGCAAGGCAAGGACTGCATAGCCTGGCTGCTGGAGCGGGGGGTGCCGTTCACCGAGGAGACTAGCGAAGACGGCTCCTCCCACCTGCACCTGACCCGCGAGGGCGGCCATTCCCACCGCCGCGTGGTCCACGCCGACGACGCCACCGGCAAGGCCATCGAAACCTCCCTCGAAGCCCATGCGCGCAAGCACCCCAACATCACACTGCTCGAATACCACAACGTGGTCGATTTAATCGTCGACAAGAAGCAGCCGAAGGCCAGCCGGCGCGTGCTAGGCGCGTATGTGCTGGACACCCGCATCCACAAGGTGAAGACCTTGCGCGCCCGCATCGTCGTGCTGGCCACCGGCGGGGCCAGCAAGGCTTACCTGTACACCAGCAACCCGGACGTATCCACCGGCGACGGCATGGCCTTGGCTTGGCGGGCGGGGGCGCGGGTGGCGAACATGGAGTTCATCCAGTTCCACCCCACCTGCCTTTACCATCCCCACGCCCGCTCCTTCCTCATCAGCGAGGCGGTGCGCGGCGAGGGCGCCAAGCTGCTGCTGCCCGACGGCACCGCCTTCATGGAAAAGTTCGACCCGCGCAAGGAGCTGGCCCCCCGCGACATCGTCGCCCGCGCCATCGACCATGAAATCAAACGGCTGGGCATCGACTGCGTCTACCTCGACATCAGCCACAAACCCGCCGAATTCATCACCGGCCATTTCCCCACCATCCACGCCCGTTGCCTGGAATTGGGCATAGACATGACTCAGGGGCCGATCCCCGTCGTGCCTGCCGCGCACTACACTTGCGGCGGCGTGTTGACCGACAGCCACGCCCGCACCGACGTCCCCGGCCTTTATGCCATCGGCGAGGTCGCCTGCACCGGCCTGCACGGCGCCAACCGCATGGCCAGCAACTCCCTGCTCGAATGCCTGGTCTACGCCAAGCAAGCCTGCGAAGACATCCTGCGCACATTGCCGGCAACCCCGCCGCCCCCGGAACTGCCGGAATGGGACGAATCCCAAGTCAGCGACTCGGACGAGGAAGTGGTGGTGTCGCACAACTGGGACGAGATCCGCCGCTTCATGTGGGATTATGTCGGCATCGTCCGCACCAACAAGCGGCTGGAGCGGGCCTTGCGGCGGGTGGAATTGCTGCGCCAGGAAATCGCCGATTACTACGGCCACTGCCGCGTCACCAGCGACCTGCTGGAATTGCGTAACCTGGTGACCGTCGCCGAACTCATCATCCGCTCCGCCCAGTTGCGCAAAGAAAGCCGCGGACTGCACTTCACCCTGGACTACCCGGAAACCGACGACAGCCAGCCGCCTCGCAATACCATCTTGGAACCTTGACGGCGCACTTTAATAGTCGCGCTTTTTGGCTTTCTATAGATCGGGCGCATCTTTATGCGCCCGGCAGTCGTTATAATTTCTCAGGCACGATAGATCCGTGCCCGACGCGGAGCGTGCCATGTCCAGGGTGATTGTTTTGGATACCAATATTCTGGTTTCCGCCATGATGGGAACTGGCCCAGCCCACCAAGCCGTAGCCGCCTGCCTCAGACGGCAGGCCACGCCTCTGGTTGGTGCCGCCTTGCTGGCCGAATACGAATCTTTGCTGCGCCGCCTGGAACTGGAGCGGCGTTACCTACTGCCCGCCGCCAAGCGCGAGGCCCTGTTGGACGCCTTGCTTGCGGTGTGCCGCTGGCAACCCATCTATTTCACTTGGCGGCCAAATTTGCACGACGAAGCGGACAACCATGTCCTAGAACTAGCACTAGCAGGCGAGGCCAAGGTCATCGTCACCCAGAATGTCCGCGATTTCCAAGGCGGCGAACTGCGCTTTCCGCACCTGCGGATTTTGCCCCCTCAAGATTGGCTAAAGGAGCTACATCATGACCACATTGACCCTTGACCTGCCCGACGCCCTGTTTGCCGAGTTGCAGCAAGCCGCCGCCCTGCGCCATGTCCCGGCGGAGTCGCTATTGCTCGAAATGGCCCGCCACAACCTGCGCGAACTCAGAGCCGAACAGCACTTCCGCGAACGCGCGGCACGGGGCGACCCGGCACTGGGATTAGCACTGTTGGAAGAGATTGCAAGCCATGGCGGGCAGGGGTGAGTTGCTGCCGCAGTTTTGTAGGCCGGTGTATGCTGGAGTAGTCCGTATGAAGCTTCAAAGCGGAATGCGGATAGCGGGCGAAGAATCCGCGTGGTTCGCTGGCTGTCTCACCTTTCGATATTGGACAAGGTACGCAGGTACGCTGCGTGGGTTAAGCGAAAACTGCAAATAATAAGGTTTATCATGGTCGATTTTGGCAAGCATACCAAAAAGCGGGGCGCGGAGCGCCAAACCAACCCCGTTGAGCTTTACGAACGTCTTGACCGGCTTAGCGATACTGGCCCGCTTCGCCCGGCTCAAGAATATGTTTTAACTGAATGGCACATGAATCGCCGAGACGACCGTGATTTAATCGTCAAATTGCACACGGGCCAAGGGAAAACAATAGTCGGACTGTTGATGCTCCTGTCCCGACTAAACGAAGGTGTTGGGCCTGCTCTGTACCTCTGCCCGAATAAGTATTTGGTTGATCAAACCTGCCTCCAGGCACAGCGATTTGGCATCTCCGTCATCAATGGTAACGTGCGACGTGAAGTCGTCTAAGTAATCGTTTCAGCTAGGAAACTAGAAGAGAA
>CAZOTR010000108.1:0-15023 GCA_964582755.1 uncultured Methylococcaceae bacterium | reverse complement strand
GCCTCGGCGAGCAGCACGTTCATGTGGCCGGGCATTCTTCCCGCCACGGGGTGGATGCCGAAGCGGACTTCGACGCCTTTCTCGCGCAGGTGCTTGGTGATTTCAAACACCGTGTGCTGGGCTTGGGCGACGGCCATGCCGTAGCCGGGGACGATGATGACGCTTTGGGCTTCGCGCAGCAGTTCGGCGGTTTCGCCCGCGCTAATCGGCTGCACTTCGCCTTGCGGTTCGGCGCTGCCCGCCGCCGCCGGGGCGCCGCTGTCGGTGCCGAAGCCGCCGGCGATGACCGAGACGAAATTGCGGTTCATCGCGCGGCACATGATGTAGGACAGGATCGCGCCGGAGGAGCCGACCAGCGCGCCGGTGACGATCAACAGGTCGTTGGACAGCATGAAGCCGGTGGCCGAGGCCGCCCAACCCGAATAGCTGTTGAGCATGGAGACGACGACTGGCATGTCCGCGCCGCCGATGGCCATCACCATGTGGACGCCGAAGGCCAGCGCCAACGCGGTCATCAGCAACAGCGGCAAGGTGCCGCCGCCGGTTTCCGCCTGGGCTAGGAACCACTTGCCAAAGATTACGGCCAGCACCAGCAGGCCGAGATTCAGCCAATGGCGGGCCGGCAGCAGCACGGGCTTGCCGCTGATTTTCGCCGACAGCTTGCCGAAGGCGATGATCGAGCCGGAAAACGTGACCGCGCCAATCAAGATGCCGACATAGATTTCGACTTCGTGGATGGTCTTCTCCGCGCCTTGCAGCGTGGAAGTCGGGTCGATGAAATTGGCATAGCCGACCAGCACGGCGGCGAGGCCGACCAGGCTGTGCATGAGGGCGACCAGTTCCGGCATTTCGGTCATCTTGACCTTGATCGCGGCATAAATGCCCACGCTGCCGCCTATCGCCATGGCGATTAGGACGGTGGCGACGGCGCTGCCGCCGCTGATGTGCGGTCCCAGCACGGTGGCGAGGATGGCTATCGCCATGCCGGCGATGCCGAAGTAATTGCCTTGCCGCGAAGATTCCGGGTTGGAGAGTCCTCCCAAACTCTTAATGAACAGAATCGTCGCGACGATGTAAGAAACGGTGACTAATCCTTCCGACATTGTGTGTGTCTCCTGGCTTATTTACGGAACATGCTCAACATGCGCTGGGTGACCCAGAAGCCGCCGAACATGTTGACCGAGGTCAGCACGATGGCGAACGCCGCCAAGCCGGTCAGCAACGCGCCGGGCGAGGAGATCTGGATCAATGCGCCGATGGCGATGATGGAGCTGATGGCGTTGGTGACCGACATCAGCGGGGTGTGCAAGGCGGGGGTGACGTTCCAAATCACCATGTAGCCGACGAAGCAGGCCAGCACGAACACCGTCAAATGCGCCATGAACGCGGCGGGGGCGGCAATGCCGATGCCGTAGAAGGCCAATGCGGCTACCCCTAAGAACAGCCCGCTTTTGACCGGGGCCGGCAGTTTGAAGCCTTCCTTCTTCGGCGGGGCAGGCGCGGCGGCGGCAGGCTTGGCCGGGGCGGCGGAGAGCTTGGGCGGCGGCGGCGGATAGGTGATTTCGCCTTGCTTGACGACGGTCGCGCCGCGGATGACTTCGTCTTCCATGTTCACGTCGATAACGCCGTCCTTGGTTTTGCACAACTCTTCCAACATGCGTAGCAGGTTGGTGGAATAGAGGTTGCTGGACTGGCGGGCGAGGCGGCTGGGCAGGTCGGTGTAGCCGATGATGGTCACGCCGTGGCGGACGACGACTTCGTTGGCGACGCTCAGTTCGCAGTTGCCGCCCTGCTCCGCCGCCAAATCCACAATCACGCTGCCGGGCTTCATGGATTCGACCATCTCAGCGGTGATGAGGCGCGGGGCGGGCTTGCCGGGGATTAGCGCGGTGGTGATGATGATGTCCACCTCTTTCGCCTGTTTGGCGTACATCTCGCGCTGGGCCTTTTGGTAGCCTTCGCTCATCACCTTCGCGTAACCGCCGACGCCGGAACCTTCCTCCTGGTAGTCCACCTCGACGAATTCCGCGCCCAGCGACTTTACTTGGTCCTTGACCTCGGGCCGGGTGTCGGAGGCGCGGACTATCGCGCCCAGGCCGCTGGCCGCGCCGATGGCGGCAAGCCCGGCGACGCCCACGCCGATGATGAACACCTTGGCCGGCGGCACCTTGCCGGCGGCGGTGATCTGGCCGGTGAAGAAGCGGCCAAACTGATGCGCGGCCTCAATCACGGCGCGGTAGCCGGCGATGTTTGCCATCGAACTCAAGGCGTCGAGCTTCTGGGCGCGGGAGATGCGCGGCACCATGTCCATCGCCAGCACGGTAGCCTTGCGGGCGGTCAGGCGCTCCAGCAACTCGGGGTTTTGCCCCGGCCAGATGAAGCTGATGAGATTGCCGCCTTCGCGCAGCAAGTCCACTTCGTCAGTGCCTAGGGCCGGGTGGATTTCCGGGCCGCGCACCTTCAGCACGATGTCGGAACCGGCCCACAGGGTCTGCGCGTCGGCGACGATTTCCACCCCGGCGGCGCGGTAAGCGTCGTCGGAATAATCCGCGCCTTCGCCTGCGCCGCTTTCAACGGCGACGGAGAAGCCCAGTTTCTGGAGCTTCTCCGCCACCTCCGGCGTGGTCGCCACGCGCTTTTCGCCCGCGTGGATTTCTTTGGGTATGCCTATTCTCATGAGTTCATAGTCTCCTAAGGCTTGGTTGAACGCCGCCAACGGCGGCGCGGTGTGGGTGAATGGGGCATGTGGAACCGAAGGCGTGCAGGGCGGGCTTTGCCCGGCTAGCGGCCCAAAAGCCGCCCCACACCCGCCGCAAAATGGCACGGCCCTTAATAAATTAAACGCCGGGGCGGGTCAATGTTTATTCAGCCTAGGCGGCAGGGGTCGGCCACGGCCAATTCGCTTTGAGCATTTCCCAGACATCATGCTTCAACTGGCGGCGGGCATGGGCATTCCTCTGCGGGCTGGGTGATGCGCGCCAGTGTACCAACATCCGCCCAAGCTTGCCGCGCCGGCAAGCATCCGCTTAGAATGGCTATCAATGTAGCCATAACCAGAATCGCCATGACCACCGTCTCCATCGCGGAAGCCAAGAACCATCTGACCCGCATCGTCCAGCAGGCCGAAACCGGAGACTCCGTGCATATCACCCGGCATGGCAAACCGGTTGCCGTGCTGGTGTCCGCAGCGGAGTACGAGCGCCTGCGGACAGGACAGCCTGGCTCCTTGTGGAACACCGTGCTGGATTGGCGCAAGGCCAATGCGTTCGATTGGCCGGGGCTGACCGACGAGGAAGTGGATGGCTGGCGCGACAGGACGCCACCGAAGGAATTTTCATGGGGCGGCTGACCCACCTGCTGGACAGCAACATCCTCTCCGAACCCACACGGCCAACCCCCGATTCCAAGGTGCTGGACAAGCTGGAACAATTCGGTTCTAGCCTCTGCACCGCCTCCGTGGTTGTCCATGAAATGCGTTTTGGCCTGGGGAGGCTCCCCGAGGGCAAGCGCAAGGCGGCGCTAATGGTTTACTTGGACCGCTTGCTGGCCCACCCCATCGTGGTTTTGCCTTATGACGCCGAAGCCGCCCTCTATCACGCCGATGAACGGAGTCGGCAAATGGCCTTGGGCTACAATGCGCCTTACGCCGATGGCCAGATCGCGGCAATTGCCGCAGTCAACGGCTTGACATTGGTCACCCGCAATGTGGCAGACTTCCAATACTTTAGCGGCCTACGCCTGGACAACTGGTTTGAATCCTAGGCAGGATGGGCCGGCCTTAACTTTTTCATCTTGATCCGCCCATGACCGACCTGATTCAAGTAGACCAGCTTTACCGCTATTACGGCGACCACTGCGCCGTCAACAATGTCAGCTTCACGCTGGGCAAAGGCGAGATCCTGGGCTTCTTAGGGCCGAACGGCGCGGGCAAGTCCACCACCATGCAGATGATCTGCGGCAACCTCGCCCCCACCTCGGGGCAGATCCTGGTCAACGGCGTGGACATCCTCGACAGCCCGAAGGAAGCCAAGCGCGAGTTGGGTTATCTGCCGGAAACCCCGCCGGTGTACCGCGAACTGACCCCGGACGAGTACCTGGAATACTGCGCCAAGCTGCACCAAATCCCCCGCGGCCGGATTGCCCAGTCGGTGGCCAACGCCAAGGCGCGTTGCGGGCTGGCGGATGTAGGCGGGCGGCTGATCGGCAATTTGTCCAAGGGCTACCAGCAGCGCGTGGGCATCGCCCAGGCCATCTTGCACTCGCCCGCCGTCATCATCCTCGACGAGCCTACGGTGGGCCTGGACCCGATCCAAATCCGCGAGATCCGCGAGTTGATCCGCGAACTGGGCCAGGAGCATGGCATCATCCTCTCCACCCACATCCTGCCCGAGATCCAAGAGGTCTGCACCCGGGTGCAAATCATCCACCAAGGGCAGTTGGTGCTGAACGACAGCATCGAAGGACTGGAGCGGAACATGCGCGCCTCGGCGCTGTTGCTGGCGACGCGGCAGGCGGCCGAAACCCCCAAGCTCCAGGCCGTCGCCGGGGTGCAATCCATCGAGGCGCTGGGCGACAACCGCTACCGGGTTTTCCACGACCCCGACGCCAGCCCCGCCTGCGCCCTGGCCGAAACCGCCGTCGCCGAAGGCTGGGGCTTGCTCGAACTCACCCCCGAGCGCCGCAGCATGGAGCAGATCTTCATCGACATCACCCGCCACAGCCCGCAGCACGAGGAATAACCAGATGATGGCCTTCACCATCGCGGGGCGCGAGCTTCGCACCATGTTCTTGTCGCCTTTGGCCTGGGCCATCCTAGGCGTCATCCAGGTCATCCAAGGGTTTTTGTTTCTGGTCTTGCTCGACACCTACATGAGCGACATCCAGCCGCGCTATGCCGGCTTCGAGCAAGCGCCGGGCGTGACGGATTTCATCGTCGCCGGCCTGTTCCAAAATGCCGGCGTCATCTTGTTGATGGTGGTGCCGTTGTTGACGATGCGGCTGATTTCCGAGGAACGCCGCAACCGCACCCTGAGCCTGCTGTTCACCGCCCCGGTGTCGATGGCCGAGATCGTGCTGGGCAAATATCTGGGCGTCTTAAGCTTTCTGCTTATCATGGTCGGCATGATGACGCTGATGCCGCTGTCCCTGCTGCTGGGCGGCGGGCTGGATTTCGGCAAGCTGGCCGCTTGCGTGTTGGCCTTGGGGCTGTTGCTGGCCGGCTTCGCCGCGCTGGGCTTGTTCATCTCCGCGCTGGCGAACCAGCCCACGGTGGCGGCGATCAGCACCTTCGGCGCGTTGCTGTTGCTGTGGATCGTCGATTGGAGCCGCAACGCCGGCGGCGGTGTGTTGGAATACCTGTCGATGATGCACCATTACGACCGGCTGCTGCGGGGACTCATCAACACCCAGGACTTGGCGTATTTTGTCTTGTTCATCCTCGCCTTCCTCGTGTTGAGCGTCCACACCCTGGATAACGACCGCTTACAAAAATAAGCCATGAAGATCAACGCCCGCAAGCACCTCGAAATCCGCCTGCAAAACCTGGCTTTCACCTTGCTGTTCCTAGGCGTCATCGGCCTGCTCGGCTGGTTGAGCACGCGCTATTCCGCCCAATTCGACTGGACGGCGGGCGGGCGGCACACCTTGTCCGAGGCCAGCGCCAAGGTCTTGGCGCTATTCCCCGGCCCGCTGAAGATCACCGCCTACGCCCGCGAGGAAAAAGCCCTGCGCGAGCGCATCGCCGAGCAAGTCGGGCGCTTCCAACGCCACAAGAAAGATTTGAGCCTGGACTTCGTCAACCCGGACACCCAGCCAGACCAAGCGCGTGAGCAAGGCATCGCCGAACGCGGCGAGATGCGGGTGGAGTACCAAGGCCGCAACGAGGAGATCATGGAACCCTCCGAGTCCGCCATCGCCAACGCCTTGCAGCGGCTGGCCCACGCCAAGGAGCAGCACATCGTCTTCCTGGAAGGCCATGGCGAACGTTCGCCCAAAGGCCAGGCTAATTTCGACCTAGGCCAGTTCGGCGAGGAGCTAGGGCGCAAAGGCATACGCATTTCCCTGGTCAACCTCGCCGTCACCCCGGCCATCCCCGACAACACCGACGTGCTGGTGCTGGCCAGCCCCAAGGTCAACCTGTTGCCGGGCGAGGTCGCGCAGATCCAGGATTACCTCAAGCGCGGCGGCAACCTGTGGTGGATGGCCGACCCCGGCGATTTGCATGGGCTGGCCCCGCTGGCCCAGCAACTCGGCCTGCGCTTCCTGCCCGGCACGGTGGTGGACGCCTCCACCCAGTTGCTGGGCATCGACGACCCCACGTTCGCGCTGGTGGCCGAATACCCGCCGCACCCTCTGACCCAAGGCTTCACCGCCATGACCGTGTTCCCGACGGCGGCGGCGCTGGAAAAGCTGGGCGACAGCGGCGGGTTCGAGCGCGCGCCGTTCCTGTCCACGGTGCGCCGCTCTTGGACCGAGACCGGCCCGATCCAAGACAAGATCAAATTTGAGGCCGAGAAAGGCGAGCATGAAGGCCCGCTGCAAATCGGCTATGCCTTGACCCAGGCCAAGCCCGGCGCGCCCAAGCCGGAAACCGGCAAGAAAACGCCGGCAGACAAGCCCGCCGAACAGCGCGTCGTCGTCATCGGCGACGGCGACTTCCTCGCCAACACCTATTTGGGCAATGGCGGCAACCTGAACCTGGGGCTGAACATCGTCCATTGGTTGAGCCAGAACGAGCAGTTCATCAACGTCCCGGCCAAGACGGCGGCGGACAAATCGCTCAACCTGTCCAACATCGCCTCGGTGGCCATCGCCGCAGGCTTTCTCTTCCTGCTGCCGGTGGCGCTGTTCGGCAGCGGCGCGCGCATTTGGTTCACACGTCGGAGACGCTAAATAATGAGACCTAAGCTGTTGGCGAACCTGATCCTGCTGGCCGTGCTGGCTGTGCTGGCCGGGGTGGCGCTTTTTGAACCCGGCAAGGAAGAGCCGAAAACGGTTTACCTGACCGACATAGACCCGGACACGCTGGAGCGCTTTGAACTGGACAACGGGGAAAAACAAGTCTTCGAGAAGCAAGGCGAGCATTGGCAATTAAGCGCGCCGTTCAAGGCGCCCGCCAACGACATCCGCATCCACCAGTTGCTCGCCATCGCCAAGGCCGAAAGCCGCGCCCGCTACCCGCTGAAACCGGGCGATCTGGCCCGATTTGAATTGGACAAACCCAAGGCGGTGTTGACGCTGGGCCAAACCCGGCTGGTGTTCGGTGGCTTGGAGCCCATCGACATGCTGCGCTATGTGCAAATCGGCGACACCTTGCATCTGGTTGCCGACGATTTCTCCCATCACTTCGCCGCCAAGGCGGCGGATTATGTGGACAAAAAATTGCTGCCGGAAGACGCCCAGATCCAAGAAATCCGCCTGCCGGGCCTGTCCGCCAAGCGCGGCGGCAAAGGACTATGGACGATGGAACCGCCGGGCGACACGCCCGCGATGGCCGAATTGGCAAACGCCTGGCAATCGGCCCGTGCCATTGCCGTCCAGCGCCACGAGCAAGCGGTCCAGGGCGAAACCATCCACATCGGCTTGGGAGCGGGGCAAGCGGTGGACTATGTGATCCTGCAACGCGAGCCGGATCTCCTGCTGCTCCGCCCCGATTGGAAGCTGGAATACCTGGTCACGGCGGATTCGGGCAAACGCCTGCTGGCCCTGCAAAAGCCGGGGGCGGAGAACGATAGCGACAAAGGGCAGGAGGACGAGGAAGCGCCGCCGGGAGACTCCCCCCCTGGCGGCGAGGCGACGGATTATGATCCAACGGAAGACGCGGACGGAAACGCGAACGTGGACGGCGAATAAGGCGGTCCCCCCCATGCCCGAACTTCCCGAGGTTGAAACTACCCGTCGCGGCATCGAGCCTTTTGTGCTGGGCCAGTCCGTGGAACGGGTCGTCGTGCGCCAGCGGCAATTGCGCTGGCCCGTCCCCGAAGATTTGGAGGAGCGGCTTAGGACTAAGGAAATCCTCAGCCTGGGGCGGCGGGGCAAATACCTGCTGTTTAGCGTGGAAGGCGGGGCGTTGCTGGCGCACCTGGGCATGTCCGGGAGCTTGCGCATCACGCCAATGGATTCCCCCGCCCAAAAACACGACCATGTCGACATCCTGTTCAGCCACGGCGTCTGCCTGCGCTACCACGACCCCCGCCGCTTCGGCTGCCTGCTGTGGGCGGAGGGCGACCCGCAGTTTCACCCCTTGCTGGCGGAACTGGGGCCGGAGCCTTTCGACCCCGGCTTCACCGGCGACTATCTGCGCGAGGCGGCGCGGGGAAAGACCAGCCCGGTGAAAACCCTCCTCATGGACAACCACCTAGTCGTAGGCGTGGGCAACATCTACGCCAACGAAGCGCTGTTCCGCGCCGGCATCGACCCCCGCCGGGCGGCGGGGCGGATCGGGGCGGAACGCTACGGACGCCTGGCCGGGCTTGTCCAGGAAGTGCTGCGGCAAGCCATCACCCAAGGCGGAACCACCTTGCGGGATTTCGTCAACGCCAGCGGCAAGCCCGGCTATTTCCAGCAAACCCTCGCTGTGTACGGGCGGGAAGGCCTGCCCTGCCGGCTCTGCGGCGAACCCATCCGCTGCCTCCGCCTGGGCCAGCGTTCCACGTTTTATTGCCCGCGCTGCCAGCATTGAGGCCGCGCCGGTCCCCGCCTCACTTGTCCCGCGAGGCCAGCTCGAAATATTTCCGAAAGAACCCGACGGCGGAATAGAGCAGCACGGTGTACAAAATCCACTCCTGGACGGAAACGCTGTTGGGGTCGTCGTCCAGGAAGACGATGCCGGCGGTCGAGGCCAAGGCGAGGGCGAAATAGTTGTACATGGCGGTTCCAGGGGTTGGTGCTTAGTTGGGATAGCCGCCCTCGCCCTGCTCCATGACGGGCGGCGCGGCGGCGGCGCCTGGCCCGAAGCCGGTCAGCTTGCGGCGGAATTCGTTAGTCACGGCGGCGGCATCCTGCCTTTTTTCAACCACCCTAGGGGTCAACAACACCACCAGCTCGGTGCGTTGTATTTCCTTGTTGGTGGCGCCAAACAGCGCCCCCAGCCAAGGAATCTGGTTGAGATAGGGTATGCCATTTTGCGTGTTGCTGCTCTTATTGCTAATCAAGCCCCCCAAAGCCAACGTGTCGCCGCCGGCCACTGCCACCTGGCTCTGGATCTTCCGCTGGGCGAACGAAAAGGTTTCCACGCCACCCACCGTGGTTTTGGTGGGCGTGCTGATTTCCTGGACGATTTCCATAATCACCAAGCCGCCGGCGTTGACCCTCGGCCTCACCTTCAAGGTGACGCCGCTGTCCTGATACTGGATGGTGCTGGTCACGAAGGGCGTGCCTGCCGAGCCGGAATTGAGATTGGTCGAGGTGCCGGTCGGGGTCGGCACCCGGTCGCCGACGTTGATGTTGGCCTCCTGGTTGTTCAGCACCATCAAGGAAGGCGAGGAAATGACGTTGATCTTGTTGTCCTGGGCCAAGGCGTTGACCAACAGCTTAATGTTGTTGCCGGCCAAGGCGTAGGCGAAGCCGCCGGTGGACGCGCCAGCGGCAACCGCCGCGGCATCTGTCAGCGTGTTGGCCGCGCTGGATGTCGTCAGCGCCGTCGCCGACTCGCCATGCGAGAACAGCCATTGCACGCCATACTTCAATGACCCGGTCAGGCTGACCTCGACTATCGTCGCGTCAATCAACACCTGCAAGGGCATGACATCCAGTTGCTTGATGACCGCCTCGATATCCCGGTACTCCTGCGGCTTGGCGAGGATGACCAAGGCGTTGTTGCTGGGGTCGGCGACGATCCTCATGTTGTTGCCCAGATCGACCGCCGCCGAACTCCGGCTGCGGCCCTGGCCGGAAGAGCCCGAACTCCCGCCGAATCCGCCCCCGGACGAGGCACCGAAACCGCCGGACGAACTGCCGAAGCCGCTTGATCCTCCGAAACCGCTCCCGGACGAGCCGCCGAAGCCGGACGAGCCCGTGCCGGCGCTGCCGCCAAAACCGGACGAGGACGAACCGCCAAACCCGGACGGCGATGCAGACGAACTGCCCATGCCGGACGAAGACGAGCCGCCGAAGCCGAAGCCGGACGAGGAAGAGGACGAACCGCCCAAGCCAGACGAGGATGAGCCGCCAAAGCCGGAACCGGACGAGCCGCCGATGGACGAGCCGGACAGCCCCGGCGCCAGGGAAGCCCCCGGCGTCCGCGCGCCGCGCTGGCCCTGGCCGAAAATATTGCTCAAGGTGTTGGCCAATTCCAGCGCGTCCACGTTCTGCACATGGTAGACATGCATGTTGCCGGTCTTGGCGGTGTTGTAGCGGTCCAGCCGTTCGATCCAGGACTGCACCTCGTCGAGGTAACGCGGCTGCGGCGTCACCACCAGGATGGATTGCAACCGTTCGATGGGCAGGATGCGGAACATGCCGGTCAACGGCCCCTTGCCGCTGACGGTCAGCAACTTGTCCAACTCCTCGGCGACCGTCCCCGCCTCGACATTTTTCAGCGGAAACAAGCCCACCGACATGCCGCGCATGAAATCGACATCGAAGATGCGGATGGTTTCCAGCACGCTCTCCAATTCGTCCGGCGTTCCCGCCAACAGCAGCAGGTTGCGCGATTCGTCGGCGCGGACCACCGATTTCGGCGGCATCAACGGCTCGATCACTTTCTGCATCTCGGCGACGCCGACATAGCGCAAAGGCACCACCCGCAATTGGAAGCCCGGCTGCATGGACTGCCCGGCCAGGCCCAACCGAGTCGAGGGGGCATGGACCGTGGCACCCGTCTCCGGTTCGATGCGGTACAGCCCGCGGTCATGGATCAGCACCGCGCCGTTGGTCTTCAGCAACATCTCCAAGGTCGGGACCATCTCGTCCTCCGCCAGCGGGCGGGTGGTTTGCAAGCTGACCTTGCCGGTCACTTTCGGGCTGATGACGTAGTTGACCTTCAAAGTGTCGCCAAGGATGACCTTGGCCACCTCGCCCAATTCGGCATCGTCGAAATTCAGCGTGTATTTCCCTTCCTTCGCCCGGAAGGGCTGCTTGGTGGATTTTTCCGGCGTGGCGGCCTGCGGCGTGCCGAACAACGCGCCGGACGGCGGGTAGACCTCGGCCTTGGTCGCGCCGCGGTTTTCCTCGGTGGCAACGGGCGGGGTGGGTTCTTCCTGGGGCTTGTTGTCTTTCACGGCCAGCACCGGCGGAAACGTTATTTTTTTCGCCCCCGGCGGCCCCATATACTCGCAGCCGGACAGCAAGAACAGCGCCACAGCGACGGCGACCCCGGCCCGCCTGCCCGCCCCGCCTGTCGCGGCGACAGGGAAAACTTTACTGGTCATTCGGGATTTCTTCGGGCTGGACTGGAATTTCATCGATGGGTTCATTGGGATTGGGTGGTTCGGTTTCGGCGGCCCCCTGGGGGAACCCCGGCCTATTGGCATCCATGGGCTGCGGCGGCGGCTGTCCGGCAAACGGATTGGCGAGAGGCGGCGGCGCTCCGGGGGCCGGCGCGGGCGGAAGCGCGGGTTTTTTTGGCTTGGGCTTGAGCAGTTTAAGTTCTTGGCGGTCGTCATCCTGTTCCATGACAGCCTTGTCCACCGCCAGCTCCGCCACTTTCCAGCCGCTGATCGAATCGTTTTTATGCAGGCGCTTGTATTTGCCCTGGGCATCGACGAACAGGCCCACGGCCTCGCCCGGCCCAAACACGACACCCATCAGCTTGACCGCCAGCGGGGATTTGGGCGCGTTGGTGTCCGCCGGCGCTTCGGCATCCGCCTCCGCCGGCTTGCGGGTCTCCATGAACAACGGGCTATCCACCGTCGCGGCATATTTGTCCAAGCCGGGCAGTTGGTATGGCTTGTCTTCCCCGGCCGGCGCCGGCAGGTGGACTTCCACCTTCGCGGCCATGCGGCTTCTCACCTCGGCCTTCAGGTGCCGGTAATGCAGCCACTGCCACAGCAGGACCACTGCCAACAAACCGCAGCCCGCGAGCATGGGCAAGGCCAAGGCGTATTCACGGTAGCGTTTGTACATGCTCAACCTCCCCGCATGTAGCCGACGACATCGAAATCGACACTGAGCTTGTCCGCTATCTTGGCCGCTTTGCGGCCCGGAAACGACGGCTGCGCGCTGCGTATCGGCCTGATGTTGAGGTTTTCCACGAACAGCAAAGGATGGCCCGACTCGAACGCATACAGCACGTCGCGCAACATCTGGGTGCTGCCGGTCATGCGCAGCTTGACGGCGACGCGGGTGAATTGCTCTTCCTTGCGCTCGGGGATGACCTGGGTGCTGATCAACTCCCCGCCCGCCCGGTTCACCGCCTCCTTAATCAAGGTTTGCAAGTCGGCGGAGGCCAAGGCGGCGGTGTCACGCGAAATCAAGCGGCCCTCGGCCTGGCCCTGCTGTCTGATTTCTTCCAGCCGGTGCAGCCAATAGCCTTTTTCCTCCGCGACTTTGCGCAATTTTTGCAGTTTGAACTCCGCCTCTTCGATGCGTTCCGCATAGCCGCCGCTAATCGCCAGCAGCGGACTGAGCACGCCAAAATAAACGATCAAAACCGTCCCCGCCAACAGCGCCAGCGCCGTGAGCCGGGGCTTACTCAGCCGGTTACTCAGAAAACCTCCCGTTGACCACCTCGCTGGCGATCTGAAAACGCTCCTGCCCGCTGGAAACGTCCTTGGTGACGGGCGAGACGAAGCTGGTGTTTTTGAAATAAGGCGAGGCTTCCATCCGCTCGATGAGGCTGGAGGCGGCGGGAGACTGGCCTTGGATGATGACTTTGCGCTCCCGGTATTGCAGGCCGTTCAGCGCGGTCGGGGCGGGAATCACCTGGGTGAGTTCCTCCAACATATCGACCATGGCGGGTTCCTGGCGTTTTTTCTGCGCCAGAAAGCCGTTTGCATTGGCCAGCTTCTCGGCGTCCTCGCGCAGACCCTGGACCTCCTGGGCGACCGTCCCCGCCACCTTGAGCTCGCGCTGCAACTCCGCCAACAGACTGCGGCTTTTCACGATGGGCAGGGCGACCACGGCGACCAGCAGGCCAAACAACAGCACGGACGCGGCGATGTTGAGGAGCCTCGGCAGGCGGCTGGCCGGCGCGTGGAACTGCTCCGGCAACAGGTCATGGCCTATCCCCTCCGTCCCGCCGTCCACATCGACCCGCTCCGGCCTCCAGCCTAGCGCGGCCAACTCGTCGAGGATCAAATCCAGTTTTTGGCGCGGAACCAAGGCCAGTTCAACCCGTATCTGCCGGGTTTCCGCCAGACGCTCCAATACCCGCACATCGAAATAGACTTGGGCCGCCTTGAACGGCGTCAAGCGGTCCATCTCGAAGGTGACAACCTGCCGCAGATTCTCTTCGGCGACGGCCGGCAGCTTGAAGACCTTGACCAGGGATTGTCCGGCATCCAGGCGCAACAACAATTCGGCATCATCCAGGCCGGGGTTGGCCGCGTAGAATTGTTCGCGCAAACCCGGCCCGGCCTCGTCCAACGCCCAGCGCCCCAGTTCCCGGACCTCCTCCGCGCTGGCATGGGTGGCGCTCAACATCCCGTCGCCGCGCCTCAGCAACAGCCTTGTGCGGCCTCCCCCCAGCAATTTGCGCAAAGGCTCGGGAACGAGAAAAGCCAATTCCCCGCCCCACCAGCGCAAAAATTTATCCAGGTCCAGGTCGATCCTGGTATCCAGTTTGAGCATGGCGGGGGCTTTATCGGGTTTCGGGGGAAGCGGCGTCAACCGGCGCCGCCGCTGTGAAAATCTGTTGCTTCCAGTCCATGAAGGCAAACGGAGCGCCATTGTTGCGCGAGAATTGACGCCTGAAAACCACTTTCAGCCCGGCGCCCGCCCCCCCCTCCGTCTGCGCACGCGCCAACACGGTGTAGACGGCGTCGCCGCCGCCGACCACCCGGATCGCACCCGGCTGCACATTCAACGGCGGCGGCGGCAGATTGGGCGGGGTCGTCCGACGCAGGTTGATATAGTCCGCGACGGCCTTGCCATCCAGCCCGAACAACAAGCCCAAGGCTTCGCCGCTTGCCTTTTGCGGATTGATCCCGTCCTGCCCGCTATAAATGGTCAGCAAGGGTGCCAGCCGCTTGTAAAGCCCAGGCGTGATGCCCGATACCATCTGCAATTCCTCCAATGCCTGAAAATTCTTGTTTTGCGGCGCATAAGCCTTGCCCTCGGCCTGATAGTCCTTGGCCTCCGCGCCGTTGGTCCGCTTGAGGTCGTCGGCATCGCGCCAATCCAGGATTTTATCCGTCAAGGCGGCCGCCTGGTCATCATTGCCCAGCACCTTGCCTAGCACGGCGCGCAAGGTTTGCTCCGCAGCCGCGTTAAGGTCGATCTTGCCGCTCTCGTCGAAAATCTCCACACCCACCTGTCCGCCGGACAAAGCCACGGTGTAGCGCGTGCCGTCGCTGCGCCAACGCTGGAGCGGGTCGGGCAGGCTCAACATCAGCATGGCATAGTGTACGCCAGCGTCGGCCAAGGCCAAACCACGCGCGCGGTCTTGGGCGGTCGCCACCAAGCCGGTGTTGCGTTGCGTGGACAAGGAAAAACTCGCCGCCATGATAGTGAGCAAGGACACCATCCATAGCACCACGACCAAGGCCACCCCGCCCTGCCGGCGCGGCGTCATTGGCCGGTCTCCGCGCGCGGGGCGACGAACAGCGGCGGCCAGGCCGGCTCGCCGCGCAAGCTGATTTCAATCCGCATCAGCGCGGGCAGGAAGCCTTCCTTCCACGCTTCCTGCCAGCGCGACTCACCCTCGACCGTGGTCTTTTTGTAATACGCAAACCGCACGCTTTCCACATTCTCCAACACCAACACATCCTCGATAGGCGCCCCGCCCTGCCCGCCGCCAGTGGAAAAAGGCCGCATTGCCAGCTTGAGGTCGCGGCGCTCCCCGTCCTCCGCCAGATACAGCCGGAACTTGTACAGCCCGCCGCGCACCTGCGGCGGCAGGGTGCCGGCATATTCCAGCCAGTCCG
>CAZOTR010000107.1:7610-15033 GCA_964582755.1 uncultured Methylococcaceae bacterium | reverse complement strand
GACCAGGCCATCGTCTGCAACATCGGCCATTTCGACAACGAGATCGAAGTCGCGGCGATTGAGAAATACCAGTGGGAAGAGATCAAGCCGCAGGTGGACCATGTCATCTTCCCCGACGGCAAGCGCATCATCCTGCTGGCCAAGGGCCGGCTGGTGAACCTGGGCTGCGGCACCGGCCATCCGTCCTACGTCATGTCCTCCTCGTTCGCCAACCAGACGATTGCGCAGATCGAGCTGTGGGGCGAGCGCGATTCCGGCAAGTATCCGGTCGGCGTCTACACGCTGCCCAAGCACCTGGACGAGAAGGTCGCCCGCTTGCAGTTGAAGAAGCTGAACGCGCAGTTGACCGAACTGACCGACGAGCAGGCGGCCTATATCAACGTGTCCAAGGAAGGGCCGTACAAGGCCGAGCATTACCGCTATTAAGCCCGCATAGGCACTAAACCCCGCGCAGCCTCTGGCTGCGCGGGGTTTTTTTATGCCGGGAGCGTGCGACTGAAAGGGGGGCTTGCCGGTGGCCGCGACCTGCGCTTTATCGGATGTCGGCCACAAGCATTATGGCGCTGAACACCAAGCGGCTATCGCAGCTTTCAACGCGCCCGGACAAGAGGGGAGCCTGTCTATGCGGGGTATGTCGTGCGGCATGGTGTCGTAAATATTATTGACAAGGGCTATGAGCATATAGCCGTGCAGGCCGGACATGTCGGTATAAGCACCGCTGGCTGTGCGTATGGTGCTGACATGGCCATCTTGCGTTCCGCCGCGACTGGCTTGGTGCGCTATTATCGCCTTAACCAAAGGATCGTCCCGTTGGCCCGTGCAACGTGTGCCGGGCTTCACTTGCGCATAGATCGCCCTTAAAGCGGGCGGAAAACGCATGACATTGGCCATTATCGAATAGCCTAATTGCACAAGCTGGACATCGTCGTCACGGTTGGGCGACGCCAGGCCGACGTTGGCATCGACATTCCAGCCGATAAGTTTTTTCTGTTTGTCTTGGAGCATGACAGGGCTGACCATGTTAATTACCTCAGTTGCAGCGGGATAGAGTCATAGTGCCATTGGGTATCTAAAAAACGATCCTGACGCTTTTGGATCAATGCCGTCCACGCGGGATGGGATGGGGAATCGCCGGGATGAACAAGCCATGCACATCGACCGCGTCGAAATGGTAGCGGCGGTTGCAGAATTCGCAGCCCACTTCCAGCCCGCCTTCTTCCTTCAGGCCCGTTTCCAGTTCTTCCCTTCCTAGGTTGCGCAGCACGTCCTTGATGCGTTCGCGGGAGCAGGTGCAGCGGAAGGCGACCGGCTCCGGGTCGAACAGCCGCACTTCCTCTTCGTTGAACAGCCGGTAGAGCAGTTGCTCTCCGGGCAGATGCAGCAATTCCCGCTCCGTCACCGTCCCGGCCAGGAGGGACACGCGCTCCCAGTCTTCCTGGACGCCCTGGCTGCCGGGCAATTCCTGGAGGAACAGGCCGGCGGCATGTTCGCCGTCGGCGGCCAGCCAGAGCCGGGTGGGCAGTTGCTCGGAGCGGGTGAAATAGGTTTGGATGGCTTCGGCCAGATTCGCGCCTTCCAGCCCGACGATGCCTTGGTAAGGCTCCGCGCCTTCGTTTTGCAGGGTCAGCACCAGCCGCCCCTCGCCGTAGATCTGGGGCAGGCTGGAACCTGCCGGGGCCGGGTCTTCCCGCCAGCGGGCGAGGCCGCGCACGGTGCGCCGGTGCGTGGCTTGGGCGACCAGGGTGTGCAGCGGGCCTTGGCTTTGCACTTGGAGGATTAGCGCTCCCTCGAATTTGAGCGTGGCGGAGAGCAGCACGGCGGCGGCGAGGGCTTGGCCCAATTGGCTGCGCACGGTTTCGGGGTAGGCATGGCGTTCCAGCACGGCCTGCCAACTGGCGTCCAGCCGCACCAGTTCGCCGCGTATGCCGAGTTCTTCAAAGATGAAGCGCCGTAAAGTGTCTTGGTCGGCCATGGTGTCATTCCTGCATTGCGGGATGGACCAGCGCCACCCGCTCGGCGGGCAGGCCCGGCCCTTGTGGGGAGAGGCGTCCGTAGCCGGCCAGTTGCTTGGACGGCAGCCGTCCGACAATGCGTTCCAATTCGGACAGGCGGATGCCCAGCCGGACCAAATGGGCGATATAGCTGTGGCGCAGCGCGGCGGCGTCGATGGTTTCAGGCTGGGGCAGGCCGGAGTCGAAGGCGGCGCAACTGATCCGCGCCTCCACATCCTCCGCGTCCGCCTCCCCGCCGGGCGGGGATTGCGCCAAGACGGCTTTCAGCCGGGGCGGCAGGGGCAGCGAGCGGGGCTGCGGGCCACCCAGCCGTATCCGCTCTGCGGCCAGATCCAGGCTTTCCGGTCGCCAGCCGGCGACTTCTTCGACACTCAAGCCGCACAGCAGCAGCCCTATCCACAGGCGGGCTTGGCCGTCGGCGGCGTCCAGCAAGATGTGGATCTCATGGCCGGTCAACTCACGCGGGAAGGGGCTGTCGAGGGCGAGGGGCGCGTCGGCTTGGCGTGGCAGCAGGGCGGGGTCTTCTTCCGCCGGGTGGCGCGACGGGAGTCCCCCTTGCACCGAATAGAATTGGAAACTCGGCATCTGGGCCGGCGCGGGGGCGGGCGCTTCCTCCAGTTTCGTCAAATAGTCGTAGAGCCAGACGAAGACGAGGGCAAAGACGAGGCTGGCCCCCAGGCTGATGCCGCTGTCGCGCCAATAATTCGGCCATGACGGCTCGGTCGGCGGGTAGGCACGTTCCACCACTTGCAGCGGCGGGTAGGTTTCCGTGGGCTTGGATTCGATTTGCGCCAGCTTGGCTTGGATCTCGCGGCGCATCGCCTCCAGCCGCTCCAGATCCGCCCGCATCGCTTCCTGTTCGGCGAAGCGGTTGGAAAATTCGGACGACTCGCGTTTCGTCTCGCCGATTTTCTGTTGCAATTCCCGCACGGTTTGCTGGGCGCTGGCGTGGGCCTGTTCCGCCTGGCTCAACAGGGCGCGGCTACCGGTGTCGATTTTTTCCTTTATCGCCGCTTCCACTTGGGCGAGTTGTTCGGGAACCAGTTTGAATTGCGGATGCACCGCCAGATAGGCGGGCGTGTAGCGGCGTTTCAGGTCTTTTTGCAGTTCGCGCAGTTCTTGTGCGCGTTTTTCCAGGTTTGCCAGACTGAGCGATTCTTCCTGCGGCACCACCGGCTCGCCCCGCGCCAAGGCGGCGCGGATGGCGTCCAGTTTGGACTTCGCCTTGGCCTGCTCGTCGATGGCTCTGTTGACCGCTTCGTTCAGCCCCTTGAGCCGCAGCATCGGCGTGTTGTCCGAATCCAGCTTGGACTGGATGTCGTGGGTGTTGCGGAAGCGCTCCAGCGCCTCGCGTTTCGCCGCGACTTTCAGATCCAGTTGGCGGGATTCTTCCTCCAGCGCGGCATGGCTGTTGGTCGCCGCCGCGAGGACGGTTTGTTCGCGCAAGGCTTGGTAGGCGTCGATCCAGGCGTTGACCAGCGGGGCGAGGATATTCGCTTGCGGACCTTGGGCTTTCAATTCGACCAAATTGGTTTCCGCCACCATGTCCACGCTCAACAGCTTGTGCAAATCGGCCAGCTCCAGCCGTGGCGCGTCTTTGCGTTCCTCGTTTTCATAGAGCCGGCGCAGGGTTTCCGTGAACACCGGGACGCCCAGCAAGATCTGCCGCTGTAGTGCGACATGTTCGGTGCCGCCGGCGGGGCGGTCGGGCGCGGCCAGGTTGATGCTGGGCAACGGCCCGCCTGGAGGGGCTGCGGTTTGCCCCGCCTCCTCCGGCGCGACGGTGAGCAGCGACGCCGTGCTTTGGTAGAGGGGGGCGCGCAGCCAGACATAAGCCAGGCTGGCCGCGAGGCAGAGCGCGAACAGGCCGGCAAACAGCAGGACGCGGCGGTTGTTGCCGTCGCGTGCGGGCGGCGGGGCCGGAAAATCCTGCATACCCTGGGGGTTGGGGATGATTTCGAGGGTGGGGGGCGCGGACATGGCGGGCCGGTTTTTGGCTGAATGAGGTGATTGTTTAAGCCCCGGACGTTCCGTCCAAGCGGTAACAGGGTTCGTAATGGCTGCCGGGGAGTTTCATGCGGCCTTGGGCGGCGAAGGCGGCGAGCAGTTCGTCCAAGGGTTGCAGCACCGCCGCGTCCCCGCGCAATTGGAAAGGGCCATGCTCGGCGATGGCGCGGATGCCTTCGGCCTTGACGTTGCCCGCGACGATGCCGGAGAAAGCCCGCCGCAAATGCGCGGCCAACTGGTGCGGGGGCTGGTCGCGGCGCAATTCCAGGCCGGCCATGTTGGCGTGGGTGGGGGCGAAGGGCTGTTGGAAGCTAGGGTCGATTTTCAGCAGCCAATTGAAGAAGAAGGCGTCATGGTGCTGCCTGCGGAAGTGCCTGACCGACTCCATGCCTTCCTTCATGATGCGCGCCGCCTCCGCCGGATTGCCGGTGACGATGCGGTAGTGCTGGCGCGCCTGCGGGCCGATGGTGGCGGTAAGGAAGGCGTCGATGCGGCGGAAATACTCGGCGCTGCCTTCGGGGCCGGCGAAGACCAAGGGAAAGGGCAGGTATTTGTTTTCCGGGTGCAGTAGGATGCCGAGCAGGTAGAGGATTTCCTCCGCCGTGCCCACCCCGCCGGGGAAGACGACGACGCCGTGGCCCAAGCGCACGAAGGCTTCCAGCCGCTTTTCGATGTCTGGCATGATGACCAGCTCGTTGACGATGGGGTTGGGCGGCTCGGCGGCGATGATGCCCGGCTCGGTGACGCCGATGTAGCGGGCGTCGCACACCCGCTGCTTGGCATGGGCGATGGTCGCGCCTTTCATCGGCCCCTTCATCGCGCCGGGGCCGCAGCCGGTGCAGATGTCCATGCCGCGCAGGCCCAGCTCGTAGCCCAGCACCTTGGTGTACTGGTATTCCGCGCTGCTGATGGAATGCCCGCCCCAGCAGACGACCAAGTTGGGCGGTTCGTTGGGTATCAGGCAGTTGGCGTTGCGCAGGATGTGGAAGACGGCGTTGGTGATGTCTTCCGGGCGGGACAGGTCGAAGGCCGGGTTGGCGACGATCTCGGTGCTGGTGTAGACGATGTCGCGCAGCACCGCGAACAGGTGTTCGCGGATGCCTTTAATCATCTCGCCATCGACGAAGGAGCAGGCCGGGGCGTTCATGATTTCCAACTGGATGCCGCGCTCCTGTTGCAACACGCGGATGTCGAAATTTTTGAAGCGCTCCAGCACGGCGCAACTGTCGTCCTCGTTGCTGCCCGAGTTCAGCACCGCCAGCGAGCAGCGCCGGTAAAGCTCGTGCAGGCCGCTTTCGCTGGTGTCTAGCAGCTTGGCGATTTCCAGCTTCGAGAGGATTTCCAGCGAGCCTTCGGGGTGGATCAAGGTGTTGAGATTGCGCATGGTGTCGATGTCGTGGGGCTGGGGAAGGCAATATTATCTTAAAACCATGCCCGGCTTCTCAGCCTGCGGGCTGGCGCGGCTTGGCGAACGCCGGGCCTAACACCGACCCGGCCAGCAGTAGGCATAGCCCGGCCCAGACTAGGGCATGGGGGTTGATGCCGCCCGCCCAATGCCAGGGGGCGTCACGCGGGGTGCTGAGATGCTCGAACAGCGCGATCCACAGGCCGGCAAAACCAATCCAGCCCGCCAGCAGGAACTCTTCCAAGTCGGCCTCGTTCTTGCCATGGACCCAGGCAAGCAAGGCCAGGCAGATGGCCGGAAAGGCGTACAGATCCAGCGGGAGGTCCCGGTAACGCGCATCGAACACCAGCAGCAGGCAGACCACGGCGGCGCCGAACAAGAACACGCCACGCACCGCGCCGGCCACGCGGGCGGCGGCGTCGAAGCTTTGGTCGTTGCGCCTGGCCCAGCGCAGCAAATGGCTGGCCGGGGCCAGGCAGGGCGGCGGTTCGCCGTGGGCGCACCAAGCCGCCAGCGGCCCGCCCAGGGCGAAGATGGCGATGAACAGGAAAGCGGCATACAGGCCGGTGACGGTCCATTCCAGGGGGCTGCGGTTGGCCATCAGCAGGTCGCGGCAGAGTCCGGTGAGCGTGCCGCCGCCGAGGGCGCTGATGGCGAGCAAGGCCATGGCGCTGTCGCCGTTCAGCCTGCGCCTGTGCCAGAACAGGAACACGGCGAACAACGCGGCCATCGCCGCGTAGCTGGCGTCGCGCCAGCCCGGCGCTTCGGCGACCGGGCCTTGGAAGGCAAACTTCGGGTTGCCATCGGTGTCGTACAGCCCCCAGTAGCCGCCGACCGCGCCTTCCAGTGTGCGCTTCCAAGGCTGGTCGAAGGCTTCGATGACGTTGTAGTCGATGTTTTCCAGCTTGGCGCGCACGGCGAATTCGCGGATGAACCGCGCCTGGTTGACCAGGGTGGGTTCGGCCCCTTGGCGTTGGCGGCCGTAGCTGGGCCAGCCGGTTTCGCCGATCATCACCGGCTTGCCGGCCAGCGCGTCTTTGACATGCTGGTAAATGTGGCTGACATGGCCGACGGCGTTGTCTATCGGGACCGGGTCGTCCTCCCAGTAAGGCAGGATATGCACGGTGGCGAAGGACACCGCGCCGGCCAGTTCGGCTTGGTGGCGCAGCCAAAATTCCCAAACATCGGCGTAGGTCACCGGCACGCCGGGGACGGCGGCTTTGACCCGCTCGATGTAGGCGCGTATCGCCGGGGCGGGCTGCTCCCCGCGCAGCAGCACTTCGTTGCCGACGATGATGGCGCGGATGGCGTCGGGGTATTTGCGCGCCAAGTCGATGCCGCGGACCAGCTCCTTTTCGTTGTCGGCCTGCGACCAGCCTATCCACAGCCCCAGCATGACTTTGATGCCAAGCCCTTGGGCCACGCGGGGAACCTCGTGCAATCCTTGGTTGGTTGAATAAATGCGCACACAATCGAAGCGCCGCGCCAGCAGTTTCAGGTCGGCCTCGACCTGCGCCGCTTCGATGAATGTCGTTTTTTCGGTAGGCGATTGATTGGGTTTGTAGAATGGCGAGTAGGACACGCAACTGAGGCGGTCGCCCAAGGCGTCCACCACCACGGTCGGCTGGCCCAGCCGCCACCCGCGCAGGATAGCCAGCAGGGCGCAGGCCGCGAGGATGAGGAACACCAATCCGCGTTTCGAGAACATCGCAATCACACCATCCACTTACAAGACTGTTGGCGGATAATGTACCATAGGCTCCCTTTCCCATTCATGGCAAAGCGCCGGTTTCGCGGGCGCTTTGCCGGTCAGCCAGAAGAATAAATCGAGTTTTTGCAAAGGTGGAATCCATGAATTTATGCAGTGTCGCTACCCCCCGCACCGTCAACAGGCTCTGTGGCCGGGGCGGTCTTGGACTGGTTGTGCTTGCGGCAATGCCGTTTTCTTGCGCGTATGCGGAGCCGCCCGCCGCCACGGCGCCGGCCAAGGCCGAGGCCG
>CAZOTR010000107.1:0-7510 GCA_964582755.1 uncultured Methylococcaceae bacterium | reverse complement strand
CGCCGCCTCGATGCCGGCGGAATGCGCCCGCACCGGCCAGCGGGTGGTCGCCGCGCTGGCGCGCGACGACACCGGCGCGGCCAGCCAGTTTTTCAGTTTTTACAATGCGTTCAAGTGTCCGCCCGCACATCTGAGCCAGGCGTTTGGCTGTCTGGTCAAGTTTCAGGCGGCCAACCCGGCCATCTCCAATCCCTCGCCCGACGCGGTCAGCCAGTGCTGGAGCGATCCCTCCGCTCTGCCCTCTGTTCCTCCGGCCCCGCCGCGGCCAGTGCCGGAACCCTAAACCTTGCGCTGGAGCCTCTTAAGCGAATAGTAAGTCCAAGGCCCGCCCAAGCTTGGCCGCATAACCGCACCGCCCGCGCCAGTCTGGCGCGGGCCAACGACGCAACCTTATCCCCCTATTGTCGAACATGCGCCTAATCGTTCTGACTTCCATGGTTCTCGCCGCCTTGTTGCAAGCCGCTGTCTGGTACGGGGCGCAGCAGGTGGCCGAGCCGCCTGATTTTGCCGGCAAGTTCGCCTCGCTGTCTTTGGCCTACGAACCGCGCCACCCCCCGTTTGAGGGCCGCGAGCCCAGCGTCGAGGAAATCGACCGCGACTTGAAGCTGGTCGCCGAGGTCGCCAAAAAAGTGCGCATCTACAGTTCGCTGGGCAATGTCGCCGAAGTGCCGCGCCTGGCGCAGAAATACAATCTGGATGTGACCGTCGGCGCGTGGCTGAACGACGAGCGCGACGCCGCCGGCAATGTCGTCCCGGAAATCCGGCAGGCCAACCAGGACGAGCTGGCCACGGCGATCAAGCTGGCGAAGGAAAACTGGAATGTGCGCGAGCTGGTCGTCGGCAACGAAGTGATGCTGCGGGCGCGGGCGGCTTATCCCGATGTCGCCGACGCGCAAACCGGCGAACTCAGGCTCTCCCCGGAGGCCAAGCTGCGGCTGGGCGATCTGGTCGAGTATATCCGCCAGGCCAAGGCGCAGGCCGGCAAGCAGATTTCCACCAGCGAAGGCTGGAGCGACTGGGTGTTCCTGCCCGATCTGGTGAAGGAAGTCGATTTCATCACGACGCACAACCTGCCGTTCTGGGAGTTGATCCGCGCCGACAAGGCGGTCAATTACGCCTTGGAAAAATACGATGTGCTGCGCGAGCGTTATCCTGGCAAGCGGATTTTTATCGGCGAGTTCGGTTGGCCCAGCCAAGGCTACAACCGCATGGCGGCAATCCCGAACCCGTTGAAACAGGCCCAGGTCGTGCGCAGTTTCCTGCGCGAGGCGGAGCGGCGCGGCATCGACTACAACATCGTCGAGGCCTTCGACCAGCCGTGGAAGAGCTTCGAGGGCAGCAATGTCGGCCCGTATTGGGGGGTTTACGACGGCGACCGCAACATCAAGTTCAAGTTGAGCGGCCCGGTGCAAAGAACCCGCTTTGAACTGGCGATTGGCGGCATTGTGATCGGCTCGTTCATCACGCTGTGGGGCTTGCGGCGGCGGCGGCCGACGTTCGGCCATGCCTTTGCCTATGCCGTGGCGGCGAATGCCTTGGGGGCGGGCCTGATTTCCGCCGCGCTGTATCCGTTTGATTATTACCTGAACGCCGGCCTGTGGGTGATGTGGGGCATCGGCATTGTGATGATGATGCCGCTGGCCGTCATCACCTTGTCCAAGGTGCATGAAATCGCCGAGGTCATGCTTGGCCATGATCCGGTGCGCCTGATCGAACCCGGCAAGAACACGCCAGTGCTGCCCGACCCCGCGCCGCTGGTTTCCATCCATGTGCCGGCCTACAAGGAGCAGCCGGACATGTACAAGGCCACGCTGGACAGCATGGCCGCGCTGGATTATCCAAACTTCGAGGTGTTGGCCATCGTCAACAACACCACCGAAGAGTATTACTGGAAGCCCATCGAGGAGCATTGCAAGAAGCTGGGGCCGCGCTTCAAGTTCGTCTACCTGCCGAAGGTTTCGGGCTTCAAGGCCGGGGCGATGAACATGGCGCTGGAATTCATGGCCCCCGATGCCGCCGTCATCGCGGCGGTGGACGCCGATTATCAAGTCCATCCGAACTGGTTGAAAGACTTGGTGCCTTGGTTCAATGATCCCAAGGTCGCCATCATCCAAGCGCCGCAAGACCACCGCGACGGCGACGAGAGCCTGCTGAAGACCATCATGAACTCGGAATATGCCGGCTTCTTCGACATCGGCATGGTGCAGCGCAACGAGGACAATGCCATCATCGCCCACGGCACCATGCTGATGGTGCGCCGCGCCGCCTTCGACGAGGTCGGCGGCTGGGCCACCGACACCATCGTGGAGGACACCGAACTGGGCTTGCGCCTGCTGGCGCGGGGCTACCATGCCCATTACACCCGCGAACGCTACGGCTGGGGCGTGCTGCCGGACACTTTGCTGGCCTTCAAGACCCAGCGCCACCGCTGGGCTTACGGCGCGATGCAGATCATCCGCAAGCATTGGCGGCACATGCTGCCGAAATCGACCACCCTGACCCCGCAGCAGAAATACCATTTCGTCACCGGCTGGGCCTATTGGTTCTCCGACGCGGTGGGCACGGCGGTGTCGTTCCTGAACCTGGTGTGGGTGCCGTTGATTATCCTGGCCGATCTGGCGTATCCGGCGGTGGCGCTGACCGTGCCGGTGCTGACGGCGGTGCTGGTGAACATCGTCCATGCCTGGCTGTTGTACAGCCGCCGGGTGCGCATCCCCAAGCGGCAGATCGTCGGCGCGGCGCTGGCGGCGATGAGCCTGCAATACACCGTGTCCAAGGCAGTCGTGGAAGGCATGATTACGGAAGGCTTGGCCTTCAAGCGCACGGAAAAGGGCGGTTTGGTGAAGAAGAAAAAGGCCGACCGGCCCGCGCAGACGGAAACCGTCATGGGGCTGCTGCTGCTGTCGGGGTCGGTGTGGCTGTGGCTGGCCAACCAGTTCGATGTCTACGAGCAAAACCTGTTTGCCTTGACGGTCTTCATCCAGAGCGTCCCGTTCCTCTGCACGACGGCGATGGGCCTGATCGAAGAGGCGCAAAACTGGAAGGCCGCGCGTGCCGCGCCGGCGGTGGCCAAGGCCGATTGACGCGCGCTGCCTTGCCTGTTGCCAAAACCTTAAAGAGCCGCCCGGACAGGGCGTGAATCAATAACAACGAGTGGATAAACGCCATGTTCTCATCATCCCACCGTCCAGTCATCGCCCGCCCTGCGGCCAAGTTGGAAGCGAACATTCCCACTTTTTTCATTGATTTCGTCTATTTGGCCGGGCGGTTTTGGAATTCTGAAAATAAAAACGACATTCGCCGGCGCACCCTGTTTTGGGTCGGCCTGACCGTGCTGCAAATCGTCATTGCCGTCTCGATCACCGAATGGAGCGCCGGTCTGTTCAACGCGCTGGAACAGCACTCGATGCCGAAGCTGTGGACGCAGGTTTGGTTGGTGGTGTTGATCTTGGCGAGCAACATGGGCGTGACTTTCCTGCATTTGAAGGTCAAGCGCCGGATTCAGTTGGACTGGCGCGTCTGGTTGACAGACCGGCTCATCGGCCAGTGGATGGACGACGGCCACCATTACCAAGTCACCCTCATGCCGGGCAAGCATGACAATCCCGACGGACGCATTGCCGAGGACATCCGCATCGCCACCGAAGCGGCCATCGACCTCGCCAATGCCCTGTTGTATGCCGTGCTGGTGCTGGTGAGCTTCACGAAAATCCTGTGGACGCTGTCCGGCACGGTGGTCGTCCCCTTGGGGTTTTTTGACCTTCCCGTTTCCGGCTATCTGGTGTGGCTGGCCTTTGCCTATGCGGTGGGGGCCGCCGCCTTGGGATGGAGGATCGGCCAGCCCTTGACCCAGGCGACCCACATCCGGCAGGCCGAGGAGGCCAATTTCCGCTTCGGTCTGGTGCGGGCGCGGGAGCATTCCGAGGCCATCGCGCTAGTGCGTGGCGAAACCGACGAGCGGCGGCGGTTCTCTGCGTTGTTCGACGGGATCGTCGGAGCTTGGGACCGGCAAACCCTGGCGATTGCGAATATCCAGCTATTCACCACTGGATATTCGGTGTTGACCATGGCCCTTCCGGTCTTGGCCGCTTCGCCCCGCTATATCGCCGGCGCCATCACGCTGGGCGCGTTGGTGCAAGCGACCCAGGCGTTCCAGCAAATGGTGGGGGCCTTGTCGTTCCCGGTGGACAACTTGGCGCGAATCGCGGAATGGCGCGCTTCGGTGGAGCGTGTGCTGGGGCTGGCCAATGCCTTGGAGCATTTGCAGGACGACATCGCCGCGAAGGACAGCACGCCCATCGTGGTCACGGTTTCGCAGCAGCCGTCCTTGGTGTTCCATGATCTCAGCATCGCCAATCCTGACAACAAGGTGATTCTCGACAAATTCAATGCCGAAATCCAGCCAGGGGAGCGGGTATTCCTGGCCGGCGACCCGGCGGTGGGGGCCACCTTGTTCAAGGTGATCGCGGGCCTGTGGCCTTGGGGGGATGGCAGGGTGGATTTGCCTGCGGAAAACCAGATGTTTTTCATGCCCCCGCGTCCTTACCTGCCCATCGAAACCTTGCGGGGCGCGGTCAGCTATCCCGCGGCCCCGGACGCCTTCGACAGCGCCGCCGTCGAGCAGGCTTTGCGGCGGGTGGGATTGGAGGAGTTGCTGGAACGCTTGGAGGAAACCAACACCTGGGAAAAATGCCTGGCGCGGGAACAACTGCAAAGGCTGGGGGTGGCCCGCATGTTCCTGCACCGGCCGCGCTGGGTTTTGCTCCAGGAGGCGCTGGATTCGCTGGCCTCGGAGGAGGCTGGGCAGATGATGGCCGTCATTTGTGAGGAACTGCCGGAGGCGAGCATTCTCACCGTCACCAACCGCTCGGCGATAGAGCCTTTCCATCACCGCCGGATCGACATTCAATGTCCGGCCTGCGAGATGGAGTTGAAGAAGAAAAAGGCGCGCGAAGAGCGCCGCAGCCAGAAAGCGGCGACCCCGATAGGCGCGTTGTTGGGGTCTTTGCGCAAAGATCGCCGGCATCAGGGCTAGCGGAGTCCGGGCTATGGAGCATGGCATGGTTGGCGCGTTGACCCGCCGGGAGTTTTTAACGGCTGCGGCCTCCGCCGCGTCCGTCGGCCTGCTGGCCGGCCAAGGGGTGATGGGCGCGGCGGAAGCCGCCATTTCCGGCGGATCATTGCCCACCCAGCCCGGATTTCCCCGCGATTTTGTCTGGGGGGCGGCGGCGGCGGCGTATCAAATCGAAGGCGCGGCCAGCGAGGATGGCCGGGGGCCGTCGATTTGGGACGAGTTCAGCAAAAAGCCGGGCAAGATTTGGGGCGGCCATACCGGCGACGTGGCGGCGGACCATTACCACCGCTACCGCGAGGATGTCGCCTTGATGCGGCAGATAGGTTTGCAAGCCTATCGCCTAAGCGTCTCATGGTCGCGGGTGCTGCCCGACGGGGTGGGCGGCGTCAACGCCAAGGGGCTGGATTTTTACGACCGGCTGGTCGATGAGTTGCTCAAGGCCGGCATCCGCCCTTATGTCACCCTGTTCCATTGGGATCTGCCCTTGGCCTTATATCGGCGGGGCGGCTGGCTTAATCGCGACAGCGCGGACTGGTTCGGCGAGTTCGCCCAAGTGGTTGCGGGCAAATTATCCGACCGGGTCAAACATTGGATGACGCTGAACGAGCCCTCGATCTTTTTGGAGCTGGGCTTGCAATATGGCACCCATGCGCCGGGTGAAACCTTGGGCTTTGCCAGCGTCCTCAAGGCCGGACACCATGTGTTGTTGGCCCACGGCAAAGCGGCGCAAGCGCTGCGCGCCAAGGACCAGGGGAGCCAGATAGGCTTTGCGTTCGTGGGCTACGCCAAGGTGCCTGCCAGCCCAAAACCCGAGGATATTGCCGCCGCCCGAACCGCCACTTATGCGATCACGGATAAGAGCGTACACAATAATACTTGGTGGCTGGATCCGCTGTTTTTCGGGACTTACCCTGAAGACGGCTTGAAACTGTTCGCGGGCGACGCGCCGGAAGTGCGCCCTGGCGACATGGCAACCATCAAGCAGCCTGTGGATTTTTGCGGTTTCAATATTTACAGCGGTTACCATGTCCGCGCCGGAGCGGACGGCAAGCCCGAAGCCGTGCCTTTGCCGGTGGGGCATTCGCTGACGCCTTCCAATTTCAGCGTGGTTCCAGAATCCTTGTACTGGGGTCCAAAGCTATTGCACGAGCGTTACCAAAAACCGATTTATATCACCGAAAATGGCTTTTGTTCCTGGGATGCGATTGCCTTGGATGGCAAGGTGCATGACATGCAGCGGATTGACGCCATGGCCCGTTACTTGATAGAACTTGGCAAGGCAACCCAGGAAGGCGTGCCGGTGCGGGGGTATTTTTACTGGTCCATCCTCGATAATTTTGAATGGGCGGAAGGGTATAAAAATCGTTTTGGCATAGTCTTCGTCGATTATCCCACCCAAAAGCGCGTGCTTAAGGATTCGGCGCACTGGTACAAAGACATCATCATGTCCAATGGCGGGCAGTTGCAGGCAATGGCCCAGGCATCCAGTTGAGTTGATAGGGCATGGCTGTGCGGCGGAAGGCTAGGGTTTCCTTTCCCATGTTGAAGAAGGGGTGTTTGAATGAACGATTTTGCCGGTATCACTATTGCGGTGATTATTCCTTGCCATAACGAGGAAGTCGCCATCCCCGCCGTGGTGCGGGCTTTCCGCGCCGCGCTGCCGTCCGCGCAAGTTTATGTGTATGACAACAAGTCCACCGACCGCACCGCCGAGCGGGCCGCCCAGGCCGGGGCAACCGTCGGCTTCGAGCCATTCCCTGGCAAGGGCAATGTCATGCGGCGCATGTTCAGCGACATCGACGCCGATGTCTATGTGCTGGTGGACGGGGATGACACCTATGATGCCTCCGCCGCCCCCGGCATGGTGCGTTTGCTGCTGGACGGCCAATTGGACATGGTCAACGGCGTCCGCGTCAGCGACATCAAAGAGGCTTACCGTTTCGGCCACCGCTTTGGCAATGCCATGCTCACCCAGATGGTCGCGACGACTTTCGGCAGGCAGTTCACCGACATGCTGTCCGGCTACCGCGTGTTTTCGCGCCGCTTCGTCAAGTCGTTCCCGGCCTTGGCGAAGGGCTTCGAGATTGAAACCGAGTTGACGGTTCACGCGCTGGAACTGCGCATGAAGACCGCCGAAGTGCCGGCCCCGTACAAGGAACGCCCCGAGGGTTCGGTGTCAAAATTGAACACCTTGCGCGATGGCGTCCGCATCTTGCGCACCATCGCCGAACTCATCAAGGAAGAGCGGCCGGTATGGTTTTTCGGGGCGATTTCCTTGGGGCTGGCTTTGCTGTCGCTGGGGCTGGCCGTGCCGGTGCTGGCGGAATATTGGCATACCGGCCTGGTGCCACGGTTTCCGACCGCCATCCTGTCGGCCTCCATCATGCTGCTGGCCTTCCTGTCGCTGACCTGCGGCTTGATCCTCGACAGCGTCAC
>CAZOTR010000106.1:8049-15141 GCA_964582755.1 uncultured Methylococcaceae bacterium | reverse complement strand
GCCATGGCCAGCCTGCATGCCAATTGCATATTCACCAACGTGGGGCTGACCGAGGACGGCGACGTGTGGTGGGAGGGCATGACGAAAAGCCCGCCAGCGAGGCTGACGGACTGGCTGGGCAAGGAATGGACCCCGCAGCTTGCCGAGGAAACCGGCGCGAAGGTCGCCCATCCGAACGCCCGCTTCACCGTTCCGATCAGCCAATGTCCCTCGTTGGACCCGGCTTGGGAAGACCCGCAAGGCGTGCCGATCTCCGCGTTCATCTTCGGCGGGCGGCGGGCCACCACCGTGCCGCTGGTGTTCGAGGCGTTCAACTGGAATTACGGCGTTTATGCCGCCGCCACGCTGGGCTCGGAAACCACGGCGGCGGCGGCGGGCAAGACCGGCGAGGTCCGCCGCGACCCGATGGGCATGTTGCCGTTCTGCGGCTACCACATTGGCGACTATTTCAACCACTGGTTGCAAATGGGCCATGTCATCGACAACCCGCCGCGCATTTTCAGCGTGAACTGGTTCCGCCTGGACGCGCAGGGCCGTTTCCTGTGGCCGGGCTTCGGCGAGAACATGCGCGTGTTGAAATGGATGGTGGAGCGCGTCCACGGGCGGGTAGGCGCGCGGCAGACCCCGCTAGGCTGGATGCCCCGCTATGAAGACCTGGATTGGAACGGACAGCCCGGCGTCAGCCGGGAGCAGTTTGAAGAATTGATGCGCGTGGACACGGACATGTGGCGGGAGGAATTCGACCGGCACGGGGAACTCTTCGACAAGCTCAAGGAGCGCCTGCCTAGGGAATTGGTCATGAAGCGGGAGTTGTTCAAGATGGGCTTGTGGCGTTAGAGCGTTTTCATATCGAGCGCAGGGGCGAATTCATTCGCCCCTGCATCGTAAGCGCGGAACGAAAACGCACTAGCCTCTAAGCGTCTTTCGCCGCCAAAGCCGGTCGTGGTTTAGACGCGGCACACAAACAAAAACATGAGTGGCGGGGCGCAAACCCCGCCATGTTGTGCGCTCCAAAGATTTCAACCACCTTTGAGGAAATAGCCATGCCAAAAGATACGATAACAGCCACCGACAACCGCACCGGAGAAACGGCGGAGTTTCCCATTCTCGAAGGCACGCTGGGGCCTGCGACTGTTGACATTTCAGCGTTAAATTCAAAGTTCGGCTATTTCACCTACGACCCCGGCTTTGTCTCCACCGCCAGTTGCCAAAGCGCGATCACCTATATTGACGGCGACGCTGGCATACTGTTGTACCGGGGTTATCCAATAGAGCAACTGGCCGAGCGCGGCACGTTTTTGGAAACCGCCTATTTGCTGTTCAACGGCGAGTTGCCGAGCAAGCATGAACTGGACGAATTCAACGCCGAGATAGCCAGCCATGCGATGATCCACGAAGCCCTGCGGCATTTTTTTTCAGGATTCCATTACGATGCCCATCCGATGGCGATGATGGTCGGCGTGGTCGGTTCTCTGTCGGCGTTTTACCACGGCGAGATGGACATTAACCTCCCCGAGCATCGGCGCATCTCCGCCATGCGGATGCTGGCGAAAATGCCGACCATCGCCGCCGCCTGTTACCGCCATTCCATCGGCATGCCATTTGTCTATCCACGCGGCGACCGCAGTTATTGTGAAAACTTTTTGAATATGATGTTCTCGGTGCCGGGGCAGAATTATCCCACCGACCCCATCGCCGCCAAGGTATTGAACCTGTTATTCATCTTGCACGCCGACCACGAGCAAAACGCCAGCACCTCCACTGTCCGCCTAGCCAGCAGCACCGGGGCCAATCCTTACGCCTGTGTGGCCGCCGGCATCGCGGCCTTGTGGGGGCCGGCGCACGGCGGGGCCAACGAGGCGGTCATCAAAATGTTGGAAGAGATTGGCGACGCCAGCCGGATACCTCAGTATATCGACCGCGCCAAAGACAAGAACGATCCGTTCAAACTCATGGGTTTCGGCCATCGGGTGTACAAGAATTTCGACCCTCGCGCCACCATCATCCGCAAAGCCTGTTACGCGGTTTTGGAAAAGCTGTCCTTCAACGATCCGCTGTTCAACTTGGCGTTGGAACTGGAAGAGCTCGCCTTGAAAGACGAGTATTTCATCGGGCGCAAACTCTATCCCAATGTCGATTTTTATTCCGGGATTATTTACAAGGCTTTGGGCATTCCGGTGAACATGTTCACCGTCATGTTTGCGATTGCGAGGACCGCCGGCTGGGTGGCGCATTGGTTGGAAATGAAAGACGAGCCGGTGCAGCGCATCGCCCGCCCGCGCCAGCTTTACACCGGCGCTCCCCAGCGCGAGTATGTGCCGGTGGAGCGGAGAAAATAAGCATTGCGGCTGTTTTTATTGCCGGGCTGGCGCTGGCCATCCCGGCCACGCCCGCAGGCATCCTAGGCGGGTTTCATTACCGCCTTGATTATCCAGCAGGCGGTTTCTTCCTCGATTTCTTTAGGCAGGCAGACCACCCGGCTGAGGTTTCTTTCGCCGGGTTGCTCCACCCATATGTCCCTGGCCTTGGCGGAATTGCGCCGCGCCCACACCACTTGCCTTAAATGTTGCCAGCCCCAATGTTCCAACACCGTGGCCGGACCCGAGCCATCCCAGTCAGCCTCATAATTACCCAGGTAATACTCCAGGTCGTTGATGACGCTGTCCTCGTCATTCTCCTCCCCGTCATTGTCTCCCATTAAAGACCAGCGGAATTTCTCACCCAGGAAAAACAGGACCGAATCAGGATTCATTGTCTATCTCCAGTGCTTGCTTGTGTTGCGGCGGCAGGGCTTGCGCCCAGTTGTCGGACGGCATGGTTCGGTTCGATGCGCCCACGGAAAAAGGAAGTTTTGTCAGGCGCTGCCATCAAGGCGTCGAAAACAGACGTGGGTATGTCCAGGTATTGGCATACCCTGCCGTCGGCGAATTCGATTTCCAACACCGATGCGCAAGGGGCGTAGCCCACAGCTTGCAAATACTCGGATTGCACGGGGATTCTTTTCATGTCTTCACGCCAGCGCGTCGCGGAACAATTGGGCCAGATGCAGGCAGTGCCTGCCGTCGCCTTCGCGGATTTGCTGGCGGCAGGAAAAGCCGTTGCTCAACACTAGGCTGTCCGGGGCTGCGCGGAGTTTGGGCAGCAGGGCTTGCTCCGCCATTTCCCCGGAAAGCGCCGCGTGTTCCGCCTCCAGGCCGAAGCTTCCCGCCATGCCGCAGCAGGACGCTTCGAGCAGGTCGAATTGCAGGCTGGGAATCAGCTTCAACACCTTGCGCATGGATTTCATCGCACCCACCGCTTTTTGATGGCAATGGCCATGGACCAAGACTTGCCGGTCTAGGGGTTTTAGCGCCAGTTGCAAAGCCTTGGCGCTCAGTTCGCGGGCGAGGAACTCCTCGAACAGCAAGGCCTGCCCCGCAACCTTGGCCGCGCCTTCGCCCAGCCCCAGGGCTTTGTGTTCGTCGCGCAAGCTCAACAGGCAGGAAGGCTCCAGCCCGACGATGGTCCGTCCGGCCTCGGCATGGGGCAGCAGGGCGTCCAGCAGCCGCCGCGCCTCGGCTCGGGCCTGCTCCACCATGCCCTGGGCCAAATACGTCCGCCCGCAGCACAAGGGCCGGCCTGCGGGCGCGGGTTCCGCGACGATGGCCCGGTAGCCCGCCGCCCGCAACACCGCCAGCGCGGCCTCGGCGATGTCCGGGTCGAAATGCCGGCTGAACGTGTCCACGAACAGCACCACCTCCCGCGCCGATGCCGCAGGGCTAACATCGCTTGAGGCGATGTTAGCCCTATTAAACGGCGTGGTAGCAGGCACCGGTAGGCGGCGGTCGGCGGCGATGCCCAGCAGCTTTTCGCCCAGCTTTGCCAATAGTTTGGAGCCATTGCGCCATGCGATCAGCCGCCGCAACCCCGGCCAGCGGTGCAGCCAGAGCGGGGTGTGGGCGAACAAGCGGCTGCGCAGCGGCACGCCATTTTGGATGTTGCGTTGGGCGAGGTATTCGACCTTGATAAGCGCCATGTCGACCGCGTTCTCGCATTCGCGCTTGCAGCCCTTGCAACTGACGCAGAGATCCATCGCCCGCCCCAGCGCCGGGTCGGCGAAGGGCAAGCCGCCCAACTCGCCGTTGAGCGCCGCCTTCAGCAGCCGCACCCGCCCGCCGGTGGACAGATGGCTGTCGCCGGTCACGCGGAAACTCGGGCACATCACGCCCTTGTCATTACGGCTCTCGCAAGCCTTGCTGTTGATGCAGACCGCCACCGCCTTGGCGAAATCACCGCCGGCCTTGGGGATGTCGGCATAGGCGTCGCCCATGCCGGCATCTTCATAGGCCGACCAGTCGAGAAAGGTTTTCATTGGATTGCCACGCTTTGTCGGTTTTCTTAAAGACTTGGCAGCAAGATTGCTGCCAGCGTGGCGGGGAGGGTGGGAGTTGCAAAATCAGGCGTTTAGCTTTGCCGCCGGGCAAACCCCGGCAGGGCTTTGTCGGCAAGCGGACATTGCGGCGCGGAAGCGACAGGGCGGCAAGCCGCTGTGCGATGTGCCTAGCGGCCTGTTGGCGCCTGTTTCGGCGGATTGCTGACGGCCTTCTGCACCACGCTGTCGAGATGGTTGCCGCGCAGATAGACGCGGACGCGGTCGGCGTCGGCCATGTTGTTGAAGGGGCCGATCTTCACCCGGTTCCAGGCGGTGTTTTCGATCTTGACGGTTTCGATGCGGGATTTGATCTTCAGCGCCGACAGCTTCGCCTTCAGCTTTTCGGCGTCCTGGGCGTTGGCGAAAGAGCCGGCTTGCAGCGTGTACTGGACCGCAGGCTTTTTGCCCAGGCTTTCCTCGCGCTTGAGGGTCTTGATCTCGCTTTCCGGGACGATGGCCTCCAACTCGGGCAGGATCTTGTAGAAGGTGAACCTAGGCTCCGGCGGCTTGGCGGGCGGACCCATCTCCGCCGGCTTGCCGTCTTCCGCAGGCTTCTTGGTGTCTTTGGGGTCCGGCTTGGCCGCTTTCTTGTCCACGGGCTTGGCCTGCGGGTCCGGCAGCGGCACGGCCACCGCGCTGATTTTGGCCGGTTCAGGCGCAGGCGGCGGGGGTTCGTCTTTGGGACGGGTGACCGTCCAGCCTACGGCGATGGCGACTAGCGTGCCGATGGCGGCGAGGCTGGCCCACAACCCCGTCCGGCTTTTGCGGCGGGGCGGGCGGGGCGGGCGGTAACCCGGAATACGGTTTTTGCGGTAATCCATGGGGGCTACATTGATTCGGGGGCGCTGACATCCAGCAGGCGCAGGCCGTTGATCAGCACCTGCCGCACGGCGGCGATGAGGTTGAGGCGGGCGTCGCGCAGCCCGGCGTCTTCCACCAGGAATTGGTGGGCGTTGTAATAGCCGTGCAACTCGGCGGCCAGTTCGCGCAGGTAATGGATCAGATGGTGGGGGCTGTGTTGCAGCGCGGCGCTCTCCACCACCTCCGGGTAGCGGGCCAGGCTGGTCAGCAGGGCGGTTTCGTGCGGCTCGGCCAGCCGTTCCAGGTTGTCCATGCCCAGCACGATATTGCGCGGCAGTCCTTTTTCGTCCAACTGGCGGAACACGCTGCAAATGCGGGCGTGGGCGTATTGCACATAGTACACCGGGTTCTCGTTGGTCTTCGAGGTCGCCAAGTGCAGGTCGAAGTCCATGTGCTGGTCGGATTTGCGCATGACATAGAAGAAGCGCGCCGCGTCCTTGCCGACTTCGTTGCGCAACTGGCGCAAGGTGACGAATTCGCCGGAGCGCGTGGACATTTGCACTTTTTCATGGCCCCGGTACAGCACGGCGAACTGCACCAGCAGCACGTCCAGCTTGGACGCATCGCCGCCCAGCGCCGCAATCGCCGCCTTCACGCGGGGGATGTAACCGTGGTGGTCCGCGCCCCAGATGTTGATGATCTGGTCGAAGCCGCGCTCCAGCTTGTCCATGTGGTAGGCGATGTCCGAGGCGAAATAGGTCATCTGGCCGTTTTCGCGCACCACCACGCGGTCTTTCTCGTCGCCCAAGGCGCTGGACGCGAACCACACCGCGCCGTCTTTCTCGTACAAATGCCCGGCGGCGCGCAGCTTGGCCAAGGCTCGCTCCACCGCGCCATCCTCGGCCAGCCCGCGTTCGGAGAACCACTGGTCGTATTCCACGCCGAATTCCGCCAAGTCTTCCTGGATGTCGGCGAGGATGCTGTTGAGTCCCGCGTCGAACACTCGCCGGTAGCCCTCCGGCCCCAGCAGTTCTTTGGCGCGGGCGACCACGGCGTCGATGTGTTCTTCCTTGTCGCCGCCTTGCGGCTCGTCCGGCGGCAGGCCGTCCATCACTTGCGCGGCGGGGTGGAGAAAATCGGTGCCCACTTCCTTGAACAGATCCTGGGCGATGTCGCGGACGTATTCGCCCCGGTAGCCGTTGCTGGGGAAGGCCAGCACTTCGCCGCACTCTTCCAGGTAACGCAGCCACACGCTGGCGGCGAGGATGTCCATTTGCCGACCGGCGTCGTTGACGTAATACTCCCGCTGCACCTCGAAGCCGACCGCCTTCAGCAGGTTGGCCACCACCGAGCCGTAGGCCGCCCCGCGCCCGTGGCCAACATGCAAAGGGCCGGTCGGGTTGGCGGAGACATATTCCACCTGCACGCTTTTCCCCGCCCCGGCTTCGCTGAGGCCGAACTCGCGCCCGGCGTCGGTGATGTCATGGACGATGCGGAACTGCGCCTTGGGGTCGATGAAAAAATTGATGAAGCCGGGGCCGGCGATTTCGGTTTTCACCAGCGCGGGTTCGGCGGGCAGGGCGTTGATGATCTTCTCCGCCAGTTGCCGGGGGTTGCGGCCCGCCGCCTTGCCCAGGGTCATCGCCAGATTGGTGGCGAAATCCCCGTGGCGGCTGTCGCGGGCGCGCTCCACCAACACGTTCGCGTCCAAGTCGGCGGCCAACTCGCCCCCGGCCTTCAGGGTGGACAGGGCGGAATCGAGCAGGGTTTCCAGGCGTTTTTTCATAAGGTGCGGGTAGGGGCGAGGGAAAGGGGAGGGGTATGGATATGGATATTATCCTAAAATCCGGGCCTTGCTGGCAATTGCACACTTTATTTTC
>CAZOTR010000106.1:0-7949 GCA_964582755.1 uncultured Methylococcaceae bacterium | reverse complement strand
GGCCGCCCCCCGTCATTGATCTTTGCCATGGTGGTTGTTATGATTCCGGCGCGTTTTTGGGAGGGTGCCGAGTGAGCCGAGCAGGGCTGTTTCATGCGGTCAAACGGCTGCTCCAACTGCAAATGCTGACGATCTTGCTGGCTTTTGCCTTGGCTTGGGCCTTGGGCGGCAAAGGCCAAGCGGTGTCGGCGTTGCTAGGCGGGTTGATTGGATTTCTGCCAAATGTCTTTTTTGCCGTGCTGTCCGGTCGCAGAGACCCGCGCAAAACGGCGGGCCAAGTGGTCAGGGCTTTCTATTTTGGCGAGACGATTAAATTATTTTTAACCGCCCTCCTGTTCGTCATCGTATTCCACCTGCCGGGCATTTCCCCTTTGCCTTTGTTCGCCGCTTTTCTCGCGGTGTCGGCGGTGTTTTGGTTCGCACTTTTGCTGCGTAATTAATTTTTTAAGCATTTTTTAGAGCGGGATAATATGGCAAGCGAAGCACATGGTGCGGGCGGCGCAACCGGGTATATCGTCCACCACTTGACGGATTTGAAGGTTGGCGAGGGTTTTTGGACCTTCAACTTGGACACGCTGTTTTTCTCGGCGGTGCTGGGTTTTCTGTTCGTCATGGTGTTCAAGAAAGTGGCCGAGTCGGCCACCAGCGATGTGCCTGGCCCTTTGCAAAACTTCGTCGAGATGATCTTTGAGTTCGTCGATACCCAAGTTAAAGATAGTTTCCATGGCCGCAGCGCGTTGATCACGCCTTTGGCCTTGACGATCTTCTGCTGGGTGTTTTTGATGAACACCATGGACTTGCTGCCGGTGGATTTGCTGCCCGCCATCGCCCAGTTGTTCGGCATCGAGTATTTGCGCGTGGTGCCCAGCACCGACCTGAACGCCACGTTTGCCATGTCGATCTCGGTGTTCTTCCTGATTATTTTCTACAGCCTCAAGATCAAAGGCGTATTGCACTTCGCCAAGGAGTTGTTCTTCCATCCTTTCGACCATTGGCTGCTGATCCCCTTCAATCTGTTGCTGAACACGGTTGAATATCTGGCCAAGCCCGTTTCGCTGGGGCTGCGACTTTTCGGCAACATGTACGCAGGCGAGTTGATCTTCATCCTGATCGCCCTGTTGCCTTGGTGGGTGCAGCCCGCGTTGAGCTTCCCCTGGGCCGTGTTCCACATCCTTATCATCACCTTGCAAGCCTTCATCTTCATGGTGCTGACCGTCGTCTACCTGAGCCTGGCTCACGAAGACCACTAGAATTTTTCACTTAAACTTCAAATCTTTCGGAGGAAACAATGGAAATCGCAACCATACAAGGCTTTACCGCTATTGCTGTCGGCCTGATCTTGGGGCTGGGTGCCCTAGGCACCGCCATCGGCTTCGGCCTGCTCGGCGGCAAATTCCTGGAAGGCGCGGCGCGCCAGCCGGAGTTGGTGCCGATGTTGCAGGTCAAGATGTTCATCGTGGCGGGCCTGTTGGACGCGGTAACCATGATCGGTGTGGGTCTGGCGCTGTTCTTCACCTTTGCGAACCCGTTCCTGCCTAAGTAATGCGGAACCGGACGCGAACGTCCCCTTCAGTCCTAACGCTATGAGGAAAGCGCCGTGAGTATAACCGCCACTCTAATCGGGCAGATGATCACTTTCGGGCTTCTGGTGTGGTTCACCATGAAGTTCGTCTGGCCACCCTTGCTGCAAGCCCTGGAAGAGCGCAAGAAGAAAATCGCCGACGGCCTCGCGGCGGGCGAAAAGGGCAAGCAGGCACTGGAACTTGCCGACAAGAAGGCCAAGGCGTCCTTGAAAGAGGCGAAAGACCAAGCCGCCGACATCGTGAACTTGGCGCACAAGCGCGCCACCGACTTGGCCGAGGAAACGAAAGAGAAAGCCAAGCAGGATGGCGAGCGCATCATCAGCGCTGCCAAGTCCGAGATCGACCGGGAAATCCAGCAGGCCAAGGAAGAGTTGCGCCAGCAGGTGGCCGTCCTGGCCGTCTCTGCCGCCGAGCAAATCTTGCAAAGGGAAATCGACCACGACAAGCATAGGGAAATCATTAACAAGCTTGGCGATCAGTTGGGTCAAGCGCAATGAGCGAACTAGCGACATTGGCAAGGCCCTACGCGACGGCGGCCTACAAACATGCCAAGCAGACCGGTTCGACCGCGCGGTGGTCCGAGTCTCTGGCTTTTCTCGCGCAAGTTACGCAAGACCCACGCATCGCTCAAGCAGCGGCTAACCCCAATGCCAGCAAGGAACGCTTCATCGCCTCGTTGCTGGATCTGTGCCAAGACAAGTTGGATGGCGAAGGGAAGAACTTCGTGCGCCTGTTGGTGGCGAATCGCCGCTTGAATCTGCTGGGCCTCATCAGCGAACAGTTTGAGCAGTTTCGCGCCGACGAAGAGGGTTATGTCGAGGTGGATGTCCGCACCGCTTATCCCTTGGACGACGCCGAAGCCGGACGCTTGGCGGCGGTGCTGGGGCAGACGCTGGGCAAGCAGCCGCGTTTGCACATCCAAGTGGACGAATCCTTGATAGGCGGCGTTTTGATCAAGGCCGGGGATCGCGTGATCGACGCTTCCGTGCGCGGGCAAGTCCAGCGTCTGGCCAAGAGACTCTACAACTAGAGCGAGATAAAGAATCATGCAATTAAACCCCTCTGAAATCAGCGAACTCATCAAAGCCAAAATCGAGAACTTCGATGTCGGCGTGGAGTCGCGCACCGAAGGAACCATCGTCAGCCTCACCGACGGCATCGTCCGCGTCCATGGATTGAGCGATGCCATGCAGGGCGAAATGTTGGAATTCCCCGGCAACACCTTCGGCCTGGCCTTGAACCTGGAACGGGATTCGGTCGGCGCGGTGGTGCTGGGTGCCTACACCCATCTGGCCGAAGGCGACGCGGTCAAATGCACGGGCCGCATCCTGGAAGTGCCGGTCGGCCCCGAATTGCTAGGCCGCGTCGTGGACGCGCTGGGCAACCCCATCGACGGCAAGGGCGCGATCAACGCGAGCTTGTCCTCCCCCATCGAAAAAATCGCCCCCGGCGTCATCGCCCGCCAGTCGGTGAGCCAGCCGCTGCAAACCGGCTTGAAGGCTATCGACTCGATGATCCCGATTGGCCGCGGCCAGCGCGAACTCATCATCGGCGACCGCCAGACTGGCAAGACCGCGATTGCCATCGACACGATCATCAACCAGAAAGGCACCGGCGTTAAGTGCATTTACGTCGCCATCGGCCAGAAGCAGTCGTCCATCGCCAACACCGTGCGCAAGCTTGAAGAGCATGGCGCATTGGCCCACACCATCATCGTCGTCGCCTCCGCCTCCGAATCTGCCGCGCTGCAATTCATCGCGCCGTACAGCGGCTGCTCGATGGGCGAGTATTTCCGCGACCGTGGCGAAGACGCGCTGATTATCTATGACGATTTGACCAAGCAGGCTTGGGCTTACCGCCAAGTGTCGCTGCTGCTGCGCCGCCCGCCGGGCCGCGAAGCCTATCCCGGCGACGTGTTCTACCTGCACTCCCGCCTGCTGGAGCGCGCCTCGCGCATCAACGCCGACGAAGTGGAAAAACTGACAGGCGGCGAAGTGAAAGGCCAGACCGGCTCCTTGACCGCCCTGCCCATCATCGAGACCCAGGCCGGCGACGTGTCCGCGTTCGTGCCGACCAACGTGATCTCCATCACCGACGGCCAGATTTTCTTGGAAACCAGCCTGTTCAACTCCGGCATCCGCCCGGCGGTGAACGCCGGCCTGTCCGTGTCCCGCGTCGGCGGCGCGGCGCAGACCAAGATCATCAAGAAGCTCGGCGGCGGCATCCGCCTCGACCTCGCGCAGTTCCGCGAATTGGCGGCGTTCGCGCAGTTCGCCTCCGACCTCGACGAAAGCACCCGCAAGCAGATCGAGCGCGGCCAGCGCGTCACCGAGTTGATGAAGCAGAACCAATACTCGCCGATGAGCGTCGCGCAGATGGCCGTCTCCATCTATGCCGCCAACGCGGGCCTGCTGGACGATGTGGAAGTCAACAAAGTGCGTGATTTCGAGGATGCGCTGCAAAAGTATGTCTTGGCCGAACATGCCAGCCTGATCGAGACGATCAACGCCACGGGCGATTACAACGACGACATCCAAGCGGGCATCGACGCGGCGATCAAGCAGTTCAAAGCGACTCACACCTGGTAAGGGTTTAAACAATGGCCGTAGGTAAAGAAATCCGCGTGAAGATCGCGAGTATCAAGAATACTCAGAAAATCACGCGCGCGATGGAGAAGGTGGCGACCAGCAAGATGCGCAAGACCCAGGCCAGGATGCAGGCCACGCGCCCTTACTCCCAGAAAATCGCGCAAATCATCCGGCATCTGGCCCACGCGAAGCCCGAGTACACGCACCCGTTCATGGAAGAGCGGGCGGTCAAGCGGATCGGCGTCATTTTGATCTCCTCCGACCGCGGCCTGTGCGGCGGCCTCAATTCCAACCTGTTTCGGATGGCGTTGCGCCAGTTCCGCGCCTGGTCGAATGGGAATGTCGAGTTTGAAGTCGGCGTCATCGGCCAAAAAGGCGTGTCGTTCTTCAACGGCATCGGCGCCAAGATCGTCGCCCAAGTCACCAAGGTCGGCGACACGCCGCATTTGGAAAGCATCATCGGCGTCATCAAAGTGCTGCTGGACGACTACCGCTCCGGCAAGATCGACGCGCTGTATGTGGTACACAACGAGTTCGTCAACACCATGACGCAAAAGCCGCAACTGCATCAGTTGCTGCCGGTCAAGGTCGAAACGATCAGCCCGGAGCTGGCCGGCCATTGGGATTATTTGTACGAACCCGACGCCAAGGAGGTGTTGGACGATTTGCTGGTCCGTTATGTCGAGTCCATCGTGTTCCAAGGTTTGGTCGAGAACAACGCCTGCGAGGAGGCGGCGCGCATGGTGGCGATGAAGAGCGCCACGGACAACGCCGGCAAGCTCATCAGCGAGTTGCAGTTGATCTACAACAAAGCCCGCCAGGCGGCCATTACCCAGGAAATCTCCGAGATTGTCGGTGGCGCGGCTGCGGTCTAGCCGATATGTAGGGCGGCCTTTAGGCCGCTTTTATAGTGGCTTTGCGGCCACCGGCGGCCTGAAGGCCGCCCTACAGTTTGATTAAATTTTAAGAGGACGAAACATGAGTTCGGGCAAAATCGTTCAAGTTATCGGCGCCGTGGTCGACGTGGAATTTCCGCGTGAATCGCTGCCGAAGGTTTATGACGCCTTGCGGGTCGAAAGCGCCAATTTGGTTTTGGAAGTCCAGCAGCAGTTGGGCGACGGCGTGGTCCGCACCATCGCCATGGGCAGCACCGACGGTTTGCAGCGTGGCTTGGAGGCCAGCAACACCGGCAAGGCGATTGCCGTGCCGGTCGGCAAGGAAACCCTGGGCCGCATCATGAATGTGTTGGGCGACCCCATCGACGAGAAAGGCCCGGTCGGCGAGCAAGAGCGCTGGGGCATCCACCGCAAAGCGCCGACATTTGAAGAGCAGGCGGGCGGCAACGAATTGCTGGAAACCGGCATCAAGGTTATCGACTTGGTCTGCCCGTTCGCCAAGGGCGGCAAGGTCGGCCTGTTCGGCGGCGCGGGCGTGGGCAAGACCGTCAACATGATGGAGCTTATCAACAACATCGCCAAGGCGCACTCGGGCCTGTCGGTGTTCGCCGGCGTGGGTGAGCGCACCCGCGAGGGCAACGACTTCTATCATGAAATGAAAGAGTCGAATGTTTTGGACAAGGTGGCAATGGTGTACGGCCAGATGAACGAGCCGCCCGGCAACCGCCTGCGCGTGGCGCTGACCGGCCTGACCATGGCCGAATTCTTCCGCGAGGAAGGCCGCGACGTGCTGCTGTTCATCGACAACATCTACCGCTACACCCTGGCCGGCACCGAGGTGTCCGCGCTGTTGGGCCGCATGCCCTCCGCCGTGGGCTACCAGCCGAACCTAGCCGAGGAAATGGGCGTGTTGCAAGAGCGCATTACCTCCACCAAGACCGGCTCGATCACCTCGATCCAAGCGGTTTACGTGCCTGCCGACGACTTGACCGACCCGTCCCCGGCGACCACCTTCGCCCACTTGGACGCCACCGTGGTGTTGTCGCGCCAGATCGCCGAATTGGGCATCTACCCGGCGGTGGACCCGCTGGACTCCACCAGCCGCCAGTTGGACCCGCTGGTCATCGGCCAGGAGCATTACGACATCACCCGCAAAGTCCAAGGCACTTTGCAGCGCTACAAGGAACTGCGCGACATCATCGCCATCCTGGGCATGGACGAGTTGTCCGAAGAGGACAAGCTGGTCGTCTCCCGCGCCCGCAAGATCCAGCGCTTCCTGTCGCAGCCGTTCCATGTCGCCGAAGTGTTCACCGGCTCCCCTGGCAAGTACGTCTCGCTGAAAGACACCATCGCAGGCTTCAAAGGCATCGTGGCCGGCGAGTACGACGACATCCCCGAGCAGGCTTTCTACATGGTGGGCACCATCGACGAGGCTTTGGAAAAAGCCAAGCGTCTGGCCGCTTAACAAACAAGAGGCCAAACCATGGCTATGACTATTCATGTGGACATCGTCAGCGCGGAGGAGAAAATCTACTCCGGGATGGCGGAACTGGTCGTCGCGCCGGCGGCGGAAGGCGATGTCGGCATCGCGGCCCGCCACGCCCCCTTGCTGACGCGCCTGCGGGCCGGCGAAGTGCGGGTCATCACCGAAAGCAAGGAAACCCTGCCGTTCTTCGTGTCCGGTGGCATCCTGGAAGTCCAGCCGCACGTGGTTTCCGTGCTGGCCGACCGGGCGGCGCGGGCCAAGGACATCGACGAGGCAGCCGCCCAGGAAGCCAAGCGCCGCGCCGAGGAAACCCTCTCCGACCGCTCCGGCAAGCTGGATTACGCCAAGGCCCAAGCCGAGCTGATCGAGGCCGTCGCGCAGTTGCAGACCTTGGAACGCTACCGCAAGAACCGCTAGGCGGACCAGCGACAAAACACCAAACCCGCCCGCCGGTCGCCTTGACCTGCGGGCGGGTTTTTTTTATTCGCCGCCGCCTTCACATTCCCCCCCTTTGCAAAAGGGGGCAAAAATTCACAACCGATCCAACGGACTCAAAACTCCCTGTCCGCCCCGGTTCAGCACATGGGTGTAAATCATCGTCGTCGCCACATCCTTGTGCCCCAACAACGCCTGCACCGTGCGGATGTCATAGCCCATCTCCAGCAAATGCGTGGCAAAGCTGTGCCGCAAGGTGTGCGGCGACACTGGCTTGGCCAGCCCCGCCGCCAACGCCGCCTTGCGCACCGCCCGCTGCACCGCCTTCTCGTCCAGATGGTGCCGCCGCCGCGCCCCCGAGCGCGGATCGATGGAAAAAGACCCGGCGGGAAACACATACTGCCAACCCCACGCCTTGGGCGCGGACGGATCTTTCACCGCCAGCGCGTCCGGTAGCCACACCTCGCCCAAGCCCTGGGCCAAGTCCTCCTCGTGCAAGGTTTTCACCTTTGCCAGATGCGCCCGCAAAGGCTCGACCACACTTGCAGGCAGCACCGTCACCCGGTCTTTCGCCCCCTTGCCGTCGCGGATGGCAATCTGCCGCAGGTCAAAATCCATGTCCTTCACCCGCAGCCGCAGACATTCCAGCAAGCGCATCCCGGCACCGTACAGCAGCCGCGCCACCAAGCCTAAAGTCCCCTCCATCCCATCCAGCAAAGCCCCCACCTCGCGCACCGACAACACCGTCGGCAGGCGGGCGGGCCGCTTGGCCCGCGCCACACTGTTCAACCAAGGCAAATCCACCCCCAAAACCTCCTTGTACAAAAACAACAAAGCCGCCAAAGCCTGGTTTTGCGTTGCCGACGCCACATTCCGCCGCACCGCCAAATCCGACAAAAACGCCTCTGATCTTGCCCAGCATTCACAGACACCCGGCTAAGAGAGTAATCTCACAGCACGA
>CAZOTR010000105.1:10769-15341 GCA_964582755.1 uncultured Methylococcaceae bacterium | reverse complement strand
CTCCAAACACTAGGAGTTTGCCCACCCTAATGCTGCATGGCTGCTATTTGGCGTGATTATTTGGGTTTGGTTACGGCGTTGTTTAGGTTTCCCGAGATCTTATCGAGCAAGTCTGGCACCAGCCTTTCGGAAAATCCGGCCAAGAAGCAAAACAGAAAAAGCAACGCGGTGTCTTGCGGAGTGCTGGGCTGGTTGTTTAGGAATACTTTGGAAAAACTCATCTTTGGCAAGCATTCCTTAGGCGGCGTGGCGGCAGGCGTGGCCGCCGTGCCTTGGGTAACAAACAGACAACTGGAATACTCAAAATGCGGGACTATTTTGGAGTCGTAACCCAGCGTGGCCAATATTTGGCTTTGCAGGATGCAATATAATATGACCGCGCCTATGCCCCCCAGCACGGGTGACAGCGCGGCATTCACAAAAGGCAAAGCGCTGACAAAGCTGCGCACCCATTTGACATCTGCTGAATACCTGACAACAATCCTCTGCTGTGTGCTTACCACGCCGCCTAGAATGCCCACGCTGACAACTTTCCAAAATGTTTCCGTGGATACAAAAAAGGCGATTGCCGCAACCGATAGAATCACGCAACTCATCAGGGTAAGGTTGATTGTTTGCCGCCATATTTCGGATTTTGACAAAGCAAGCTCATTGGTTGTTTTGACAATTTCGCTTAACTTTAAACGCAGTGATTTCGGGTCGCCTTTTAATTGCTCAAGCTCGTTGTCCAAGGCCACGGCGGCTGCCTCGTTCAGTTCGGCTAGGATTTTGTAGTCTTTAACTAGGCTGTTGACCTTGTGTGGCAAGGTGGCATCATCGTAGAGCAAGACGATAGCCCATTGAAATCGCCGAATATCTTCCAGATCAAGCGGCATAAGTGGGTCTGAGGTATGTTTTGCAATTATTTTTTTGCACTGTTCAAGGGCATATTGCTGGTCAATGGCGTATTTCTTGTCCGCCGATGACGCATTGTCTTTATCGTTCTTATCAATCAGCTTCTTCTTGTCAATCAGCTCGTACTCGTCCTGCAATGCAGTCATTACGCTGGCGGCATATTTTTGCGAAACCAGTTTCCTTTTGGCAAAATATCCCTTAATGGATTCTTGCATCTGCGAAAAATTGATAGCCATGGTCAGTTCCTGCGTTAAAGTGTCCAAGGTAGGCGCTTGGTTTTTGGTGGGTGCCGTTGCAAGACAAGGGGGGCCATGCGGAACCGGCCGGCCCTTGCCATGGCGCATAAGCTAAATTACGCGGGCGATGTGTTCAATGCGACCAAAGACCCCCTTCCAAAGTACCGTCCCCCTCCCTTCCCCGGTAGCAGTGCCAAGCCAGCCCATGACTTCTATAGTGAAGCATTCCCGCAAGTCCACGCCGCCTCCCATGCGCATCCTTCTTATCGACGACCACCCGATTTTCCGGGCCGGGCTGGAATTGCTGCTCAAGGAGTTGGAGCCCAAAGCCTCGGTGCTGCATGCGGGCAGTTGCGCGGAGGGCATCGCCGTGGCGCGGAAAAGGCCGCTCAACTTGGTGTTCCTGGATCTGAACCTGCCCGACGGCAACGGCTTGGAGTGCTTGAAAGCTTTGAAGGAGGCGCGGCCCAGCCTGCCAGTGGTGGTGGTTTCTGGCCAGGAGATGGACTGGGGGCTGGTTGAGGCGGCGTTGGAACTGAGGGCCATGGGCTTTGTGCCGAAATCGGAGAACGCCGGCATGATCGCGGCGGCGTTGCGGGCGGCCTTGGCCGGCGGGGTGTTTTTGCCGGCCTCGTTGCTAGGCAAGGCAGAGGTCGGCGGGCTGCGGGAGGCGGGCAGGGAACGTGCCGTCCCCGGCTTGCCCGAACCCAGCAGGGCGGAGGATTTGGGCATCACCAAGCGCCAGGGCGATGTGTTGCGGCTGTTGGTTTTAGGGCTGCCGAACAAGCGGATCGCCAGCAAGCTGGGCGTTTCCTTGCCGGTGGTGAAGAAGCATGTCAGCGATTTGCTGGCGCATTTCCAGGTGGTGAGCCGCACCCAACTGGTGGCGGCGGTCGCCCGGCGCGGCATTTATCTGGGGCCGCCGGATCTGAGCGACCCCAGGGACGACATCACGGCGGGGGAGGCTTGAGCAAGCCGCGTAGGCTAGCCAGCAGGGCGTCGGCGTCGATGGGCTTGTGGTGGATGGCGTAGACGCCTTGGAAACCGGCCAGTTTCGACGGCAGATCCCAGTCGCCGGTGACGAACACGACAGGCACCTCCGCCGCCCATTCAAAGCGTTCCCGCAACGCCGCCACGGCGTCCAGCCCGGTTTGCCCTTGGCCCAGCAGAAAATCGCTCACCAGCACATCGGGGCAGCGGTCCCGCTCGCCGAACAATCGGCGGGCCGTTGCCGCGCTGTCCGCGCCTTCGGCGATGCAGCCGGCCTCGCCCAGCGCCCGGACTAGGCCGGCTAGGTTGGCCTGCTCGTCTTCCACGACCACGATGTATTTGCCTTCCAGCAGCCGGTCAGCCTCCTCGGCCGGCCCGGTGGCGGCAGGGCGGGGTTCGGCATCCGTCGGCAGGGACAGGCTAAACCGCGAACCCCGTCCCGGCTGGGAGGCGAGACGCAGGCAATGGCCGGGCAGGTTGCGCTCGATCCGCCGCACGATGGCAAGCCCCAAGCCCAGTCCCCGTTTGCGTTCGCAAGCGAGGTTGGCGACTCGGAAGTATTCTTCGAATATCCGCTGTTGGAATTCCGCCGCTATGCCTATCCCGGTGTCGCAGACATCGACGCGGACGCGGTTGCCGAAGCCTACGGCCCTGACCAACACCCCGCCGCGTTCAGTGTATTTGAGGGCGTTGCCGACCAAGTTGGACAGCGCCCGCTTCAGCAGGGTGCGGTCGCTGCGCACCCAGGCGGCGCGGGGCGAGGGCTTGCGCATGCGCAGATCCAAGCCTTTGCGCCCGGCGCGTTCGCGCAACTCGCGTTCGATTTCGTCGAGGATCGCGGCTAGATTGACGGCTTCGAGGGCGGGCCGCGCCCCGCCGACTTCCCAGGCGTCACGCACGCCTTTGAACATCAGGGCGATGTCCTGGGCGGCGTTCTCGATGACGCTGAGTTCCCCCTCCGGCCGGGGTTTGGCTTTGGCCAGGCGGACATACAGGCCAATCGTCGAGAGCGGCTGTTGCAAGTCGTGGTAGGCGGCGGAGAGGAAGCGCTCTTTTTCGGCGATGGCCGCGGCCAGCTTTTCGCGCTCGTCCCGCGCCAACATCAGCGCGGCCTCGGCGCGGGCGTTTTCGAGCAGGGTTTCGTCGCGGGCGTCTTGGGCGTTCAGCCGCTCCCGCTGGGCGTTGCGCAGCAGGCGGCGGTGGTGTTGGCGCAGCCGGAAAAAGGTCCGCTCCTGGATTTCCATGCGGCCGCACACAATCATCCCCAGCAGGTTGAGGATGGCCAGTTGCAGCAGGGCCGCGCCCAACAGGGGCGTGTCCACGCCTTGCCGGGCGCCGGCGATCCAGGCCAGGGCGAAACTCGCCAGTCCCAACGCGGCGGCGGGCAGCAGACGCAGGCCGAGGAACGCATACAGAAAAAAGCACAGGCCGGAAAAGGCCGGCCACAGTTGTTGGAACGCCCGCTTCGACTCCTCTTCCCAGGCCAGCGTTATCATCAGGAACAAGCCTAGCGCCACCGCCAACGGTGCGAGGGACAGCCAGATTTGCATCCGGGCCTTGAAACGTTTGGGCTGGCGGATGATGAACCACGCCAAGCCGCCGATCAGCGGGGCGACTAGGCCGAGGCGGATCGCGGCGAGTTCGGGCAGGGAGCGGGGAAACGCCAAGGCATCCCAAACGCAAAAGGAAACCCAGGCGGCCAGTCCGAACACCACGCCGAAACGTGCCTTGGGGTAGGTTTTGTCGGCGTGGAATCTAAGAAATAGCTCTTCTTCCGGCGGCGGGAAACGGCGGAAGCTAAGGGACTTCGCCAGCCGCGGCCGGGCCATGCTCAAGGCGGGCGGGAATGGGCGCATCCTGTGGCACTCCTTTTTTGCAAGCCTGCTGTAGGAGCGGGCCATGCCCGCGACGAACGGGGGGCCAGACGCGCCCATGGGGCGCTCCTACGGTTAGCGTTTTACCAAACGGCTTCTTAGGGGGCCGGCGGCCCGGTTTACCACGAATAATTCACGGTGTAGCCCACGGTCTTTTCTTCGTCGGGTTTCAGCGGCACGCGGAATTCGACGGTTTGCGCGTTTTTCTTTTCGTAAGGCTGCGACTCCTTCTTGATTTCCCAGGTGAGCCAGCGGAACAGATGCTCGACGACGCGGATTTCCACCGCCTCCTTCTTGTGGTTGCGCACTTTGATTTCAAAGGATTCGCTGGCCTGATGGTTGGCTTGGTTCACTTTGAACTCCGTGCGCTTGCGCTCGCCCACTAGGTCGAAGGAATCGCCGGTGTATAGCCGCACCAATTCGTCTTTCGGCGTGTGGTCCAGGGTGTTTTCGCCGACGAACTGCAAGGACTGGTCCGCGCCGTCCTGGGTGTAGAAGCGGACGCGGCCTTTCGGCAGCGGGATGCCTAGGCTGTTATCCTGTGAGTTCTTGAATTCGCGGTAGACGGCCACCTTTTT
>CAZOTR010000105.1:0-10669 GCA_964582755.1 uncultured Methylococcaceae bacterium | reverse complement strand
GTGGCGTCGGGCTTGTTCGGCTCCTTGACGAAGAAATCAATGGTCTTGCCCTCGAACAGCGACAGCAGCAGTTCCTGCGTCACCGGGTCGTTGCGGTAGCTTTGTTCGAGGATCTGGAATTTTGCCTTGCCGGAAGGGTCGCGCAGGATCACCGAGTCGGGCTCCAACTGGGAAACCATGTCGGCGTAGCGCGACTCGGACACGCCCGCCTTCAAATCCAAAGGCAGCGTGTCGCGGACCACGGCGAAGTTCTGGTTGTAAATGGTGAGCGCGGGTTCGGCGTGGAGTGGATGCGTGGCCATAAGCAGCAACAAGGGTAGGGTATTTATTAGGGGCTTCATGGGGTTTTCCTGGATGCGGTGGGCCGGTTGAGTATATAGCGTTTTTCCCGCTGGGAAATGCAAATGGTATAGGCCAAGGCGGGCCTCTATAATGTGCCGCCACCCCTCCACACTAATCAACGGAGATCCTCCATGAACCATCAAGCCAAACTGCGCTGGGGCATCCTCGGCGCGGCGCGCATCAACGAACGCCTGCTGCCGGCCATCGTCGCAGCCTCCAATTCCGAACTCGTCGCCATCGCCAGCCGCCGCCCCATTGCGGCGGCGGAAACTTTGGCGAAATATGCCCCCGGCCAAACCGGCGTCAACACGTATGACAGCCTCGACGCCTTGATCGACGACGCGGCGGTGCAGGCCGTCTACCTGCCGATGGCCAACCACGAACACGCCGAATGGGCGTTGAAGGCCATCCGGGCCGGCAAGCATGTGCTGTGCGAAAAGCCCATGGCCTTGACCGTGGCGGACATCGTTGGCCTAGAGACGGCGGCGCGGGAGCATGACGTGACCGTGATGGAAGGTTTCATGTACCGCTTCCACCCGCAACATGCGCGGGTGCGGGAATTGATAGCTTCCGGCTTGATTGGCGAAGTGCGTTCGGTCCACGCCAATTATTCGTTCATCATGCGGCCGGCGCGGCTGTACCGGCTGGCGGAACCGACCGGGCGCGGCGGCGGGGCGATGTGGGACATCGGGCCTTACGCAATCCATTCCTCGCGTTGGTGCTTCGATACGCCGCCGGTCGCGGTGACGGCCATCGCCAAGTATGTCGAAAGCGGCGCGGACATCACCACCAGCGGCGTGATCGACTTCGGCGACGGCAGGCACGCGCATTTCGATGTCAGCTTTGAATGGGCGCGGCAGTCTTCTTACGCTGTCGTCGGTACCAAGGGCGGGGTGCGCTGCCACGCGGCCTGGCAACTGCCCGAGGACGAGCCTGTGGTGTCCTGGTGGACGGAAGACGGCAAAAGCGGCGAGGAGAAGCTGCCCGCCGCCAACCATTTTGTGCTGGAGGTCGAGCATTTCGCCGACTGTGTGTTAAATGGCACAGCGCCCCTGCTTTCCTTCGAGGATGCCAAGGCCAATTGCCGGACCATCGAGGCGGTGTTGCAGTCGGCGGCCACGGGGCGGACGGTGGCCTTGTAGGAGCGGCTTTTAGGCCGCGATTGTCGCGGGCCAAAGCCCCTCCTTACGGTTGCTTGCGCGGCAAATCGAAACCTTGCGCCAATGCGCGAGTTTAGTTTTTTAATCCTATCCAGACTGTATCCAAGACATGACCGGCTTTACTGTGCATTTCAAAAAACCCGCCGACTGGGCGGATTCCGTCCACATCCACTTTTGGCAGGCGCAGGGCGAGGAGAGCGTCTGGCCGGGCATCCCGATGAAGCCCGGCGCGGGCGGCTGGTGGTCCCACCGCTTCCACGCCCCCGCCGCGCATTTCGTGTTCAATGACGGCCATGGGAAGCAGACCGGCGACCAACACCGCGGCCAGGATGGCTGGTTCGACGAGGACGGCCATTGGCACCACGGCCAGCCCTCCGGCAAAAAGCCTGCGGCGCGCCCAGCCCCGCCGCCGCGTCCGGCCGCGCCGCTGGCCCCGTTGCAGCCCCGGCCCGTCAGTGAGCGCCAGGATTTCCGCGAGGAGACCATTTATTTCCTCATCACCACGCGCTTTTACGACGGCGATCCGTCGAATAATTTCTTCTGCCGCGACCGCATCCAATTCAACGCCCAAGGCGAGCCGGTGGACCCGCACTGGCGCGGCGATTTCAAGGGCTTGATCCAGCGTTTGGACTATATCCGCGACTTGGGCTTCACGGCGATTTGGATCACGCCGCCGGTCGAAAACCGCTCGGGCTTGGATTATCACGGTTACCACGCCTACGACTGGAACGAAATCGATCCGCGCTTGGAATCGCCCGGCGCGACTTACCAAGATTTGATTGACGCCGCCCATGCCAAAGGCTTAAAGATCATCCAAGACGTGGTGGTCAACCATTCCTGCCAATACGGCATACGCGGCAAGGTGCATATCGACCATCTGCCGGTGAAATACTACGTCCCGCACGGTTCCGAACAAGGCAAGGTCAGGCATGGCCCGTACCAAGGCCATCTCGGCAATTACGCCTTCCCCAACCGCGACGACATCGACAACCCGAAGGCGCCCGACTGGTATCGGGAGCGTTATAACAGCGACCCCAAAGGCGTCAAGCCCCTGGTCGATCCGAAGACCGGCGAAACCGTGCCAAAACCCGGCTACAATCCCGGCCGCTTCTTCGGCGTGGACGCGAACAATCTGGACCCGGATTGGTATCACCAGGAAGGTTTTATCTGCGGCGGCGACTGGGAAAGCGCCCATCCCTTGCAGCAAAAACATTTGGCCGGCGATTGCATAGACCTGGCCACCGAGCGGCAGAATGTCAAAGACTATCTGATCGGCGCGATCAACCGTTATCTGGACATGGGCGTGGACGCGCTGCGCATCGACACGGTGAAGCATGTCGAGCGCGACAACCTGCTGGAATATGTCAACGCTTGGAAGGCGCGCAAGCCGGGCCTGTTTGTGTTTGGCGAGAATCTGGTGAAAGGCTACGGCTGGGGCGACATGGGCGGTGGCGACAATGGCCCTTCGCAAATCCGCCCGTGGTGGTATACGCGGCTAGGCCACGACCCGCGCAACCCCAACTCGGGCGGCGACTCGGGTTTTCCGCAACTGGATTTTGGCCTGTTCTCGACGTTCCGCGACACCGTCAGCAAAGGCACTTACGGCGGCACCGGCCATGTGTTCAGCATGGATTGGATTTACGGCGACGTGACGCAGTTGGTGACCTTCCTGCAAAACCACGATGTCGGCCCGGACAACGATTTCAAATACCGCTTCAAAGGCGAGCAATGGATGGCGGCGGCGGCTTATAACTTGTTGTGGACCGTGCGCGGCATTCCCTGCCTTTATTACGGGGAGGAAATCGAGTTCATGAAAGGCGCGCCGCAAGACGTGGAGGGGGAAAGGGATACCTTGAGCCAAACGGGGCGGGCGTATTTTGGCGACCATTTGGCCGACGGGCGCATCGCCGAGACGCAAAGCCATCCGCTATACCGGCATATCCGCCGTCTCAACCAGATCCGCCAGGCGATTCCGGCTTTGCAAAAGGCGCGGATGGAGAATGTTTCCGAGTGGGGGGGCGGCATGAGTTTTGTCCGTGACTGCCCGGAAGCCGGCAGTTATGCCGTGGTCGGCTTGGCAATGGGCGGCGACCAGCAGATTACCGTGGGCGGGGTTCGGGACGGGGTATACCGCGACGCCGTGACCGGCAATGAAATCCACGCCGGCCATGGTTCCCTATCTTTCCATGTCAAAGGCAATTCGGCGGGAATTTATGTGCTGGATGGCCCTGGGAAGATAGGCGAGGACGGGGTTTATCTGCGCTGAATGGCAGGGCAAGCCCGTCGATTATGCCCGAGACGCCAGGCCGGTCCGGTTTTAGAAACCGGGCCGGTCTAATCCTATGGATTTCCAACAACCCCGAATGACCGCCCATGGAAAAGTTTCTTCTCATCCTGCTTGCCCTCATCGCTTGGTTCTGGCACGACAGCCTCAAGGCGCGGGAGGCAGGCATCCAGGCCGTGCGCCAGGCTTGCGAGACAGACGGCTTGCAACTGCTGGACGAGACCATTGCCCTGGCCAGCCTGAAGCCGGCCCGCAACGGCCAAGGCCGGCTCGTGCTGCGGCGGGTTTACCAGTTTGAGTTCAGCGACACCGGCGACAACCGCCGCCGGGGCAGCGTGCATTTGCTGGGAGGCAAGGTGGTGCTGCTCAACGTGGGCTTGCGGCTGGCCGCTTCGGACGGGCGGCTGTTGTAAAGACAAGCCCAGCGGTCTTGCGCTGGCCGGCTGGGGAAACGGGAAAAACGGCGTCGTTGGACAGCGGTTTGGGCATATAGTTTTGTCCCTCTGCGATATATTTTCCCTGGGTTGGCCCGCCCATCCGGGGATAATTATCCTTGCTATAAATAGGTTATTATTTGTCGTGACTTAGCCTCGCCACCCGGATACACTGCGATGGCTGTGTAAGGAAAACACCACAGAGTAAATGGATTTGCTGCTGTATCCTGACATTATCCGTGTGGGATATAGTGTCGCCTATTAGATTTTGCGCATCTTCGATCTCGGTTGAGGCAATTTTTGCTTAGGTGCAATTTCGGATAAACCAAGCTGAAGCCTTTTATTCGTCACGAGACGAATCCAGATTACGAGGAAGATATAATGAAACTGAAACACGCATTTGCGGCATTGCTGCTCTCCATCTTTTCCATCGGCGGCGCGCAAGCGGCGGGTTCGCCGATGAACGAGGACTTTTCCCAGTTGAGCGCGCTGTCCCAGAAAGCGATAGAGACTGGCAAGACGGGCAATGTCGAGGCTTTCGCGGCGGACGCCGAGGCAGCCTTCAAGCTGGCGAAGGAGAAAAGCACGACCGCGAACTCCCCGGCCATGCAGCGCATCACCAGCAAACTGAAAGCCGCCATGAACGAAGCCAAGGCCGGCAAAGTCCCGGAAGGCACGGCAGCGTTGGAAGAAGCGCTGGCTAATATGAAGCAAGGCACTGCGGCACCCAAGTTTGGCGGCGGTTCATAATCCCGCGTCGCCTGCGACACGTCTGACGAACCCAGGGGGCGGGTATCGCGTCCGCCCCCTGGGCTATCACCCCACTCTGTTCCCCTCTCTCTGCCCATGGCCTAAACGCTGGCCTGTTCTTGCGCCTGCCGCCCCGGCTCTTCCACGACCCCGAAATACGTCGCGCCTATCGCCCCGTGGATCTCGCCCAGCTTGATCTGCAACTCGTCGATGAATTCCATCAATTTCGTCTGCCCCAGGCTTTCCGGCTTGGCGGCTTCGATCTGTTCAACCAGCGGGACGAGGGCGTCCAGCACGGATTCGCTGCGCGGTAGTCGCCCCAGGCCACTTTGCACTTCCTCCAGGCAAAACAGGAAGGAGCGCGGGAATTGGTGGTCTTGCAGCAGGAACATCAGCACCGCCCCGCGCTTGACCGCCGCCTGCATGTGCCGCCGGTACATCTGGTAGGCGGTCAGGGAGCGCAACACGCTCATCCACAAGATGTTCTCGAACGGCTTCAGCGCCTCCGCCTCCGCCTCCTGGCTGAGGTTCAGCGAGCGCACGTCGATGATGCGGGTGGTCATGTCGGCGCGTTCCAGGTTGCGGCCTAGCTCCATGAACTCGTAGCCGGCGTCGTGGCTCATCGCCCCGTCGAGGATGCCGGCGATTTGCTGCACGGCGAGGATCACCTCGCGCAAAAATTCGTAGCGCCATTTCGGCGACAGGCCGCCGGCCAGGGTTTCGCGGGCCTTGAGATGGAGCTTGTTGATTTGCTCCCAGGCTTCGCGGGGGATGATGTCGCGGATGGTGCGGGCGTTTTCGCGGGCGCTGCGGATGGAGGAGAGGATGGAGCCGGGGTTCTTCTCGTCCGCCAGCATGAACTTCACCACATGGCCCTCGGCGGCGCTGGGGTAGAGCTTGTAGAACGTGTCGTCGGCGCCGGTGATGGCAATCAGCGACGCCCAGCCGGGGCGGACATGTTTGGGCAGGTCGAGGATCAAGCTGCCGTTGACGTTGACCAGCCGGGCGGTGTTCTCGGCGCGCTCCAGGTAGCGGGCCATCCAATAAAGATGTTCGGCGACGCGGGACAGCATGGCCATCACACACCCTCCCAATCGACGATCCATGTGTCCTTGCTGCCGCCGCCCTGCGAGGAGTTGACGACGGTGGAGCCTTTCTTCAGCGCCACCCGCGTCAGCCCCCCTTGGGTGACGTAAGTGTTCTGGCCGGACAGGATGAAGGGCCGCAAGTCCAAATGGCGCGGCTCGACCGTGTGGTCGACCAGGGTCGGGGCGGTGGACAGTAACAATAAAGGCTGCGCCATATAGTTTCTCGGGTCGTTGCGGATCAGTTTGGCGAACTCGTCCAACTCTTCCTGGCTGGCCTTGGGGCCGATCAACATGCCGTAGCCGCCGGATTCGTTGGCCGGCTTGACCACCAGCTTGTCCAGATTGGCCAGCACATACTCGCACTCCTTGGGGTTGCAGCAGCGGTAGGACGGCACGTTGGCCAGGATGGGCTCCTCGCCCAGGTAGTAGCGGATGATCTCCGGCACATAGGTGTAGACCACCTTGTCGTCGGCCACGCCCGCGCCGGGGGCGTTCGCCAGGGCGACCTTGCCTTTTTTCCAAGCCCGCAGCAGGCCGGGGACGCCGAGGGTGGATTCCGGCAAGAAGGCTTCCGGGTCCAGGAACAGATCATCGATGCGCCGGTAAATCACATCCACCTTGGTCAGCCCCTCGATGGTGCGCATGTACACGCAATCGTCGTCGCCCACCGTCAAGTCGCCGCCCTCGACCAGTTCCGCGCCCATTTGCTGGGCCAGGTAGCAATGCTCGAAATACGCCGAGTTGTAAATGCCCGGCGTCAGCACCACGACATTGGGATGGGCTTTGTGCGGGGCGAGGGAGGCGAGGCATTGGTAAAGCTGGGAAGGGTAGTCGTCCACCGGGACGATGGCGTAATCCTCGAACAACTCGGGCAACACGCGCTTCATCACCAGCCGGTTTTCCAACATGTAGGACACGCCGGAAGGCACGCGCAGGTTGTCCTCCAACACATAGACCGTGCCTTCGTGGTCGCGCACCAGATCCGAGCCGCAGACATGCGCCCACACGCCCAAAGGCGGGTCGATGCCCACGCACTCGGGGCGGAAGTTCTTCGAGTCGGCCAACAGTTCGGCGGGGAACACGCCGTCCTTGACGATTTTCTGCGCGTGGTAAATGTCGTCGATGAACAGGTTCAACGCCTTCACCCGCTGCTTCAAGCCTTCCTCAATGCGCTTCCACTCACGCAAGCTGATGATGCGCGGGATGATGTCGAAGGGCCAAGCGCGGTCAATGGAACCTTCGTCCTCCGAATACACCGTAAAGGTGATGCCCATGCCGAGGATGGCCGCGTCCGCCGCCGCCTTGCGCTCTTGCAACTCGGTCTCGGTCATGCCGTCCAAATGCCGCAGCAGCAGTTCGGCGCCGACTCTTGGGCGGCTCTCGAAGTCGATCAGTTCGTCGTAAAACCCGTTTACGGGATAGTCTTTCCAGGTGATGGTCATAGGCTCTTAAATCCTTGGAGAATGGCCTTGCCGTGGGCCGCAAGGGAACAAACGCACGCTGTGGTGGATATAGCAAGAGACAGGCCATTGCCCGGTTTTGCGCCGTTGCCAGCGCCCGCGCCACGCCCCGGCAAGCCCGGACCGGGCCGTGGGACAATTATGGTGCGGACTGCCATCTGTTCTGGTGCGGCGCACACGAACTTGAGAAATCGTCGGGCTTGTCGTAAGGTTGGAAAATTATTCCATATTTCCCGAGTGGAGCTATAAGAGGAGCCACATGACTTACTGTTTGGCAATCAAAGTTGACGACGGCTTGGTATTCGCGTCGGATTCACGCACCCACGCCGGCGTCGATTACGCCAGCGTGTTCAGCAAAATGCACCGTTTCGAGTTGCACCATGACCGCTTCATGGTGCTGCTGGCCGCCGGCAGTTTGGCGACCACGCAGGCCGTGGTGAACCTCCTCCGCCGCGACCTGGAAAACCCGGCCGCGCCTAACAGCCTCAACAGTTGCGCGTATCTGTTCGACGCCGCCTCCTACATCGGTGGCATCAGCGTCAGGGTGCAGGACCAACATGCGGCGGCGATGCAGCGCAGCGGGTTCACTTCCGAGGCGACGTTCATCTTGGGCGGGCAGATCGAGGGCCAACCCAATGAAATCTACCTGATTTACCCGCAGGGGAATTACATCACGGCGTCCAAGACCACGCCGTATTTGCAGATCGGCGAAACCAAGTACGGCAAGCCCATCCTGGACCGCATGGCGGCGCCAGGCACTTCCCTGGAGGATGCGGCGCGTTGCGCCCTGGTGTCGTTGGATTCCACCATGCGCAGCAACATCTCGGTGGGTCCGCCGGTGGAGGTGGGGATTTACCAAGCGGACAGCTTCGAGATGGGACACCATCTCAACCTGGACACCTCGTCGCCTTTCTACGGCGACGTGCAGAAGCGCTGGGCCGAGGGCATCCGCACCGCCTTCGGCATGTTGCCCCGGTTCGATTGGGAGCTTTGACGGGGCTTGCCCGTCATTCTTGCGGCCAGACTTCCGGATGCGGGTTTAATTGATTTATTGATATTTTCCGTAGGAGCGGCCCATGGCCGCGAAAAGCTTCGGGCAATGGGTGAGGCCCAAAATCGCGGGCATGGCCCGCTCCTACATTTCAATCAATTGAACCCACCTCCAGATTTCCTCGGCAATTCTTAATTTTGGCGCCAGACCCGCCTTTGTAGGCCAACATAAGCCTGTCCGGCGCAGCCGGGACAGGCGTTTCCGGCATTGCGCCCAGCTTTGCCGGAAACGCCTGCGCGGGTTTGTGCCGCGGGCGCGGATGAGTTGGGCGGGCTTGGGTCGGCCTACCGTGGCGGATTGCGGCTTTGCGCCCGCGCCCAAGCCGGGACGGAGGCGCTAAAGTGAAAAAACCGGCGTGGCCGTGATGGCCGCGCCGGTTTGCTGTCAAGGCAAGGGCGGGAAGGCCCGTCAGAACGGGATGTCGTCGTCGAAGCCGTCGTCCGCGCCCCGGCTGAAGGCCGGGTCGGGATGCTGGCGGGCGGGCGCGGATTCCGGCGACGGCCCGTAGCGGTCTTGGCCGCCGCTGCGGCTGGCGGGGGCGGAGGAAGGCTGGGAGGCGTAGCCGCCAGGGCCGGGCCGGGGGGCGGCGGACGCCTCGCCCACACGGTCGAGCATCTGCATTTCGTTGGCGATGATTTCGGTGGTGTAATGCTTGACGCCGTCCTTCTCCCATTGCCGGGTCTGGAGCCTGCCTTCAACATACACCTTGGCGCCCTTCTTCAAGTATTCGCCGACGATTTCCGCCAGACGCCGGTAAAACACCACCCGGTGCCATTCTGTGCGCTCCACGGGCTGGCCGGTGTTCTTGTCCTTCCAGCTTTCGCTGGTGGCGAGGCTGACATTCGCCCACGCTTCGCCGTTGGGCATGTAACGAACCTCCGGGTCCGCCCCGAGGTTGCCGATCAAGATGACTTTATTAACGCCGCGACTGGCCATGGTATGTCTATTCTCCGTTGCCGATTGAGTGGGGGGTTGCGCGCCGCCCGGCGCTGGGTGCCGGGCGGACAATCCCATGCGCATCGAGTGTTAGCCGGCCTGCCTAGCGCCTTGGCCGGGGTGGGCGATCCTGTCCCCGCAAGCCCGCTGGGTGCCGACATGATAGCTAAACCTGGGCGCAAAAGGGAGGGAGCAAAGCCTGGGATGCGGGAAAACCTTGCCGCCGCGCTTGAAAAAGTTCGCGGAAAGCGTTACATTCTGCGCCCACCAAACGCCCTGCCGTTTCCGGCAGGCGGCGGTTCCAGGATAAACGGGGATGTAGCTCAGTTGGGAGAGCGTCGCGTTCGCAATGCGAAGGTCAGGGGTTCGATCCCCCTCATCTCCACCAAACACAAATCCAAAGCAATACAACAACGACCTAAAGCCCGCGCCATGCGGGCTTTTTAGTCTGCACTCCCGTCCAATGACACCCGGGGGCATGTGGGGGCATGGGACGATGCCCCCGGAACAGATGCCCCCAAGCGCCCCCAATGCCCCCAGAGTGCGACGCCAAGACGAAGGCGCTAGGCTTTGCGCCCGAAGCCATAGAACACCAGTTGGCGCACCGCATATCCGAAGCCCTAGGCAACGCCTACAACCGGACAAAGTTTATCAACGAACGCAAGCGCATGATGCAAGCCTGGGCCGACTACCTGGACGGCTTGAAGGCCGGGGCGCAAGTGCTGCCGTTCAAGAAAACCGCCCAATCCTGAAAACACCCCAAACCCGGAACCCCCGCCACAGGAACCCCGCATGACCGCGCTTCGCCAACTGTTGGACAGCTACCGCGCCGCCGCCGCCACCGAGCGCGAAAAAGGCACCTACTTTGAAGAGTTGATTGCCTGCTATTTCCGCCACGAAGCCAGCTACCGCGACCTGTACAGCGAGGTTTGGCCCTATGCGCAATGGGCCGACCGGCAAGGGCTGGACAAGCGCGACACCGGCATAGACTTGGTGGCGCAAGCCCAAACGGGGGAATTCCACGCCATCCAATGCAAGCTGTACGCAGAAGACCACACGCTACAGAAAAGCGAGATTGACAGCTTTTTCACCGCGTCCGGCAAGAAGCCGTTTGTCCACCGTATCATTGTCAGCGCCACCAACCATTGGAGCGAACACGCCGAA
>CAZOTR010000104.1:0-15802 GCA_964582755.1 uncultured Methylococcaceae bacterium | reverse complement strand
AACGACACCTGCCTTTGCCTGGACGAAATCAGCGAGGCCGACCCCAAGGAAATCGGCAGCATCGTCTATGCCTTGGGCAACGGCACCGGCAAGTCGCGGGCCAACCGGCTGGGTTCCGCCCGCCATGTGTTCCGCTGGCGCGTGTCTTTGCTTTCGACGGGGGAACACACCCTGGCCGCACACATGGCTGAGGGCGGCAAGCAACCCAAGGACGGGCAGTTGGTGCGCCTGCTGAACATCCAAGCGGCGCGGGCGCATGGCGTCTTCGACACGCTCCACCACTTCCCCGACGGCCAAAAGCTGGCCGACTACCTCAAGACGCTGTGCGGGCGGCACTACGGCCATGCCGGGCCGCTGTTCATCGAAGCCTTGCTAAAGGATCAACGCGACTTTGGCGACTTGCTGAAGAAGGCGGAAAGCCGACCGCAATTTGACGCCGCGACCAGCCAAGAGGCGCGGGCCGCGTCCCGGTTCGCGCTGTACGGGCTGGCAGGCGAGTTGGCGCGGGAATGCGGGATTTTGCCTTGGCCGGAGGGCGAAGCGATGGACGCGGCGGCGGAGGGCTACCGCGTCTGGCGGGAAGCGCGGGGCGGCGGCTTCACCGAAGACCGCCAGATATTGCAAGCCGTGGCGGATTTCATTTCCCGCTACGGTGACAGCCGGTTTAGCTGCAAGGCCAGCAACGAGGATGAACAAAAGGAAGCCGTGGTCATGCAGCGGGCGGGCTGGTGGCTGGACATTGAAGACGCGGGCCGCGTCTACCTGTTCACGTCCGAAGGGCTGAGGGAGGCCCACCAAGGGCCACGACTTCACAAGGGCGCTGGCGGCGCTGGACAAGGCGGGCTGGATTCACGACCGCGACAAGGCAAGGGCGGCGAAGGCAAGCGGGCCAAGAAAACCGCCATCGGCAAGCGCAAGCCTTGGCTGTATTGGATACTGCCGGGCGACGCGGACGAATGACCGGCGCGGCGAATCCTGCCGGGCCGGTTCCCTAGGTTCCCTGCCCCAACCATCCGGGGGAACCGCCAAAGCCCTTGCCAATCAAGGCGGTTCCCTGGGTTCCCCCGGTTCCCTCTGAAAAAACAAAAGCCACGCGGAGAACGCGGAATGGCCGCCGTCATCGGGCTGTTAGCGGTGAAAAAGCCAAAATGGGGAACTATTGAATTCTTCCATTCCAGGGGACCGAGGGAACCCATTGGCAGAAGGATAAACGGCAACCCGTTGAAATTATATGCAAAAACAATTCTCACTAGCGGAGTTCAAACCATGAGTCTACTCGACGAAATACCCACCGCAGGCTATTGCAGGTTGAGCCAGATCATCGGCGACAAGAACGCCAAGCCCAAGCCTGTCCCCGCCCTTGTGCCAGTCTCGAAAACAACTTGGTACAAGGGCATCCACGCTGGGCTGTATCCGAAGCCCATCCACGCCGGGCGTTGCGCGATGTGGCGATGGGCCGATATTAGAAAGTTGCTGGAAGCCATGGAAAAAGTGGAGTCCGATCAATAAGCCCCCCATCCTTGACGCTGGCGGAATTTGCGGAAAAACGTCGAAATTCGAGGGGGGGGGAGGGGGCAAATCAAAAGCCCCACCAGATGATATGCCAAAAATCCCTTGTAAATCATTTTGTTATATAACATAATTAGGTAAGATGTCGGTGCATCGCGCCGACTATTTTTGCCCATCTGGCAACCCGAAGACTCACACCGACGAAGTTACTTAGAGTATTCAGAAATACTTGTGGACCTATAGAGTGCAATGAATAAAAATGCTGCTGATCTAATAAATACCGTTTTTCAAAATCAAAAACATGGCCTACGGTTCTTTCAAAAAAACGAACGTGGCAGGCTTAAATTGCGTGAATTGGAAGGCAAAATTGAAATTTGGTGCTTTAAGCGGGAAAAATGGTTACGCGCTAAGCCCGAAGAGCTTGTAAGGCAGTTATTTGTTATCTGGATTCAAGACACTCTAGGCTACCCATTAACTCGTGTTGGCGTGGAATGGCCCATGCAAATGGGCGAAGATGCCGATAAAGAACGTGCTGACATTGTTATCTTCAACGATGAAACTTGCACCGAGCCTTATATTATCTTTGAGGTGAAAAAACCCAAAAGCAGCGAGGGCTTGGAACAGTTGCGTTCTTACCTGCGTTGGACAGGTTGTTTTCTTGGTTGCTGGTCAAACGGAGATGATTGCAGCTTCCAAATCCGGGAGGAAGCCAAAGAAACCCGCAAGGCACCGTACAAATATCGTGACATTGGCAGACTTCCGAAGCTTGGTGAGCATCTTGACGATATTTTGAAGCCCCTAACCTTCGCGGAGCTGTCACCAATCCAGAATATGCGCGAATTGATTGAACGCTTGGAACATGATGCGTTGGCAAACGCCGGGGTAAACGCCTTTGACGAGTTGTTTAAGCTGTTCTTCGCCAAATTGCACGATGAATTTCGACCGAAACGAAAACCGGCGGATACCGTGGAATTTCGCGTTCCCTTAGCCTCACCTGACCAAATTTATGAACGGTTTAATAACCTGTTCAAAGCGGCTAAAAATCGGCCCCACTGGCATGAGATTTTTGACTCAGGCGAAGTGTTAAAGCTCAATGGCGATGCGCTCAAACTCTGCGCGTCGGCATTGGAGCCGGTTTCCTTGGCGCATACTGACTTGGACGCGGTGGACGCTGCTTTTGAGTATTTGGTGAATCCAGAACAAAAAGGCCAGAAGGGCCAATATTTCACGCCGCGCCCAGTCATCAAAATGGCCGTCAAGATGCTCAACCCCGAGGATGGCGAAAAAGTCATTGATCCTTCTTGTGGTTCGGCGGGATTTCTTATCCACACCATCCGCCATGTTCAAACTAAATATGGCTGGAATCAAGATCAAATCTACCGCTATGCCAACGAGTATTTGTATGCGGTCGATTTTGACGACCGTCTGAAAAAAGTTGCCAAAACCATGATGATTATTGCCGGGGATGGCAAGGCCAATGTATTTGGTGTCAATGCGCTGGACGTGCGCGAATGGCAAAAATCTCCTGTCAGGGACAAAATCGGCGAATTTGCCAAGCATATCGACAGCGGCGACTTTGATTTAGTGCTGACGAATCCCCCTTTTGCCGGGAAGATCACCAGCAAAGCGCAACTTGTGGCGTTTGACTTGTACGAACTGGCTTTGACTGGCAGGCTGGCGGCGGATGACGAAGACGAAATGGAGGAAATCGCCGAAAAAATAGACGCCAAAGCCAGTAAAAAAGGCAAGAAAACCGTGTCCGGCATGAAGCGCGACATTCTGTTTCTTGAGCGTTGCTTAGACCTGCTGAAGCCCGGCGGGCGCATGGCGATAGTATTGCCGCAAGGTAATCTTAATAACTTAGGCACACGCGGCTTGCGTGATTACATTGCCCGGCGGGCGCGGCTATTGGCCGTGGTCGGCCTGCCTTACAATGCCTTCAAACCCTTCATCAACACGAAAACGAGCGTAGTTTTCGTGCAGAAATGGGGCGGAAAGGCGGGGGAACCTTTGGACAATTACGACGTGTTCATGGCGGCAAGCCAGAAAAGCGGCAAGGATAATAGCGGGCGGTATATCTACAAGATCGACGAAGACGGCAATTACATCGACGAAGCTGGAACGCCAATCACCGAAAGCTTGCGCCCGCCCGCCATCGACCATGACATGGACGAAATTGCTAGCGCGTTTGTCGCGTGGGGCAAGGAACAGGGCTTTTCGTTTTTGGAGGAGGCTTGAACATGGCGGAAATCTCAATTGTGCCGTTTGATGAGATTTGCGAGGCGGAGCGGTGGGATTCGGAGTTTTTTAGCCCGACTTCAGAAAAGCTATTGTCTGCATTGAACAAGCTTGACGCACAACCGCTCTCCACATATGTAACCAGCGCCCAGCGTGGCGTAGCACCAGAATATGACGCAAATGGAACTGTGCCTGTTGTGCGCACAGTCAATGTTCGTGAATTGAAGTTCTCAGACACTAGGCAGGAATATGTACCATTTGAATTTTTCAATAAAACAGAAAAGGGCATTATTGATAAATATGATATTGTTATCACGTCAACAGGCTTGGGTACACTGGGGCGTGTTTTTTGCAATTTGACCGACAAATCTTACTTCGCAGACGGACATATAACAGTTCTCAAACCTGCTGGAAATGCCGACTACGCGTATATTACTGCGGTTCTCCAATCTGATGTTGGTAGACTTCAATTTGAACAATGGCAGCGTGGTTCATCTGGTCAGCTTGAAATATATCCAGATGATATTCTTGGTTTTCTTATTCCTAGGCTTCCTCAAAGTCTTGTCAATACAATATCCTACTTATGGTCTGAGTCGGTTAAATTGGTTCAGCGTTCAGAGCTATTTTATCCAGAAGCTGAGCAAGAGTTACTTGAACGCCTAAGCTGGGAGGAGTTGGCGGAGCAACCGGCAGAGTTGTTCTTTATCGAAAACACCGACACCTTGGAACAGCAGGAACGCATCGACGCGGAACATTTCCAGCCTAAGTATTGGCGTTTGCGTGAGCGTTTGAACAAGCTTGGGGCGCTCAAATTAGGCGCGTTTTGTCCCATGCCGAGCCGTGGGGTTCAGCCGGTTTTTGACCCGGAAGGGGAGGTTGCGGTATTGGCCAGCAAGGCCATTCGTCCGCAAGGTGTGGCTGTCGCCGATGATGCCCGCACCAGTAAGGCATTTTGGGGCGAAAAGGCCAATGAAAAAGCCCGCGTCTATAAAGGCGATGTTTTGTTGAATTCAACGGGTGTTGGCACCTTGGGGCGGGCATCATTTTATTTGGATGATGCCTCCGCTTTGGCTGACAACCATGTGGCAATTCTCCGTCCTAGCCTTGCCCATTGCTTGCCGCCTTATCTGTCGCTTTTTCTTAATTCGCCAGCGGGTATTGCCCAAAGTGAAATGTTTCAAACTGGCTCCTCCGGCCAACTTGAAATTTACCCCCAGCATATCACCGAGATTTTTGTCTATCTACCCCGCAACAAAGACGGTTCAATCGACTTGGCCTGGCAACAGCGGCTGGCGGACAAGGTGGTTGGGGCCAGCCAAGCTAAGCAACAGGCCCAAGCAAAATTGGCCGAAGCTAAAAAACTGGTCGAAGATGCCGTAAAAGCTATTGGTCTATACTGATAACCACGCCCAAGCGCAACCCGACACCATTTTGAACCCAGGTAGCCTATGTCCCCGCTTACCGCTAACAATATCGAATCTGAGTTGAGCTATGCCTACTTTCATGCTGTCGCATCAAAGGCTGGCGTCGGCTGCAAAATAGGCTCACGGCATGACGACAATGCCGGTATTGATGCCGAGTTGACCGGCTGGGGGCCGTTTCCGAATGGTGGCTACCTTAATGAAATCGACATTAAAGTGCAGTTAAAAGCAACGATCAAACAGCCTACAGAAGAAGGAGAGTATTTGCCTTATGTATTGAAAGGAATCAACCGCTATGATGACCTGCGCACAGAAACCATATCGACTCCGCGTATTTTAGTAGTGCTGTTTCTGCCTCAAGACGAAAGGGATTGGTTGAGCCTAGATGATGATTCGTTGATATTGCGTAAATGCGCGTATTGGGTCAGCTTGAGAGGTGCTAAACCATCAAACAATCAAACAGTGCAAAAGGTTTACCTACCCAAATCACAACGGTTTGACCCAGACGGCTTGCTAAGCTTGATGGCCCAGCTTTCCCATAACAAAATTCCCACCTACCAAGAGGCCAGCGAATGAACACTTATGCTTTGCCTGCGCCCACCGACCTGCGCGATTTTGCCAAGTCGCTAGGCTGGCAGTTGGTTGAAGCCGGGCTTGCGGACAAGCTGTATGTCTTGCAAAACCCCGGCTTCCCGCGCCGCCAGTTGGTTTTCCCCATGCGTTTGGACGCGCCCGATTATGGGGAATCTGCCGCCCGCGTCTTGGAAAAATTGGGGGAAATGTTGCGCGAGTCCCCAGAGGCTTTGCAGGCCCGCGCCTTGGCGGTTGGCGATGATGTTTTGCGCTTTCGGGTTTTTTCGGACGGGGCGGACTATTCTTTGCCGTTGGGCTTTGCCGGATCATTGATAGGCGGAGCGCAACAATTGCTCAAAGCTGCGGCTTGCACCGTCATGCGCCCGCGTTATCACCATCCGCGCCTAACCTTGAGCGAGGCGCAACAGCTTATCGAGAAATCACGCTTCGGCCATACCGAGCCGGGCAGCTTCGTGCTGCGCGTGTCCTGCCCCATCCATGCCTTGGACGCGCAAGGGGTGTTGGATTTAGACGATTCATCGAAGCCGTTCGTCCGGCGTGTCACTCTCGCCTTGCGGCAGGGCATGGAGCAATTGATCCAGGCCATAGAGGCGGATACGCTGGATACGCTGGTGGATGCCCTGAAACGAGACCCGGCGCCGTTGTTGTCCTCAAACCTGTGCGAAGCGTTGACGCTGTTTTACGACGAAGCCTTGGGCAATTCCCTGGATGTGGCTTTCGAGTGGGCCGGGATAGCGCCGGTTGCCCCTGTCAACACGGCCCCGTTGCGCTTCCAGCGGGATTATTTTGGACGCATCGAGCAGGTTCGCCGGGAATTGCGCCCGGTTGACGGACACCACAAGGAAAGCTTCATCGGGACGGTTGAAGAACTGTGCGGCGACATGGGCGAGGATGGCAGGCGTTCCGGGGAGGTGGTGTTGGCCTTGTTGCTTCGGGAGGGCGTCAGTGTCCGCGCCAGAGTCGCCCTGTCGGCGGATGACTACGCGACCGCCCACCAAGCGCACATGACCGAGGGCGCTTATGTGCAAATCAGCGGCAAGCTGCACCAAGGCAAGCAGCCGAGGCAGATGAGCGAAATTTCCGGGTTTGAGTTGATTCCCCCAAAGGAATGACCGTGGCACTCTCAAGCTTGGCCCCTGCGATTGAGGCTGTGCGTCACTTCGCCACGTTGTTCTACTACGATGGCATCCAAGTTTTCGAGGCTCGCGACGCAATAGGCGGGCATTATGTCGCCTTGATGGTGGAGCCTGCCGGGGATGAAGACCGCTACTTGCTGGCAGGCGTGGAGCCTGAACGCCTGCGGCTGTTCCGCACGGGGGAGCTTGACCTTCGGGCGTTGCTGTTGGAGCGGGCCGAAGCGGATTGGTTTGTCGCCATGCCCCGCAACGGCTTTGACGCCCCGCTGGTGTTGGAGCCGCAAGCCTCGCCGCTTCGAGACTGCCCGGACTTGCCCGAACTGGGCTTTCTGCTGCACGACACCCCCGCCGAATCCGAGGCGCTTAAAGAGGCGCGTTCGCGCAATAACCTGGTGCTGGAAATCGCCGTGGAACCACCAGAAGCCGCCGGGGCGCACAAAATCCATGCGGGAACCTTGGGCAGGCTGCTGTCGATCCTGCAAACCTTGGTCAAACATGCTTACGGCGCGGCGCATCGGGAGGCGGGAACCCGGCGCGAGGCCGACCGGCCCGACGCGCATCTATTGAACGTGGTCATTCCGGCGGCGGCGGGATCGTTCCGGCTGTTGCTTGAAGCCGCTGCATCCCCCAATCTGTTCGGCCACAGCCCGCTTGCCGCCGCGTTGGAACGCATAGACCGCCTGTTTGAGCATGTGGACGACCCCAAGCAAACCTTGAAGATGGTCAAGGCGCATCGTGGGCATTTGGCAGGCGCTTACCTTCGCCTGTTGCGCTTTCTGGCGGACAACAAAACCGGCTTGCGCTACGCATGGGCCGAACCGGGGGATTCCAGCCCAAGGGGCTATTCCGTGTCGAAAACGGGGGCAGTTTCCTTGGCGGAATGCCTTTCCGGCGTCTCGAACATCGGCGCGGAATCCGTGATCTTGGTCGGTTCGCTAGACAAGGCCGACAACGGCAAGGGCGATTGGCGGCTGGCCACGGAGCAAGGGGAATTTTCCGGCAAGCGCAAGGAAGACGGCCCCAGCCTGGAAGGCTTGAAGATTGGCGGGCGCTATCAATTCACCTGCCTTGAGGAGATCGAGGAAAGCCAGAGCGGCAGGGAGCAAAGAACCTTGTTTTTGGTGGAGCATGAACCGGCGTAAGCCGAAACCTTGCAAGCTGCCACGGCGATAGAGCCAGGGGGCAAAAAAGACCGGCTTCCGCCGTTTTTTTTGGACGGGAATAATCGTCCTGATTTTTTTCAACGTGGCCCCCATGTGGCCCCAATAAAAAAGGCTTGTCATCAAAAGATGGCAAGCCTTTGTTTTTTATGGTGGGCCCTCTCCGATTTGAACGGAGGACCAAGGGATTATGAGTCCCCTGCTCTAACCGCTGAGCTAAGGGCCCTAAACTGTCATTCCAAGTCTAGGAAACTGCGGAGTTGCTCCGAGCGCGAGGGGTGGCGCAGCTTGCGCAGCGCTTTGGCCTCGATCTGGCGGATGCGTTCGCGGGTGACGTCGAACTGCTTGCCGACCTCCTCCAGGGTGTGGTCGGTGTTCATGTCGATGCCGAAGCGCATCCTCAACACCTTGGCTTCCCGTGCCGTCAAACCCGCCAGGACTTGCTGGGTGGTCTCCCGAAGGCCCGCGACCGTGGCCGATTCTATCGGCGACATGGCGCGGGAGTCTTCGATGAAGTCGCCCAGGTGCGAGTCTTCGTCGTCGCCGATGGGGGTTTCCATCGAGATCGGCTCCTTGGCGATCTTCATCACCTTGCGCACCTTGTCCTCCGGCATTTCCATCCGCTCCGCCAATTCCTCCGGGCTGGGCTCGCGGCCCATTTCCTGCAACATCTGGCGGGAGATCCGGTTCAGCTTGTTGATCGTTTCGATCATGTGCACCGGGATGCGGATGGTGCGGGCCTGGTCGGCGATGGAGCGGGTGATCGCCTGGCGTATCCACCAAGTGGCGTAGGTGGAGAATTTGTAGCCGCGCCGGTATTCAAACTTGTCCACCGCCTTCATCAGGCCGATGTTGCCTTCCTGGATCAGGTCGAGGAACTGCAAACCCCGGTTAGTATATTTCTTTGCGATGGAAATGACCAGCCGCAGGTTGGCTTCGATCATTTCGCGCTTGGCGAGACGGGCCTGGGTTTCGCCGACGGACATGCGGCGGTAGATTTCCTTGATCTCGCCGATGCTGAGGCTGTGTTCCTTTTCCATCTGCGCCAGTTTTTGCTGCGCCCGCTTGATGTCGCCGCCGTGGGCGGAGAGCGCTTCGGCGTATGGCTTGCCCGAGGACAGGTGCTGTTCCAGCCAAGACGGGGCGCTTTCCTGCCCGACGAAGCTCTTGAGGAATTCGGCCCTGGGCATCTTCGCTTTTGCCACCGCCAAGTCTTGCACCAGCCTCTCCTGCTCACGGATTTTTTCCACCGTGTCGTGCAGGACATCGGTGAGTTCCTTGAAGAACTGCGGCGTCTTCTTGAATTCCAGGAAGCTTTCCGCCAGCACGTCGAAGGCTTTTTGGGCGCGTTCGTGGTGGTGGCCGTATTTGTTCTGGGCGTTGACGGCGGTCTTCAGTTGCTTCTTGAACGCCTCCAGCTTTTCCTTGACCAACTCGGGGTCCGGCCCGGTTTCGGCTTCGGCCTCGTCCAGGATCTCCGTCTCGGCGTCCTCGTCCAAAGCCAAATCCTGCGGCTGCGTGGGGTCGAAGAAATCGGAAATTAGGTCGGCCAAGCGCAGTTCGCCCGTGTCGATGCGGTCAAAGCCTTTGATGAAATATTCCATCGAGGCGGCAAAGCGGACCAGTTCGCGGGCGGCTTGGTTGCTGCCTTCTTCGATGCGTTTGGCGATGTTCAACTCGCCCTCGCGGGTGAGCAACTCCACCGTGCCCATTTCACGCATGTACATGCGCACAGGGTCGGTGGTGCGGCCCAGCTCGGCATCCACCGACGAAGCCAACGCGGCGGCGACTTCGGCGGCCTCGTCCTCGTCGTCTTCGCTGACCAAGGCGGTGTCGGCGATCATCTCGGCGTCTTCCGGCACGTCCTCGTGGACTTCAATCCCCATGTCGTTGATCATGGTGATGATTTCTTCCATCTGCTCGGGATCGACGAGGTCGCCGGGCAGGTGGTCGTTGACTTCGGAATAGGTGAGGAACCCCTGCATCTTGCCTTTGGCGATAAGTTCCCTAAGCTGCGATTGCTGCTGTTCGTGATTCATGAGTTGACTCACCCCTACAGGGTTTTTCCAAAAAACTGAACCTTTTATTGTAGCCTGCGATTGTGAAATGGCAAATCCCAACCCAGCGCCGGAGATTTCCGTCCAGCCTCGCCCCACTACAGCCTTAGGCCATGAAAATACACTATACTGGCGGGCACTCACGGGTGCGGACCCAGCCGGGTTGGCGCGCCCCTTAGCGTTGCGGGGAGGACCGTTTAGATGAAAAACATTGTGGCAATTTTCTTGATCGCCTGGTGCGGCTGCGCCCAGGCCGATGTGTACAAATGGACCGACAAACAGGGGGAGGTGCATTTCGGCGAAACCCCTCCCACCCCGGACGCGGAAAAGGTGATGACGCAGGAGCAGATCCAGCGCACGGAGAACGCCGACAGGTCCATGCGGCAGGCGCTGCCGCCCGCCCCCGCCGCCGATGACGGGCGAAGCATAGACGCGGAAACGCAAAACCGCATTGAGGAATGCCAGCGTTTCAAAAGCCAGCGGGAAGAATTTTTGCTGGCGACGGACAAGACCGGCCTAACCACGTCCAAGTTGATAGGCTACAACATCGGCTACGTCATGCGCGAAAACGAGTCCGACAGCGGCCTCATGGGCTACAACGAAATCGAAGCCGGCATCCGCAAATATTGCCGGGAATAAACTGAGCAAGCACTTCAAGCGCCCAGGAGAGAAATTTGGGAAAATCACACACCCCCCTCGCCGAGCCAGCGGAACGCCAGGAAGGAGCGGGGCTGCAGTTGCGCAGAGCCCGCGAAGCCGGCCGTATTTCGGTAGCTTCAGCCGCCGCCTCCTTGCACCTCCCCCCCAGGGTGATCGTCGCGCTGGAGGAAAGCGACTTCGGCCAGTTCGAGCCGGTTTATGTGCGCGGCTATCTGCGCAACTATGCGCGCCTATTGGACTTGGCGGCCGAACCCCTGATCGAGTCTTACAACCAGACGCTGGCCTTGGACCAGCCGCCTCCCGCCCAACCCCAGCAGCCCCCCAGCCGGCACGATGGCAAACCGCCCCAGCGCCTTTATCTGCTGCTGGCCGTGGTCGCCGTGCCGCTGGTCTTATGGGGCGCAGGCAAAGCCTTGCTGGCAGTGTGGGAGGCGGGCAAACCACAAGACACCGACAGCGCGCCGCCGCGAGTGTCCAGGCAAGAAGGGCAGCCGGCCATCGCCCTGCCCGGCCAGACGGCAAGCTTGCCCGCCGCCGAGGCGGGCGGGCAAGCCCCCAGCCCAAGCGCCAGCCAGCCGCCAGCCCCGCCACCGACCGAAGCGGCCACTGCGGCGGCATTGAACGATCCTCCCAAGCCAGAACCGGCCCACAATCCACAACCAGCGGCCAGCGCGACGCCCGCGCCAACCCCAACCCCGGCCCCGGCCTCGGCGCCGACCGCGCCCGGCCCAGCCATTGGGCAAGGGCCGGACAGCATTGCCCTGCGTCTCTCGGCCAGCGCTTGGGTGTCCGTCCGCGACCAGACCGGCCGCCGCCTCGTTTACGAAAACCTTCCCGCAGGCACGGAGCGGACCTACTCCGGGCAAGCGCCTTTTACGGTGGTGCTGGGCAATTCTCCCGCGACCAAGGTCGAGTTCAACGACCAGCCCTATGAACCGCCCAAAGCCAAGGCCGGCACGGTGGCGCGCTTTACGCTGGGCAAGCCTAGCCAGGAAAACCCGGCAAAGCCAGGCGGCCGCTGACAGCAACTGGCGCTGTCGGCGCGGGCGCGGGCATAATCCACAGGGAGCGGTTTCCAACCGCGACTTTCAGCGTTAGCCGCGGCCATGCCGGGGCGCAAAGCGCCCGGCATGGCTTTCAGTCCAGCGTGACCACCGCCAGCCGCACTTTTTTCTGGACCGGATCGGTCCAGGCCAGGAAAACCTCGTTGCCCACCCGCTCCATGCCCAGATATTTGCTGGGCCATTTGGCAAACTCGCCACGGTAGACCGTCGTGCGGCGGCTCACCGCGCCGCCCGCCGCCACCCTGGCCAGCCGCAACTCGTCCTCCGGCCCGGCGCGTCCGCGCCAACTCACCAAGGCCGCGCCGTCGTCCAGCAGCAGCGCGTTGGCGTAGCCGCTGGCATCGGCATCCACCTCGACCGGCGCGGCGAAGCGCTGCCCGCCGTCCCTGGAAAAGCCCAGCTTCACCCGGCCCTTGCCGTCGGCGGCGCTGAACCAGGCCACCACGGCCCGCGACTTGGACACATCGACGGCAGGCCCATTGCTGGGGCAACCCTCCAACACCCAATGGTCCGCGTGGACCGGTGTCCCGCGCGCAACGGCCTGCGGGTTCCAACGCACTGCGGCAATGTCGCGGACTTCGCCCTTGGTGTGGTCGCGGTACACCGTCACCAAGCTGTCGCCTTCGGCGTCGGTAAAACTGCGGCAGCAGGAGCATACGTCATCATCCAAGACGATTTCCCGGCCCGCCTGCCAATCCTTGCCGATGACCGTCGCCATCAGTTGATAGCGGTTGGCCTGTATGTCGTGGCCGGGCTCGTGGCTGGCATGGCGCATGTCGGTCCAGACCAGGGCCAGCCGCCCCCCCGGCAAGGCCGTCAGCGACATTTGCGCGTCGTAGACGCGGGCGGCGTCGCCATAAGGCTTGAGCGGCGCGCTCCAGGTTTGGCCGCCGTCGCCGGACCGCGCCAGATAAATGTCCGCCGCGTAGCGGTCCGTGCTGTTTTTCACATACGGCATCCAGGCGGCGGCCAGCGTCCCGTCGCCAAGGCCCAGCACCACCGGCGGGTCGCCGAGCTTGCCGTCAACCTGGACGACGGTCTGCGCGGGCAACCAGCCCTGCTTGCCGTGTATCGCAAAGCGGACGGTGCTGGTTTGCCCGTCCGTTTCCACCCAACTGGCGATTAAGCGCCCGTCCGCCGTCCGCGCCAGATGGTGTTGCTGGCTCGCGCCGGCGGCGGGAAGCTGCAACTCCCGCACGGGGAAGGCTGGCGCGGGCGGCGCCGCAGCCCCGGCCTGCCCGTCCAGCCAAACCAGTAAAACAATGGCGATTTTTGCAAGCTTGCGCGCATAAGTCATTTTGAGTGCCTAGTGCCGAAAATGATGGAGAAAAGCGGCGGAGCCAACACGCGGTTAATATTCCACGCGCAGCGAACCGATGGCGGTCAACGGCTGGCCGGGGTAAATGCCCAGGCGCGGGCTGACATTGGCGTCCGGGTCGGTGGACGCATAGTACTGCTTGTCCAGCACGTTCCTGATGTTGATCTGCGCGGACATCTTCGACGGGCCGAGCTTCCACTGGTAGGCCGCGAACAAGTCCATCCGCACATAGCCCGGCATCTGGAACGTGTTGGCGGCATCGCCTTCGCGCTGGCTGGCGGCGACGCCGCCTATGCCAAAACTCAGGCCATTGAGCGGGGCATAGTGTTTGAACTCGTACTTGGCCCACAGGCTGCCGGCATTCTCCGGGACGTTGTTCAGGCGCGTGCCTTCAAGGCCGTCATTGCTTTTGGTGACGCGGGCGTCGGTGTAGGCATAGCTGGCGATCAGGCTGAGTTCGTCGGTGACGTTGCCGGTCATGTCCAGCTCGACGCCCTGGCTGCGCGCCTGGCCAATCGCAATGCTGTCGAAGGGGTCGGGCGTGCTGAGATCCGAAGTGAGGACGTTGTCCTTGGTCAGGTGGTAATAGGCCAGCGTGGTGAGCAGCCGGTGGTCGAACAGCGAGGCTTTCACGCCGACCTCGAATTGCTCGCCGGTTTCCGGATCGAAGGAGGCGCCGGTGGCGGACACGCCGTTGTTGGCGCCGAACGACTCCGTCCAGTTGCCATACAGGTCAAACCAATCCCAGGGCTGGTAGAGTATCCCCACCCTGGGCGAGAAGCCGTCGTCGCTCCTGGCCTGGGACTGCAGGTTGCTGTCCGCCTGCGCATAGCTGGCCCCCCGGCCCCGGCCGACTTCGGTCCAGTTGTAGCGCCCGCCGCCCAAGATATGCAGTTTGTCCCACAGGGTGATCTGGTCCTGGAAATACAGCCCGTACCATTCGTCCTTGAAACGGGAAAACTCCCGGCCCGGCTGCACATAGGTCGCCAGCGTGGTTTTATACAGCAACGGAGGAATGCCATAGCTGGCCGACGGGTTGTAAAGGTCTATCGCCAGCGCCGGGTTGGGGTTTTGCCAGTCGCCCTGGGTATGGTAAGTCGTGAACGAGCGCAAATAATCGAAGCCGACCAACGCATTGTGCTTGGTCGGCCCGATGCGGAATTTCCCGGTGAAATCCACGTTAGTGGCATAGGACTCCACGTCGTCGGTTTGCGAAAAGATATTGCGGTCCAACGTCCGGTTGTCGGGCCGCAGGGCGCCGCCGAAGGCTGGCGAGGGATTGACAAACGTAGTGTCGGTGTGCAGCCAACTGGCCAGAAACCGGTTGTGGACGGCCCAGTCCTCGTTGAACCTATGGTTCACCTCGGTGCCCAAGTACACCTTGGACATGTGGTCTTTCGGGTCGTTGGTGTCGCCGTACATATTGCTGATCGGAACCGGCGCCGGGCGGTTGCCGACCGCCGGGATGCCAAAATCGCCCTGGAAGGTTTGGTCCACGCCCTCGACGTTGAGGCTGATGTCGGTCATCTCGTCCGGCCGCCACGTCAGCGTGGGGGACACCGCCACCCGGTCATTGGAAATGAAGTCGCGGAACGAGTTGTTGGTTTGGTAGCCGCCGCTGAAGCGGTAGAGCAAGGATTTGTCGTCGAGGATGGCACCGCCGGCGTCCCACTCGGTGCGGTAGAAGTCATACGAGCCGAAACGCTGCTCCAGCGCATAATACGGGGTGTCCAGCGCCTTCCGGGTGGTGACGTTGATCAACCCGCCCGGTTCGTTGCGGCCATACAGGGACGCCGCCGGGCCTTTCAGCACCTCGATGCTTTCCATCGTGGCGGTGTCGAAATCGCTGGGAAACGAATTGGCGGTGGCCAGCAGGCCGTTGCGGTAGACGCGGCTCATGTGGAAGCCGCGGACGATGAAGGCGCTGCCGAACCCCAAGGACGGCTGCGCCCGCACGCCGCTGACGTTTTCCAGCGCATCGACGGCCCGCGAGCTTTTCTGGTCTGCGATGACCGCCCTGGGCACGACCTGGACCGACACCGGGGTGTCGAAGATCGGCGTGTCGGTCTTGGTGGCGGTGCGGCTGCTGCTGGTGATGGTGTAAGCCTTGTCACGCGGGTCGCCGCCGACGGCATGGTCGGTTTTGCCGGTGACGGTGACGGTCGGCAAATCCCCCGCATCCGCTTGCGGCTCATGGGGTTTGGCGGGCGGCGGCGGGGCGGCGGAGGCCGGTTTCTTCTCCAGCGTGACCGTGCCGTTGGCGGTGGCGCGGGGGCTGACGCCGGTGTCGGCCAGCAATTTTTGCAGCGCCTGCTGCGGCGTGTGGCGGCCAGTGACGCCGGGTGATTCGAGCCCGGAAGTCAGCCCGCCGTCGGCGGCGACCTGGACGCCCGAGGCCACGGAAAAATCGACCAGGGCGCGGTCCAGCGAACCGGGGGGAATTTGGTAATTGCGGATGTCGGCTCGGCTGGCCGAAGGCTCGGCGGCTTGCAGCGCGTGGGACACAGCCAGGGCGATGAGCGGCAGGGCGGACGGGCGTATGGGCATTGCGGTCTCCATATGGATGCGGTTCGTCTTAAGTGCATTCGGCCAAATTTGGCCTGACACTTAAAAGGACGCCGCCGCAGGCCGCAGCCCTAGGCCCA
>CAZOTR010000103.1:6435-15813 GCA_964582755.1 uncultured Methylococcaceae bacterium | reverse complement strand
TGGGCCGCGACGCCGCCAAGTTGCGCGAATTCTGGGGCCAAGTGGACGCGGGCGGGGCTTTCGACCTGCGCGGCACGGCTTATTGGGATACCCTGCCCTCCTTCGGTTTTGTGTCCGGCAAAAGCACCCACGCCGACCGCCTCGCCACCATCCGCCGGACCTTTGAAAAATACGGCGTGATGGTGGACACCCACACCGCCGACGGCCTCAAAGTCGGCATCGAACAACGCCGCGCCGGCCTGCCGCTAGTCTGCCTGGAAACCGCCCTGCCCGCCAAGTTCGAGGCGACGATAATCGAAGCCTTGGGACGCAAGCCGGAACGCCCCGCAGGCATGGAAAATATCGAATCCTTGCCGCAACGTTTGGAAGTCATGGATGCGGATGTGGAGGCTTTAAAGGCGTTTATCGCGGCGCATGCGCCGGGTTAGTGATAATCTGTAAGCTGCCAGCACTCCCCGGCCTTCGGTGCGCCGATGAAAGCGGAAGTGTTGTTTGCAAAGAAGGAATTCTTGCCAAACGGGGGCATATAGTCCAGATGTGTGTCTGGAAACTGCCGCAGCCTGTCCCCGGCAGCACGTACTCCTACAAATACCGACTTTATTACGGACTTGGAGGGGGCCGGATCGTTGGCTACGACAATGAGCGCGGCAAGGGCGACCATTGCCATCTCGATGGCATTGATTACCCTTATCAATTTTCGAGTGTCGATCAATTAGTTGACGATTTTCTTAACGACGTTTTCAAGCGGACATAATCATGAGAACCGTCACCCTGACCTTGGACAATGATTGGAAAACGGCCTTGCGGCAGGCTGCTAACCAATTCAAGCAAGCCTGGAAAACCGGCGAATACCAAGGCGAGTTCATCGGTTTTGCCAACCCTGCCGTGCTATTCGAGAAAATGACGCCAACACGCTGGGAAATTCTCGGCCTGTTGCAAAGCACGGCAAGAGGCATTCCAGTCACGGACTTGCCTGGAATGATTGGCCAGGAGACAAAAGCCGTTGAAGCGGATATTCAAGCCTTGCTGGAGCTAGGATTGATCGAACAGATAGAGAATGGCAACCTAGTTTGTCCGTTTGAAGAAATCCGTGCGGAGTTTGCGTTAAAAAGGGTGGCTTGATTTTTCGGGGACTGGCAAGCAAGCTCCGGGGGCTGGCCGTCTGACGACTCACACTTGGGAAGCATCGGCATGCCAATTGAAACCAACGATATTTCGACCACTGCCGAAACAAGCCGGGTCTTGTTGATTGACCTGGAAAATTGCCCCAGCCAAATCACCCAGTTGCTGGAAAATCTGGAGCAGTTTTCACAAGTGGTGATTTGCTACGCCCACAGCGGGGCCAAAGTGCCTATCGACTGGATACTGCCATTGACCAGCACAGTCAACAGCAACAAGTTGAAGATATTCAAAACCCCTGGCAATGGCAAAAACGCCGCCGATTTCGGCATCACTTTCTGGGCCGGGGTATTGATGCAGCAATTGCCGCCACAAACCCATTTCACCGTGGTGTCTGAAGATGCTGACTTAGATCATGCCATTGCCTTGCTGAAAAGCCAAGGCCGGACGGCTGAACGGATTAACACCAAAAAAGAACCCCTGCCATCGGCAACCCCGGCGCTTATTCCTTCACCAACAGCCGTGTCTCCAACGGAAGAATATTGCATCCACCTCATTAAGCACAGCAAAACCAGACCGTTAAAGCAAGAAACCTTGCTTAAGAGCATCAAAAACAAATTCAAGGACACCCATAACAATCCTGAAAATATCCTGAGCGACTTAGCCAAAAGTGGCGCGATAGCCATCAATAACAATGCTGTCACTTACAACGACAAAATCATTGGCAAGCTTGCCGCCTTGGCCTGATAAACCAAAAGCCAAGGACAAGCGGGCCGACTTCATGCGCTATCAAACATATTTATTGACAATCCTTGTGCTTGCCCTAGTCAGCCTCGCCATCGTTTGGAAAGTCGGCGCTGCTTTGTCCGCCCCGGCCAACCATGCCATAGGCCCGGCCCCTGCCGGACTGGGCGCGGCCACAGTCGTTTTTGGCAATGTGCAGGGTTGGTTTGTGTCCGTCCCTTCCAGCCCAAAATGCGTCTTGTTGCTGCACCCCTTGCGCTCCGACAGGACCGGCATGGTGGAACGCGCAAGGTTTCTCAAACGAGCGGGATATTCCTCACTGCTGATTGATTTGCAGGCCCATGGCGAAACCCTAGGAGAGAGCATTTCTTTTGGCTACCGCGAATCCGCCAGTGCCAGATCCGCCCTCGATTTCTTAAGAAGCAGCGGCCATTGCGGTAAAATCGCCGTGATTGGCGTTTCCCTGGGCGGAGCGGCAAGCCTGCTGGGTGCGGAACCTTTGGGCGTGGATGCTTACGTCCTCGAAGCGGTTTATCCGAGCATCGAGGACGCCATCATGGACCGCTTGGATCTGCATCTGGGGTTCCTGGGCAAGCTCGCCGCGCCTTTGCTGGTCCGGCAAATTCCGCTGCGGCTCCAAATACCCATCAACGCACTACGGCCCGTCGATGCGATCCAGCGCGTCAAGGCGCCGGTGTTGATCGTCGCCGGTAGCGAAGACCGGCATACGCCTTTGCCGGAATCCCGGAGGCTATACGACAACGCGCCAGAACCCAAGGAATGGTGGGTGGTGCAAGGCGCGGGGCATGAGGATTTCCACCGCTTTGCCGCTGCTCGTTATGAGGAACGCATTAGCGCATTCTTGTCAAAACATCTCGACCCATGATCTTCTTACCACCGCACATCCCATCAGCTTGACTAGCCCATGCCCCACCACCCCGTCCAAAAGAAAATCATCCGCCGCCCGCCCCCCGCGCAAAACGGACATTTCCAAAACCTCCCTCCGCTGCTGCGCCGGATTTACTTGGCCCGCGACCTGACCGACCCTGCGGAGTTGGAGCGCGGCTTGGCCAAGCTGCCTTCGCCTTGGCTGCTGTCCGGCATGGAAACCTTGGTCGGCCATCTGGTCGAGGCCATCGAAACCCAACAGCATTTGCTGATCGTCGCCGATTTCGACGCCGACGGGGCGACCAGTTGCGCGGTGGGGATGCTGGGCTTGAAGGCGATGGGGGCGGAAAAAGTGTCCTACATCGTCCCCAACCGTTTCGAGTATGGCTACGGCTTGACGCCGGAGATTGTCGCCGTCGCCGCCCGGCACCGGCCCGACGTGCTGATTACCGTGGACAACGGCATTTCCAGCCTGGAGGGCGTGAAGGCGGCGAAAGCCTTGGGGATAAAGGTGCTGGTCACCGACCACCATTTGCCGGGCGCGGAACTGCCGCCCGCCGACGCCATCGTCAACCCCAACCTCCCCGGCGACGGATTCCCCAGCAAGGCTTTGGCCGGCGTGGGCGTGATGTTTTATGTGCTGATGGCGCTGCGGGCGAAATTACGCGAATCCGGCTGGTTTGCCCGGCAAGGCATCGCCGAGCCGAATCTCGGCCAGTTGCTCGATCTGGTGGCTTTGGGCACGGTGGCCGACGTGGTGGCGCTGGACCGGGTCAATCGCATCCTGGTCCACCAAGGCTTGCAGCGCATCCGATCCGGCCAAGCTAGACCGGGTATCAACGCCTTGCTGGAAGCGGCCGGACGCAAGCCCGCCGCCGTGGTCGCCGCCGACCTGGGCTTCGCCGTCGGCCCCCGGCTCAATGCGGCAGGACGCTTGGAGGACATGGCCTTAGGCATCGAGTGCCTGCTGTGCGAAAACCCGGCGGAGGCGCGGAATATGGCGGTCCAGCTCGACCAGCTCAACCGCGACCGGCGGGAAATCGAGGACCAGATGAGGCTGGACGCCTTCGCCATCCTGGAAAATTTGGACCAGCGGCGGGCGCAGGAACTGGCCGGTATTTGCCTGTTCGATCCGTCTTGGCACCAAGGCGTGATTGGCATCCTCGCCTCCCGCGTCAAGGACCGTTTGCACCGCCCGGTCATTGCCTTTGCCCCGGCGGGGTCGGGCGAGATCAAAGGCTCGGCCCGCTCCATCCCCGGCGTGCATATCCGCGATGTGCTGGCCGACATCGCCGTGGCCTATCCGGGCTTGCTGTCCCGTTTCGGCGGCCATGCCATGGCGGCGGGCTTGAGCCTGGAGCGGGAGGCTTATCATGCCTTCACCAAAGTCTTTGATGCGGAAGTGGGCAAGCGTTTGCAAGGCATGGACTTGGCCCATGCCATCCATAGCGACGGCGAGCTGGACGCGGAGGAGTTGCGGCTGGAAAGCGCCGAACTGCTGCAACAAGGCGGGCCGTGGGGGCAAGGCTTCCCGGAGCCGCTGTTCGACGGGGAGTTTGAGGTGGTGCAAGCCCGCGTCGTCGGCGAGAAGCATCTCAAGCTGGTGCTTCGCACCCCGGACGGCCTGCGCATGATCGACGGCATCGCCTTCTTCGTCGACAACCCGGCAAGCTGGCTGGGCCACAACCGCCTGCGCCTGGCCTACAAGCTGGACGTGAACGAGTTCCGCGACAATCGCACCGTGCAACTGCGGATCGAATACATGGAAACCTGCGGCTGAGGCAAACCGTAGGAGGCGCGACCGATTCCGCGACCGCCGCTGGATTTTTGCGGGCACGGCAGGGTCCTGTTGAGCTTTGCGGCGGGCGTTGACAAGCCAGGGAGGGGCCTGGCATCCAAGCCACGCACCCCGGCAGCGCACCCATGCCATTAAGTTAAGCGATGACTTCGCTCGCAGGGATGTTATCGCTTCTTCTGATAGGCCGCGGCAGCCTGCAGGCTAACCTACGGCAATCACCGCTTCATCATATTGAAAAACTCGGCATTGGACTTGGTGTCCTTGAGCTTGCCTAAGAGGAATTCGCTGGCCGCTACCTCGTCCATGGGCTGGAGTATCCGGCGCAGTATCCACGACATTTGCAGCTCTTCCTTGGGCACCATGTACTCCTCGCGGCGGGTGCCGGAGCGGTTGATGTTGATAGCCGGGTAGACGCGGCGTTCGGCGATCTTGCGGTCCAGGTGCAATTCCATATTGCCGGTGCCTTTGAATTCCTCGTAAATCACCTCGTCCATGCGCGAGCCGGTGTCCACCAGCGCGGTGGCGATAATCGTCAGGCTGCCGCCTTCCTCGATATTGCGGGCAGCGCCGAAAAACCGCTTCGGGCGCTCCAGCGCGTTGGCATCGACGCCGCCGGTGAGGATCTTGCCGGAAGCCGGCACGATAGTGTTGTAGGCGCGGGCCAGGCGGGTGATGGAATCCAGCAAGATCACCACATCATGCTTGTGTTCGACCAGGTGCTTGGCCTTTTCGATGGCCATTTCGGCGACTTGGACATGGCGGGCAGGCGGTTCGTCGAAGGTGCTGGAAACCACCTCGCCTTTCACGCTACGCTGCATTTCCGTGACTTCCTCCGGGCGCTCGTCGATCAGCAGCACGATGAGGTAGCACTCGGGATTGCGCTCCGCGATGCAATGGGCGATGTTTTGCAGAATCATGGTCTTGCCGGCTTTCGGCGGCGACACGATAAGCCCTCGCTGGCCTTTGCCGATGGGGGCCACAAGATCGATCATGCGTCCGGTCAGGTCTTCCGTGGTGCCGTTGCCCTGTTCCAGGACGAAGCGTTCGTGGGGAAACAGCGGGGTGAGGTTGGAGAACAGCACTTTGTGCTTGGCGTTCTCCGGCGGCTCGAAATTGATCTGCTCCACCTTGAGCAGGGCGAAATAGCGGTCGCCTTCCTTCGGCGGGCTGATCTTGCCCGAGATAGTGTCGCCAGTGTGCAGGCTGAAACGCCGGATCTGGCTGGGCGAGACATAGATGTCGTCGGGTCCGGCCAAATAAGACCAGTCGGCCGAACGCAAAAAGCCGAAACCGTCAGGCAAGATTTCCAGCACGCCGTCGCCAAAAATATCCTCGCCGCTTTTCACCTGTTTTTTGAGGATGGAGAAGATCAGATCCTGCTTGCGGCTGCGCGCGACGCCTTCTATCTTCAGGGATTCGGAGATTTCGACAAGCTCGGAAACGGGTTTGCGTTTGAGGTCGGTTAAATTCATAAGAGTTCGCAAATGCGGAGGATACCTCATAACCGCCAATGCGGCGGGAGGTGGGCTTGATGGTCAGTGATGTGTGCGAAATGCCCCGTCCCTAGGGGGGCCGCCGCAGAGGCATGGGCGGCGCCTTGACGATCCTTCAGAGCGGGAAAAGACGGTGCCATGCATTTATTGGAAACCACTTCCCTGTGTCCGTCTCCCGCCCATTTAGGGCCTATACAGGGGTGGATTTAACGCCGCCCGCGCCCGTTTTTGGGGCCTTTGTCCAACGCGACGTAAATCGTGTTGCCCTCAAAATCGCGGCCATCCAGGCCGGATATGGCCAGACGGGCCTCGTGTCCTTCCATATTGATGGTGGCGATGCCGCGCGCCTTGCCGGTGAACAAATCACGGCTCAATTTCAGGTCAAAAACTTTGCCGTAACCGCTAAACAATTGGTTCAGGCTGGCTTCAGTGGTGCTGGGGGGTAATCCGCGAACAAAAAGCGTCAACATGGGTTGGCACTCCTTTAGGTGAAATGGATTGGAAGGAACGATGCGCCGGACGCGCATCAGATCAAGGAGGAAAGCAGGCTGGCGGGCCGGCCTGCTTTTTGGAACTTGGAACGTGGACGTTTACCTGTCTAAATTACAGGATGACAACGTTTTCGGCTTGCGGACCTTTTTGGCCGGCCACTTCGGTGAAGCTGACGGGCTGTCCTTCAGCCAGAGTTTTGAATCCCTGTCCCTGGATCGAACGAAAATGCACGAACAAGTCGCTGCCGTTTTCACGGGCGATGAAACCAAATCCTTTGCTTTCGTTGAACCACTTGACGGTGCCTTTTTGTGTTGCTGACATATTAAGTCTCTTTGTAAAGTGCGCGTATGCGCTGAACATTTCAACGTCCCCTCGCGGAAACAATCGAAATAAAAACGGGATTTATGGGAAAGCGGGCGGTTGGAGCAGGAATGTGTCAAAGATTAACAGAAACTACACTGACTTGCTTGGCGCGGACCTCTATACACCGGCGTCAACACTACAGTAAAAACACAGACAACACAAGCGAAAGTTGCTAAAACTTTTCCCGGCGGGCAGTCCGGCCTAGGGCGGCGTTTGCGTTCTCTGGCTTAAAACCGGCGAAACGCCCTTCTTGGAGCGGCACGAACCCAAGCCGCGCCCGCGCCTTGCCCCCATACCCCACCGTGGCAGCCCGCTGTCCCAAGCCGCCCTCAGACGCCATTCCAAAACGGCGCACAAACGCCGGGGTGGAGGCTACCCCCACCCCGACACAACCGGAATGCCGTCAGTTAAAAAGCTGCCCAGGCGACTCGCTGGCCCAAGCCGGTTTTTTCGGCCCCGCATCGTTGGTGCCGGCCCCGCAGGCGGCCAGGAAAAATCCAATCAGGCAAAGCAAAATCAAGTTTTTGAGCAAAGACATGGGAACTCCTTGGGAGTCAAGAGTGAGTGAAAGCTTCAGGGGAACTACCCTTGCACCTTCAACGCGGGAAGTTGTGACCGGCAGACCGGTCTTGGAAGTCTCGCCATCATGGGCCTAAACCTATCCTTTGGCAATGCTTGCCGTGGGCAAGGCGAAATCAGCCGCCGGAAGCCGCCCGCTCCACGAGGCTTATCGCCTGGGCCGGGCAATATTTTTCCGCCGCCCTGGCCTTGGCGAGCAGTTCCTCCGGCGGATTCGCATCCAGCAGGGTGAGTTGGCCTTTGTCGTCCACCTGGAAAATCTCCGGGGCTTCCGCCATGCAATGGGCGTGTCCCTTGCAAAGGTCGAAATCGACCCGGACTTGAAAAGAGCGCGCCTCCCCAGGCAGGCCGTCCCCGGCGGCAATGTCGGCAAGCGCCGCCACGGCGGCCTGCCGTTTGCGGTAACGAACCCGGCATGGCGAGGCAGGCTCCACCACCATTTTCTTGTAGTCGTCCCGGTAGCTTTCCGGCGCACCGGCCAGCTCAAACTCATAGCGCCGCAGCAGCACGCAAAAAATCGCCTTGATCTGAAACAGGGCGAAGGCATTGCCCGAACATTTGTGCTTACCGCCGCCAAACGCCTGCCAGCCGAACAGGTTTTTATCCTCGCCGCGCTCGGGCGTGTAGCGGTCGGGGTCGAAACGTTCGGGGTCGGGAAATAGCCCAGGGATGCGGTGCGTGACCGACGGGGCCGCGCAGACGAATTTGCCGGCCGGGATGGTGTAATCCTTCACCTTCAAATCCTGCATCACCTTGCGCATCAAGATGATGAGCGGCGGATGCAGGCGCAGCACTTCCTTGATGACATTTTCCAGCCTGGGAAGCTGGCGCAAGGACTCAAACGTGACCTTGCCGTCTTGCCCAAACACCGCGTCGATTTCCTCGACCACGGCCCGGTAATGCGCGGGGTTGCGCAGCAGTTCGACCAGTACCCAGGAGGCCGTCCCCGAACTGGTGTGGTGGCCGGCAAAAACGGCGGCGATCAACATGCCGGTGATCTCATGGGCGGTCAGCTTGCTGCCGTCCTCGTAGCGGGCGTCGATCAGCGCCTGGAACACGTTGGCCGGGCTGTCCGCATTGCCCGCCTCGCCCGCCCGCTTTTCCATGATCTGCGCCACCATCTCCTGCAACCGTTGCCGCGCCCGGTCGCGGCGGCGGAACACCGGCAGCGGCAGGTAAGGGAAGACATAGGCGATGGGCTGTATGCCCATTTCCAGGTCGTGGTAGACCGCGCCAAACTCCTTGTTCAGCTCAAAGCGAAACTCCGGGCCAAGCAGGCAATGGCTGGAGGTGTAGATGGTCAGTTCCTTGGTGAATTCCAGCAAATCCACCTCGCCCGAACCGCCCCAATCCTGGACCAGGTTTTCCACCTCCCCGACGATGATGTCCGAGTAGGTGCGCATCGCCTTGTCGCGCAGCGCCGGCATCAGCATCTGCAACTGCTCGTTCTTGCGCTGGATCGGCGCGTCGAACACCACGCCCTTGCCGAAGATCGGCGTCATGATCTTGTACGCCGGGCCTTGGTCCAGCACCTCGTCGGGGGCGCGGTAAAACACCTCGCTGGCCTCCGCGCCGGTCATCAGCACCATGTCCTGGTGGAACAGCTTGAACTCGGCGACATCGCCCAGTTGCTGGCGCAGCCGCATCATGAAGTCGTGGGGGTTTTTGCCGAAATCGAGGATGTGTCCGAGCAGGGGAAGCGCGCCCGGAAGCACGGGCGGCTGTTTGGTCGTGGCTAGGCTCATGGTGTGTCCGTTATGGTTTTTCGGGCAATCTTAGCATATCCGGCCTGCGGGGCATGTCGGCCAACAACCGATGGCCTTCAAAGACGGTCAAGACCGCTATTCCGTCTTCTTGCACCCGATAAACGATGCGATAAGCGCCTAGGAAAACCTCGCGCAG
>CAZOTR010000103.1:0-6335 GCA_964582755.1 uncultured Methylococcaceae bacterium | reverse complement strand
CGTCTTCTTGCACCCGATAAACGATGCGATAAGCGCCTAGGAAAACCTCGCGCAGGTCGTCCCGCCCAAATTCCGGAACGATCCGTCCCTCAGATGGCATGGCGGCGGCATCCCGGGTGCGGAGGCGAAGTTTTTCCACCCATGCCTTGGCCGCGCCAGGTTTGTCCTTAGCGATAGGGCGCTGAATGGCGGTCAAGTCGTTGGCTGCGCGCGTGGTCCAACGCAGCTTCATGGAAACGATTCATCCTTTAGGAGGCCGTCCAAGGCTTCATCTTCGATTAGCCTGCCCGCATGCTCATCGTCCAAGCCCTGCCGCACGGCGGCACAGAAGAGGGACTGTTCGTTGAGCCGGTCAAACTCGGCCGGCGACAACACCACGGCGGCGGGCTTGCCGTTTTGGGTAATCACAATGGGCCGGTTGCTGCGGTTAATGCCTTTCAGCAACGCGGAGGCGTGGGCCTTGAAATGGCCCAACGGCAGGATGTCTTCGGCGACTTGGAGTTCGGCCATGTTAAAAACCTCATATCGGACTTGGATTGAGGTCTGAATATAGACCTTTTGGCGCGTATTGCCAAGGGATGGCGTCGCGCACATCGGCTCCGGTCACGCCACGGCTGGCGATTTCATCCCGCAGGCTTTCTACGCCGAAAAGGCACACGCTTGGCTGTGTCCGCCACGGCAAATAGTGTTATGATAACAACACTTTTTGCCGCTAAAACAACAAAAAACAGGAATGCCATGCCCGCCTACCCCCGCGCCGAACTTGAGGAAATGGTCCAACGCTGGATCGAAGCCAACGCCCAGTCCGAGCGCGAGGGCGATTGGATCAAGAACCTAGGCGCGATGTACACCGACGACGCCGAATACAGTTGGAACATGGGGCCGAACCGGGAATTCATCGCCAAAGGCCGCAAGCAAATCGAAGACTGGGCCTTGGGCGCGCACATGGAGGGCTTCGAGAAATGGCGCTACCCTTACGACCATATCCTCATCGACGAGCAACGCGGCGAGGTCATCGGCATCTGGCGGCAGGTCGCGCCGGTCAAGCGCGACGGCGGCGGCGATTATGAAGTCGCCGGGCTGGGCGGGTCGTGGTTCCGCTACGGCGGCGGCGGGCAATGGTGCTGGCAGCGCGACTTCTTCGACTTAGGGAACGTCAAGGCCATGTTCATGGAACTGGCGGCCGACGGCAAGCTGGAGCCATCCGTCAAGCAGCGCCTGAGCAAGCTGGCGAAAGACCAAGCCCTGCCCGGCGTCTATCCAATCCACGCCGAACCCGGCTTGGCTAGAAAACTGCTTGGGATCGCGGCAATGCTCCGCATTGTCCTGTTCGGGCGCTAAAGGCGAAACATTCCGTCCCCGCATAGGAAGTAGACGCGGGCGCGTTTTTCCCGCACAATGAACCCGCACCCTGGAAGGCATATCAAGGATTGCGGCGCAGGGCTTGGCCTAATCCGCGCAACTTTACCAACCACGGGCTTGCCTATGATCCCAACAGCTTGTTTCGCCGGCAGGGACGCTCCCGGCGGCAGGGCTTCCGTCCGACCAACCTCCGCGAAAAAACAATCCTTGAGCCGCAAAAACCTTCAATTTCCTATGGACGGCAGGGCATGACCGCCGTCGCCGATATGACGCCAGCCTGCCGGCGCGCAGTGTCACGCCTGCTCGACTTGCAGCGCCCCGGCGGCGATTGGGAGGGGGAAATGGTCTGGTGTACGATGATCCTCGCCCAGGCGGTGATTGTGCGCACCGTGGTTGGCCGACCTTACAGCGAAGAAGAGAAGCCGCGCATCGCCCGGCACTTTGCTTGCACCCAGGCCAGCGACGGCTCTTGGGGCATGCACCCGGAATCGCCGGGTTACGTCTTTTTCACCGCCTTGGCCTATGTCGCGCTCAGGCTGCTCGGCCTGCGGGCGGACGCGCCGATGCTCGCCAAGGCGCGGCAGTGGCTGCGCGCCCAGCCCGGCGGCGTCCAGTCCATCCCGTCTTGGGGCAAGTTTTGGCTGGCCATGCTCGGGCTTTATGAATACGCGGGCCTCAATTCGATTCCCCCGGAAATCTTTCTGCTGCCCAAGTGGCTGCCTTTCCACCCCAGCCGTTATTATTGCCATACCCGGCTGATTTACCTGGGAATAGCCTTTCTCTATGGCAAACGCTTTGTCGCGCCCCTGCCGGCAAACTTGCGCGACGATTTGCGCCGGGAACTCTATGCGGAACCCTATGAATCCATAGATTTCGCCGCCTGCCGGCACAGCGTCGCGGCCAGTGACGTGCTGGTGCCGGTCACCCCGCTGTTGCGCCGCATCTACAACCTGCTTGCCGCCTACGAGCGCCGCCATTGCTCCACTGTGCGCCGCAAGGGGCTGGCCGTGTGTCTGGAGCGCATCGTTTACGAACAGCGCACGACGCGATACCAAGGCATTTCCCCGGTCAGCGGCCTGCTCAACTGCCTCGCCCTGTTCGCCGAAAACCCGCAGCATCCCGACCTTGCGCCCAACCTGGACGCCGTCGAGGCGTGGCGCTGGGAAGACGAGGCCGAGGGCATCCGCTATGTCGGCGCCCGCTCCAACACTTGGGACACGGCTTTTGCCGTGCAGGCGATCATGGAAGCGCCTGCCGTAGTGAATAATGCCGCACAAGCCCTGGACCGGGCCAACGAATTTTTGAAAAGCGCCCAGATGGCCGAGGAACTGCCGGATTACCGCGCCTTCTGGCGCGACCCGGCCCTGGGCGGCTGGTGCTTTTCCGACGGCCAGCACCGCTGGCCGGTCAGCGACTGCACGGCGGAAGCCTTGAGCGCCCTGCTCTTTCTCTATGAATCCAATATCCCGGTGGCCGCGCCTTTGGGCGAAGAGCGCTTGCGGCAGGCGGTGGAATTCATCCTGTCGCGGCAGAACGCCGACGGCGGCTTCGGCACTTACGAGCGCCGCCGCGCCGGCAAGCTGCTGGAAACCATCAATCCTTCGGAAATGTACGGCCAGTGCATGACCGAACTCTCTTACGTCGAATGCACGGCCTCGGCGCTGGCGGCGCTGTGCCATTACCGCAAGCACCACCCCGACTTCGCCGACGGGCGGATCGACCGCGCTGCCGCGAAAGCCTTGGCGCTGCTGCGCAAAAGCCAACTCAAAGACGGCTCTTATCCGGGGTTTTGGGGCATCAATTACACCTACGCCATTTTCCATGTCGCCAAGGCACTGCGCATGGCCGGCGTGCCGCCGGAAGATCCCTTGCTGCAATCCGCAGCGCAATGGCTGCTTGCCAAGCAACGCCCCGACGGCGGCTGGGGTGAGCATTACACAAGCTGCCTGGAAGGCCACTATGTCGAACATCCGCAAAGCCAAGCGGTCATGACCAGTTGGGCCTTGCTTGCCCTGCTCGACATCCTGCCCGCCGAACATGAGGCGACGCAACGCGGCATCGCTTGGTTGGCCGGCCAGCAGCAAGACAACGGCGATTGGCCGAGGCAGGCCGTCAACGGCGTTTTCTTTGGCGCGGCAATGTTGGATTACCGCCTTTACCATACTTATTTTCCGGCTTGGGCGTTGGCGCGTTATCAGCGGATCACGCAAAACCGCCCGCCGCCGACTGCGCACACATCTCCTCTCCCGCCGGGAGAATAAGGCAAACACATTTGAGTTTTAAAATCACAGTCGGGACGCGGTGGCATTGCCAGCCCACCAATCCCCCCAGCGAGAAGAATGGGACATGAATAACACAGCGACGAATGACCGGGAAACGGTGGATGTTTTGATTGCCGGCGGTGGAGTGGCGGGCGTCGCCGCCGCCGCCGCCCTTTCACAACTGGGGCTGGACATATTGATTGTCGAACCCGGCCCTTCGTTTGGCCGACGCCTGGCCGGGGAACTCATCCACCCGCCCGGCATAGCCGGCCTGTGCCAACTGGGCCTGCTGGACGAGGCGGCGCCGCTGGGTTCGCCCGTCAAAGGCTTTGCCATCTTTCCGTCCAACATCGAAGGCGAGGAGTGCATGGTCCTGCCCTACGGCGAAGCGAACGGCAAACAGCGTTCCGGCCTGGCCATCGAGCATAGCCTGCTGAAAGAGCACATGCTGGAAAAAGTGCAGGGCTTTCCCGGCGTCCGGGCGCTGATAGGCGCGCGGGTCACCGGCATGGAAGGCGACGGGCCTTACACGGCGGTGGTCAGCTCGGGCGAAAGCGAAACCCGGATCGACGCCCGCCTCATCATCGCCGCCGACGGGCCGATGTCGCAATTGCGCAAGATGGTCGATATTGCCTACGACACGCAGCGCTATTCCGGCATGATGGGCGCGGAAGTCGATGACACTCACCTGCCCTATGCGGGCTACGGCAATATCTTCCTCAACCCGGTGGGCGTCGCCTATGCCTATGCCATCGGCAATGGCCGGGCGCGGATCATGTTTGAAGTGCTAAAGGACGCCGATTCCAAGGAATCGGTCAAGAGCCACCTGAGTTTCTTTCCCGACGCGCTGCGGGAGGCGGTCGAACAGCATCTGGCCGACAACAAACCGCTGGCGGCGGCGAATTTCTGCATCATTCCCGAGACCAGCGTCAAGAGCAACTTCGCCCTGGTCGGCGACGCGCGCGGCTGCTGCCACCCGCTGACCGCCTCCGGCATCACCGCCGCCGTCAAGGACGCCCTGGTTTTGCGCGACGCCCTGCGCGACACCAAACGCGGCAATGAATTCAACTTCGCCGCCGCCTTGAAGCGCTACGCCCGCATCGGCGACCGCCTGCAACTGACCCGCCGCACCCTCGCCGAGGAACTGCGCGAGGCTTTCCTGGCGCAGACGCCGGAAGCCATGCTGCTCAACCAGTGCATCTTCTCCTATTGGCGCAACAGCCCCACCGGCCGGCGGCGCTCGATGGAATTGCTGTCCACGCTGGACAGCAGCATCTTCTCCCTGGCCATCCAATACGCCATGGTCGCGCTGCATGCCTTCCGCCTGCTGCCGCGCTGGTTTGAGGAACGGGCCTTCCTCGCCTGGAACAAAGGCGTGTTCAAGCTGTTCTTCAAAAGCGTGGAATTCCAACACACCGCCATCGCGCAATGGCTTAGGGCCTAAGCGCCCAACCGGCCCGGTCTTAACAACCGGGCCGGTTTATTGACGCCCACCCCATGCGCCCCACCCTGCCCCTGCTCCTGGACATCGGCTTCCCGGCCTTGGCGCGGACGCGCCTGGAGACTTTGCAGGCCAACCTAGGCTATCGCTGCAACCAATCGTGCGTCCATTGCCATGTCGCCGCCGGGCCGACGCGGACGGAAACAATGTCGCGGGAAACGGTGGACACGGTGCTGGCTTTCCTGGCCAAGCAAAAACTCGGCACGCTGGATCTGACCGGCGGCGCGCCGGAACTCAACCCGCATTTCCGCCATCTGGTGGCATCCGCCCGCGCCTTGGGCGTGAAAGTCATCGACCGCTGCAATTTGACCATACTCGAAGAACCCGGCCAGGAAGATCTGGCCGGGTTTCTGGCCGCGCACCAAGTCGCCGTCGTCGCCTCGCTGCCCTGCTATTTGGAGGACACTGTGGACAGGCAGCGCGGCGACGGCGTTTTCGCCGCCAGTGTGCGCGGATTGCAAACGCTCAACGCCTTGGGCTATGGCCACGAAGGCAGCGGCTTGGCGCTGGATCTGGTGTTCAACCCGCAAGGGCCGGTGCTGCCGCCGCCGCAGGCGGAGCTGGAGGCCGCCTACAAACGCGAGCTGGCCGGGCGTTTCGGCATCGTCTTCAACCGGCTGCTCACCCTGGCCAACATGCCGATCCAGCGCTTCGGCAGCCTGCTGGTGTCCCAGGGGCAATTCGAGCCTTATCTGCGCCTGCTGCAAAACGCGCATGACGGGGCCAACCTCGCCGGCGTCATGTGCCGCAGCTTGTTGAGCGTCGATTGGCAGGGCTTCGCCTACGATTGCGACTTCAACCAGATGCTAACCCTGCCCATCGGATGCGGGCAAGGCCAGCGGCCCCACCTGTCCGATCTGGCCGGCCTCGATTTCACCGGCCTGCCGATCCGGGTGGCCGGCCATTGCTACGGCTGCACGGCCGGCCAAGGCAGCGGTTGCCAAGGCGCTTTGCAAGGCGCAGACTGAAATCAAATTGTTGTCCAGCAAGGCGCGCCGCCATGGTCAAAGAACCCTCCAAGCAACGTCAGATTCCCGCCGCCTATCTCATCACCGACGGCGACGCGGGACATTTCACCCGCGCCAGCCTAACCGCGCTGGGCCTGCTCTACGCGCATTTCTTCCTGGCGCTGGGCGGCTGGCTGCCTTACTGGACCTTCCTGCTCGCCGCGCCCGTGCTGGTCGCCCGCTGGATGCTGTCGGTCCATGAAT
>CAZOTR010000102.1:9909-15832 GCA_964582755.1 uncultured Methylococcaceae bacterium | reverse complement strand
CTCATAAAGTATTCCTTTGGGTAAGCGTTGAGAGTTTTGGCACAGGGCGTGGCTGCGTGTTCTTTTGCTCCAGAAAAACACGCAGACCAAACCCAAAGCAGCTTATGGCATAGTCCGTGCCATCGCCTAATCACACGATTTTTCAGGCTTTAAGACGCTCCAGTTAGTGTGTCCAAATCGCTTGGCTGTCTAATCTGAAACAAGGCTTCAGCAGCTTGCATGAAGCTAAACATAAGCACTGTTCTTCCACCAACATCAGATGGGCAGTGCTGTTGATTTTTTAGCACCCGGTGTTTCCGCAGAAACAATCAACGCCAAAAAGATCGGCAAATGCCACATAGATCGGCTGGCCTGATATGTGCTATGTATTGCGATAACTGAAATTTCATCGGTATTATTGCCATGAGCACATTATCTTTCGTCAAAAAGCCATCGGCCAGCTTAAATGCCGTGTCGCTGGCGATGCCTGCTGTTTTGATCCTGGCATGGATGGCAATCACCCAAACCCAATGGCTGCCTGAGCAATTGTTAGTTTCGCCGCTCAATGTCATGCAAGCCGCAGCCGAGTTGGCGGAAAGCGGGGAATTGCAAGAACACTTGTCGAAAAGCCTAGGCAGGCTGTTGATTGGATTTTCGAGCGGGGCTTTTTTGGGGCTGTCATTTGACATCTTGATGGGCCTTTCCCGATCGTTTGAAGCCTATTGCCTGCCGCTATTCAACGGCATCCGGCAAGTGCCTTCGATTGCGTTCATCCCGATGCTGATTTTGATTTTTGGCATCGAAGAAACCTTCAAAATCATCATCGTCGCGAAAGCCGCTTTCTTCCCTGTCGCACTCGCCAGTTATGACAGTGTGCGTGGCTTGCCAAAGCCGTTTTTTGAAGTGGCGAAGGTTTATCAATGCCCCGTCTTGCCCTTGCTCAGAAACGTGGTCATACCGGCCACGGTGCCGCAGATATTAACCGGCTTGCGCCTCAGTTTAAGCCGTTCTTGGATGGTGTTGGTCGCCGCCGAATTGCTCGCCGCCGATTCCGGCATCGGCCAGATGATGGAATGGGGGCGGCAGATGTTCCGCATGGACATCGTCGTCGTCGGTGTGTTTATCACCGGGCTGATAGGCTTTGGTTTGGATCGTGGATTCAAACTGATTGAAAGCCGACTCGTGCGTTGGAAGGCAAGGTGACAGCCCGTGACCGCATTATTTAAGCATCCGGCAGGGCTGCCTAAACCACTGAAGGCATGGGTTTTGCCGATCTTGTTGCTGGTGGCTTGGGAGCTGGCTTCGCGCAAGAGCGCGGCCCATGCGCTGGCGTTCGTGCCATTGGAGGACATTGCCAAAAGCCTGTATGAAGTCTTGCTCAATGGGGAATTGCCAAGCAATTTGCTGGCTAGCTTGCGCACGACGACGACCGGTTTGTTGATAGGCGGCGGCATCGGTTTGGCCTTGGGGTCTTTGATGGGGCTAAACCGGTTTTGTGACAAGTTAATCGGCCCGGTTTTCCATACCGTCCGGCAGGTGCCGTTGTTAGGCTGGATACCCTTGATAGGGTTGTGGTTTGGCAACGGGCTGTTGGCAAAAACCTTGATGGTTTGTCTGGCCTCGTTTTATCCGATGGTGTTAAACACTTATGAAGGTTTGAAGAATGTCGAAAAGCATCATCTCGAAGTTGGCTTGGTTCTTGACATGAACCGCTGGCAGTTGTACCGCCATATTTATATCCCAAGCGCGTTGCCGTTCATGTTCACTGGCTTGTTGCAGGCTTTGGCCTTTGCGTGGATTTCGACCATAGGCAGCGAATTGCTGTTCACCGCCGGGCCAGGGCTGGGCAGTTTGATGCAAACCGCGCAAATGTCGGCGCGCATGGATATTGTGATCGTTTGCGTCGCCAGCATCGGCGTGGCCGGTTTGTTGATGAACAGCGCCTTTAATCGTTTCAGCCAGCATTTGCTGCGCTGGCGTGTCACCCGATAACCCAGTCAACAGGCATGAGCAATCTAATCCATCCTGATTTCAGCCGCGCCAGCAAATCTTCGCTGGGCGAACTCAATATCCAGTCGCTGCATAAGGCGTATCCGCTGAAAGGCCGCAGCCTGAAGGTATTGGATGATATTAACCTGACCATCCAAGCCGGCGAGTTTGTCAGCATCGTCGGCCCTAGTGGCTGTGGCAAATCGACGATTTTACGCTTGGTCGTTGGCTTGGATACCGAGTATCAAGGCCGGATTGTGCTGGATGGAAAACCCATCACCTCGACCAGCACCGACCGGGGCATCGTGTTCCAAGACCACCGTTTGTTTCCGTGGATGACGGTGGCCGAAAACATCGCGTTTGCGTTGATCAACAAACCGTTGCCCGCGCAAGAAAGGGCCGCAATCGTCGCCGGCCATATTGCCCGCGTCAATTTGCAAGGCTTTGAATCGGCCTATCCGCACCAGCTTTCCGGCGGCATGGCGCAACGCGCCGCGATTGCGCGGGCCTTGGTCAACGAGCCGAAAATCCTGCTGTTGGATGAGCCGCTGGGCGCTTTGGACGCGCTGACGCGGCTTTATTTGCAGGCCGAGTTGCAGCGCATTTGGATCGAACACCGCAGCACGATGATCATGGTCACGCATGATGTCGAAGAGGCGCTGTTCTTGGGCGACCGGGTCGTGGTGATGCAGGCGAATCCTGGCTGCATCAAGCGCATCGTCAATGTGCCGTTGGAGCATCCGCGTGACCGTTCCAGCCCGCTGTTCCACCGGCTCAAGGACGAGATCCTCGCGGATTTGCTCGATGAAAACTCCAAGGCCCAGCCGGCCGATGCCGTCAAAGAGGTGGGCCATGGTTGACGCGCATCCGTTATGGCGTTGCTTAGGGATTTACCGCGAGATGCCGAAGCGGTTTTGGCTGACGGCGTTTTTGTTCACCGTCGTCAATGTCAGCCTGTCAGGCCAGCAATGGCTGATAGGCCGTGCCGTGCATGATGTCGAATTGGGCAAGGCCGTCGTCAAGCAGGCCGATGGTGGCTTGGATTATTCGGTCGCGCTGCATTGGCTGGCGGTCTTGGCCGCCGTGGCCTTGGGCCGGGGCATCGTGCAGTATTTCGCCGGCGTTTTGGCGTTGATTATCGGCCAAGAGCTGCTGTCGATCTTGCGCGAACGCATCTTGGCGCAGGTGCAGCGGCTGGATCTGGGCTTCCATTGGCAGCATGGCGTCGGCGAAATGGTCACGCGCACGACCCGCGACGCCGACAAGGTGCGCGACGCCTTGGTCAGCTTCTGGCGGCAGGTCTTCGACACCGGCCTCGTCATCGTCGCCTCCATCGGCCTGCTGTGTTGGTACAACGTGTCATTGGGGCTGGTGCCATTGGCGTTGACGCTGTTAGGCATCGTGATTTTTGTCTCGGAGACCGACCGTTTGGTCGCGTTGGACCGTGCCGTCGGCGCGGCCTATGACCAGGTCAACCAGGACTTGTCCGAGGGCATCAATGGCGTGCGCGTCATCAAGGCGTTCGCGGTCGAACCCGACCGCGCCAGCCGTTTCAGCGGGCAAGTGGCGGTTTTTGCCGAACAGGCCCGGCAAGCCTTGGCCTATTCGGCGTCGCGTATCCCGTTCCCGCAGGCCGTCGTCGCGATGGGCCATGTCTGGGTGTTGGTTTATGGCGCGGAATTGGTCGCCGCCGGGCAGATCAACCTAGGCGAGCTGGTCGCGTCCTTGCTGACCGCGACGACCTTGGTGTTCCGCGTCGAGGGCATAGGCCGCATCATGCAGACCTTCGCCGACGCCCGTTCGTCGGCGGGCCGCATCTGGGAATTGCTGGATGCCCAACCGGCCTTCGCCGGCGGGCAGAAGCCTTTGCCGCAAGGCCCGTTGGGCTTGAAGCTGACCGATGTCAGCGTCGCGACGCCGGGCGGCGGCGCGGACATTTTGCACGGCTTGTCCTTGTCGGTTCAGCCGGGCGAAGTCGTCGCGATAGTCGGCATGACCGGCTCAGGCAAAAGCACCTTGGCGAGCTTGTTTCCGCGCCTGCTGGATGTGGACGAGGGCTTGCTGGCGGTCGGCTCGGATGAAACCGGCTGGCGCGATGTGCGCCGCGCCGACTTGGCCGCGTTGCGCAAGCGCGTCCATGTCGCCCCGCAGGAAAGCTTTCTGTTTTCCGACAGCCTCGCCGCCAATTTGCGTCTGGCCAAGCCCGACGCGACCGACGCCGAACTGCACGAAGCCTTGGCATTGGCCGCCGCCTCGGAGGTGGTCGAGGGCTTGCCGCAGGGCTTGGAAACGCGCCTAGGCGACCGTGGCGTGACCTTGTCCGGCGGACAACGCCAGCGCGTGACCCTGGCCCGCGCCCTGCTCGCCAAGCCGGATATTCTGGTCTTGGACGACGCCACCAGCGCGTTGGACGCCGTCACCGAACAGACGATTTTGCGCAATATCCGCCGCCTGAAAGGCCCGCAGCGGGGCACCACCTTAATCATCATTTCCAGCAAACTGTCGACGATCCTGCTGGCCGACCGCGTGTTGATGCTAGGCGGCGGCAAGGTCGCCGCGCAAGGCACGCATCAGGAACTGGCCCAAGGCAACGCCGCTTACCGCGATTTGCTGGGCTTGGAAGAGGCATGACATGGCTCAGAACATCCGCACCAAAGTATTAAGCGACATCGAGATGGAAGAGGTCTTCGCGAAGAAGTCCTTGAACCGTGGCATGTTTTTCCGTCTGCTGCCGTTGCTGAAGCCGGTCCGCCGGCGCGTCGCGGCGGTCGTCGCGATTGAGTTGCTCTTGGTCACGGCGATTTTCCTAAGGCCGTGGCTGATCCGCCAATTGATCGACCATGGCTTGGCCAGGACGGATTATGGCTGGCGCGTCGATTACGCGACCGTGCAATGGCTGGCCTTGGGCATGGCCTTGACCTGGGTGGCGCGGTTTGCGTTGGCGGGCTTGTCGCAATACCTGGCCGGGTCGGCGGCGATCCGCGTGCTGAACGCGCTGCGCATCAACGTGTTCACGCATGTGCAGTCCTTGAGCGTGCGCTATTTCGACCGCACCAAGGCCGGCCGCATCATTTCCCGCGCCGACCGCGACGTGGACAGCCTGGAGCCCTTGTTGATCCAAGGCCCGCCGGAATTGCTGTCGGCGCTGCTGCGCTCGATTGTCGCCGCACTGATGCTGTGGCACATCTCGCCGCTGCTGTTCTACAGCCTGGCCAGCGTGGTGCCGTTTCTGGTGCTGGGGACGCTAGGCTTCAAGCGCATTTCCGAACGCAACTGGGCGATTGTCGCCGAGAACCGCAGCCGCTTCACGGCGCATCTGGTTGAGACCGTGTCCGGCGTCCGCTTGATCCAACAGACCGTGCAGGAAGAACCCAACCGCATCTATTACCGAAGCCTGGTCAACGAGTTCAACTGGTCTTTGGTGCGCGGCAATGTCCGTTCCGGCTGGTTCTTGCCGTTCACCGGCTTGCTGACGACGGCCGGCATGGTGTTGCTGTTGCTGGTCGGCGCGCGCGGCATCGCCTTGGGCGAGATCAGCTTCGGCCAGATGACCGAAAGCCTGTTCTATGTGTTCCTGTTTCTGGGGCCGCTGCAAGAATTAAGCGATTTGTTCGAGCGTTACGCGACCGGCGCGGCGTCGGCGCAGCGGATTTTCCTGTTGCTGGACACGGCGCCGGAAATCCAAGACGCCGAAGGCGCGATCCACCTGCCGGCGGTGCGCGGCGAGGTGAGCTTCCAGCGCGTGCGCTTCGCCTATGAGCCGAACGCGCTAAAGCCGGTGATTCGCAACTTGGATTTGCATGTCCCGGCCGGCCAGGTGCTGGCGATTGTCGGGCCGACCGGCCATGGCAAAAGCACCCTGGTGCAATTGCTGACGCGCTTTTACGAAGTGCAAGACGGCGCCGTCAGCATCGACGGCGTTGATGTGCGCGACTTGGCGCAACGCAGCTTGCGG
>CAZOTR010000102.1:0-9809 GCA_964582755.1 uncultured Methylococcaceae bacterium | reverse complement strand
CGCCGTCAGCATCGACGGCGTTGATGTGCGCGACTTGGCGCAACGCAGCTTGCGGCGGCATGTCGGCGTTGTGCTACAGGACAATGTGCTGTTCTCCGGTTCTATCCTCGACAATCTCCGGCTGGCCGCGCCGGACGCCAGCGACGGGCAACTGATTGCCGCCGCCCGCGAACTGGGCGCCGATGAAGTGTTGGAGCGCCTGCCGCATGGCTACCACACCGAAGTCGGCCCGCTGGGCGCGCAACTCAGCCACGGGCAGCGGCAGTTGGTGTGCCTGGTGCGGGCTTATCTGGCCAACCCCGGAATCCTGGTGTTGGACGAGGCCACCTCCGCGGTCGATGTCCACACCGAACGCCGCATCCAGCGGGCTTTGCGCACGCTGTGCAAAGGCCGCACCGCGATTATCATCGCCCACCGCTTGGCGACGATCCGCGACGCCGACCGCATCGCGGTCATCAAACAAGGCGCCTTGGTCGAAACCGGCCCGCACCACGCCTTAATCAAGGCCGGCGGGCATTACGCCAATCTTTACCGGGCGTACGAGGAAAGCCTGTATGGGGAATTGGTGTTGGCGAAGGCAGGTTGATTATGGGATAACATTGGGCAAGCAGACGGGGCGAATGAATTCGCCCCTACAAACCAAAACCATCAACAGGGCAGAATAAAAAACCGCCCCCTGCCACAAGCAGGGGGCGGTTTTTTTATCGATCAAGCTGCTGCTTTTAATCCAGACAAAGCCGCTTGCAAGGGTCGTTCGTCAATCCAGCTTCTGACATCAACCGGATTCGGCAGGAAGCCCCAGCGATATAGGAAATCGCTGAAATCTTGCAGTCCGTTGATATTCTGCTCGGAAAGGTCGGTGTCCAGGCGCTGGTGGGCGTTTTCGCCGTAAGCGAGGCTCACATAATACTCGCTGCTATTGGTTTCCCGCGCCAAGAACCTGCGCGTCTCATCAGGATGGCTTCTAGCCCACTCTTGCGCCCGCAAGACGTTTGCGACAATCCGTTCCGCCGCGTCGAAATGGTTTTCGATCAAGTTCAAATCGACGCTCAAGGTTCTAGGCGTTCCATTATTGGCGCGGATCAGCGGGTCGGGGTGAATCCCGGTGTCGATGACTGTGACCAAGCCAAATTGTTGCGCCGCCGCTGCTGCGTGCGCACCTTTCAAGAAAATCGCATCGACTTCGCCCCGGATCAACGCCACCAATTCGGCATTCTGCCCGCCGCTGCGCCTGCCGCCGAATAACTGCGTGCCGGCGAGGCGCTGCGCCGGTTCGTCGCTATGGCCCGCGCCGATTTCCAAATCGACGGTTTCCACATCGGCCACCGCCAAGCCTTCGGTTTTCAGCGCATTTTCCAAGCCCCTGATGGCCTGCGCCCTGGAGAAGTCGATCTGCACGTTGACCCATTTCGGCAGGCCGACTTTGCGCCCCTTCAAATCCTTGACAGAGCGGATGCCCGTCTCCGCAAGCGTCAGTATGCGCTGGGTTTCATCCGACCAGGAAAGGCCCAGCACGCGGGTTTCCCTGCCGACCGACCGCGCCCAAATAGCGGGAATGTTGCCGCCATGGCGGACAGAGTTTTGCAAGGTATGGTCGAAATGCGATTCCCGCACGGCTTTGTCATTAGATTCCCGCAGCGACTGTATCGTCGTGCCTTGGCTGGAAAAGCTTTCTTCGAGCCAGCCTTTTTGCACGGCGATGCCCAGTCCGGTCGGGACGGGGCAGCGGGTATACCAGAGGGTGTCTAATTTTGAACTCATCGTCATGCCTTATATTGAAGTGGTAAACGAGGAATCTATCAGGCAGAAATTGTGCCAAATAACAGCCGCTTGGCATGCGTGTTTCGCTGCTTGACGAAAACGCCTAGGTCACCTTGCTTAAACTCTAGCCCTGTGGCCGAAGGTGGTGCTGACGCAACAGCCTGCAAACACCCCTGTTGAGGATTCAGCAAGAACGTTTTTCCGGGTTTGTGTTGCCGCCGCATAAGCGCGGTTAGAACGCCAACATATTATTTTGGCATGGTTCATGAATACATATTAAATACCTTCCGTGACCGGCACAAAAACACTTGCCATGTCTTTTTATTGGCGTTTTATCCGGGAAAATCATTGATTAAAGAGCAGCCTATGAAACACAATAAAATAACGAAAAGCGCCAAGCCTAGGGGCTTGGATCTTTCTCTGGGGTTAAGTGCGCTGGCGTATTTGTGCGTGGCTGGCGGGACTGCCTGGGCCGAAGAAACGCTTGAGCCGGCGCGGAAATCCGGCAAAGCGGCGTCCGGCCAGGCCAAAAGCGCCAGCAAGGCCAAAGCCCGCCGCCCGGCGCCGCCGCCACCCGCCGAAGCGGCGGCAGGGGATGCCTTCTCGGCTTACGATTGGAATGGCGATGGCATCATCACCCGCGAGGAATGGGCGCGCGGGCCAAGGCCGGGGTCGGTTTCCCCCGCCCAGGTCGCCGCGCCGCAAGCGGGGGCTGCCGAAGCTGCGCCTGCCGACGCCAACGCGGAGGATTTCAAGGCCGAAGAGCAGGCGGCGGAGCTGGCCGAGTCCAACCCCAAGCAATTGGGCGAGGTGACGGTGACTGCGAACAAGCGCAAGGAGTCGGCGCAAAAAGTGCCGAGCGCGATCACGGTGCTGAGTGGCCGCAGGATGGCCGACCAGAACATAGGCCGGTCCGCCGGCGAGGTGTTGAACTACGTGCCGAACGCTTCGGCAGGCACCCAGTTCCATGGCCGTCCGCGCTGGTGGATTCGCGGCGTGGGCACCGGGCAGCAGCAGTTGGACTTGACCAACCCGGTCGGCTTTTACCAAGACCAGGTTTACATGAGCAACTCCACCTCGACCGGCTTCCCGCTGTTCGACTTGGAGCGGGTGGAGATCCTGCGCGGGCCGCAAGGCACCTTGTGGGGCAAGAACACGACCGGCGGCGCCATCGACGTGGAGTCGCGCAAGCCGACCTTGACGGGAAGCCAGGAGGGCTACGCCAAGCTGGTCTATGGCACATACAACAACTACATCGCCGAGGGCGGCTACGGCGCCAAGCTGAACGAATGGATCGCCGCCCGCGCCGCGTTCCATTACGACCACCAAGACGGGCGTTTCAACACCTTGGACCCCGCCACCCGCACCTTCACCGGCCAGAGCCAGGGCGGCTGGGACGATGCGATGTTCAGGCTGTCGTTCCTCGCCAAGCCCACCAAGGACCTGGAAGCCTTGTTCAATGTGCATTACCGCACTTACGACAACCAAGGCACGGTGCAGACCCTCAACACGGACGCGGTCAATCCGGTGACCGGCGTGGTTTACAAAGACCCCTTGACCGGCTTCACCAACCGCCCCAGCCTCGACCCGAATGTCATCAGCTCGTCCAGGCGGCTGGTCGTCACCGAGAACAAGGTGAACCAGAAAGGTGCCTTGCTCAATCTGACGCAAAAATTCGACCGTTATGCCCTGACCAGCATCACCGGCTACGAGGATTGGAGTTCGTCAACCTACGGCAGCAGCGCGCAAAGCCCGCAAAGCTCATGGCAAGTGTCGCAAGAATTCCGTCTGGCCTCACCCAAGGAAGACCGCTGGAACTGGATCGCGGGCCTGCATTATTTCTACGAGCATATCGACTCCACGTCCACGACCTCGACCTTGCCTTGCGGCGTCGGCCTGACGACCAAACAGATCGCGGCCTTGCCCAACGGCGGCGGCTGCTTGTCGGGCTTGGCCGGGCAGCAGGCTTATTCCAACAGCCAATACCAGCACGACGACCAAAGTTTCGCTATTTTCACCAGCCACACTTTCAATTTCACCGACCAGTTGTTGAGTACGTTTGGCCTGCGCTATACGCACGAATCCAAAGATGTCGACATGTTGCGCCAGCAAGCCAGGTTGCCGACCGGCGCGTTGGCTGCGACCAGCACGTTGAATTACAACGGCGCGTTGAATGCCGGCGGCGTGGCCGGCAACGGCGCGGTCGCCAGCAATCCGCTGTTTTATGACACGACCAACTGGTGGAAATCGGTCAACCCGAAGTATTTGCCCGCCCCGGTGGCGTTAAGCCCGTACACGGTGAACAATCCGGCCACAGCCAACGCGACCAACTTCCTGGGCAAAAAGAGCTATTCCTGGGATTTGCTCACCTATGACGTTACCCCGCAGTGGAAGATCAACGACACCGACATGGTGTTCTTCAAGCATGCGCGCGGCGCCAAGTCCGGCGGCTTCAACACCGGCGCGTCGACCTTGTCGGTGCTCAATTCGGTCATCAAGCCGGAAACCATCATGTCGTACGAGTTGGGCGCGAAGACCGGTTGGTTCAACAACCGTTTGAAGGCCAACGCCACCTTGTTTTACTACGACTACCAGAACGACCAGCTGAACATCACCGCCGTGCCGAATCCGGCGGTGCCTAGCTCGCCGACCGGTTACATCTACAATGTCAACGCCGCGCATTCGCAAGGCGCTGAATTTGAAGTCGAAGCCTTGCCCTGGCAAGACTTGCACCTGACCGGCAACATCGGCCTGTTGGACACCCGCTTTGATGATGTCAGCAACATTAACCAAACCGGCGTGCCGCTGCTCAACCGAATCTTGGTCGGCAACGAGATGGTGCGCGCCCCGCATTTCACCAGTTTCTTGCAGGCCGACTACCGTGTGCCTTACCAGTTTCCCGGCAACACGCACCTCGTCTTAAGCGGCGACTGGCGCTACACCTCGCCGCAGTATTTCTACGTCAACTTCCAAACCTCTGACACGCCTTACCGGGGTTTATACCAGGGCGGTTATTCGCTGCTGAACTTCCGCGCCACCTTGGCCAGCAACGACGAGAAATACAGCCTGACCGGCTATGTCAACAACGCGCTCAACACCACTTATTTGAACCACAGCCTGACCCCGACGCCGGGCAGCCTGAATGCGGGCTACCAGATGTACGGACAGCCGCTGACGCTGGGCTTGCAACTGAATGCGCGCTTCTTCTAAACCGACGCTTGGCCCTTTTCCAAACCCAAACCACCGAACCATTAGAGGGGGTAATACGATGACGATTGAATTCATTTGGCAACTGCCGACCAGCGGCGATGGCCGCCACGGCGACGCCACCCATCAGCGCCGGGGCGAGCGCACTGGCTTGGCCCGTCCGCCGTTCACCGAAGGCGTCAGCGACCCTAGGGGCAAGGCGTTCAACTTCCTCGACCATTTGCACCAGATTGCCAGGGCGGCGGATTTGGCCGGTTTCGACGGCATCCAGATTCAAAACGACTTGGAAGGCGACGAGTCCTGGATCGTCGCAGGCTATCTCGCCCGCTCCTCGCAAAAGCTGAAGTTCCTCACCGAGTTCGAGGCTTCGCGGGGCTCTGCCGTATATGCTGCGAAGAACGCCGCCAGCTTCCAGCGTTTCACCGGCGGCCGCTTCGCCTGGCAGCTCAGCGCAGGCCCGGACGCCGAAACGCGCCGCCGACACGGGGATTTTGCCGACGCGGCGGAGCTGTTGCCGCGCATCGGCGAGTTCGTCGAGGTCGCAAAAGGCGTGCTGACGCAATCGCCTTATAGCTTTAAAGGCAAGTTCTTTGAAGTGCTGGAAGGCGGCTTCAACGGACCCCTGTCGAACCGCCCGGTGCCGCAGGTTTATTTGTCCGGCAACAGCCCCGAGGCGCTGGCGCTGTCGGCGCGCTGGGCCGATGTGCATGTGTTGGACGCCGCGCCGGTGGAAGAGCTGGCGTTCACGCTGGGCGAGTTGAGGCAACTCGCCGCGGCGCAAGGGCGCAGCCTGCGCTTTGGCCTGCGCATCGACGTGCTGGCACGCGAAACCGAAGGCGAGGCGATCCACGACGCCAGGCGCTATCTGGCGCAGACGGGCCGCGCCGTCGGCACGACCGACCCGGTCGTCGCGCCAGGCCTTTGGGCCGGGTTCGCGACCGAGCGCACCGGCGCGAAGGCGTCGTTGGTCGGCAGCTACGGCACCGTCGCCGAGCGGCTTTTGAAGTACGCCGAGCTGGGCATCAGCAGCTTCATCCTCGCCGCGATCCCACATTTTGAAGAGGCTTACCGCGTCGGCGAACAGGTGTTGCCGGTCGTCCGTTCGCGCATCAGCACCCGTTTGGCGAAAGCCGCCTAAGCATTCATCGAGGAGAATCCCATGACCATAGACGTTTTCTGGCGCATTCCGACCCATGGCGAACCGAGTTCGCACCGCAACCGCAAGCCTTGGCGCGGCGACTGGTTCCCCGGCAATGACAACCTGACCAAGCCGGGCCTAAGCGGCGGCGAGGACGGCACGAGCTATATTGACTACTTGGCCGAAATCGCCCGCGCGGCGGAAATCTCAGGCTTCCAAGGCGGCTTGATCCCGTCGTTCCCCAGCACCGACGAGCCTTGGGTGATTTCGTCGTTCCTGGCGCGGGAGACGAAGACCTTCCGCTTCATGATCCCGTTCCAGCCGGGCTTTTTGAATCCGGTCGTCGCGGCGCGGCAGACCGCCAGCTTGCAACGGGCGACCGGCGGGCGGGCCTTGTACAACATCATCACCGGCGGCGGCGGGCCGCAGCAATTGTGGTGGGGCGATTCGGTGCCGCATGACGACCGCTACACCCGCACCACCGAATTCCTCGACATCGTGCGCGGCGTCTGGCGCGGCGGGCCGTTCTCCTATCAAGGCAAATTCTACAAAGTCGAAAACGCCGGCCTGCCCGATCCGCTGTCCGAGGAAGACTTCCCGGAGATTTATTTCTCAGGCTCCTCCGACGCGGCCTTGGCCTCGGCCTCGAAACACGCCGATTACTACCTGTCTTGGCTGGAGCCGTTCGACGCGCTGCGCGACAAGTTCGCCCGCGTCAAGGAGCGCACCGACGCGCTAGGGCGCAAGATCAAGACCGCCGTGCGCGTGGACATCCTCGCCCGCCCGACCGAGGAGGAAGCTTGGGAGGAAATCCGCAAAGGCTTTGAGAACGTCTCGCCGGAGGCTTTGGCCCGCTTCCAGGGAACTGGCGAACGCTCGGAGTCGGTCGGCGCGGCGCGCCAGCGCGGCTTCCGCCCGGCCACGGTCAACAGTTACAAGGATTTGATCACCGCGCCGAACATCTGGTCGGGCTTCGGGCTGTTGCGCGGCGGGCAAACGCAGGGCATCGTCGGCAGCTACGAGCAAGTCGCCGAGCGGCTGGACGACCTGGTCAGGCTGGGGGCCGATGCCTTCATCCTCGCCAGCACGCCGCATCTCGAAGAAGCCTACCGCGTCGGCGAAGAAGTCCTGCCCTTGGTCAAAGGGCGGCCTTCCGGCTCGGCCACGCTGAGGGCGGTCGGTTAATGGCCAACCCGCCCCTCTTTCCGAAGAGGGGCGCAACCGACACGGGGCGTTTTTTGGGCGCGCGGGCTTCTGTCCCGCGCCCAAGCCCTGGCTATCAATCCAAGCGGCCCACTCCCACCAATCCATCTTTCTAAGGTAATTATCATGTCAGTTCCTGTCACCAACCTGCCTGTATTGTCGCCCGAAACGCGGGCTTTCGTTGACCAAACCGTCCAAGAGGCCACGCGGGTCTTCAAGGCGTTCCGCCAGACCGGCACGACCACGGCCCAAGGCACGGTCGGTTTCGTCCAGCGCGTGCCGAACGAAGACAAGCTCGTCATCGTCAACGACCCGGGGCCGTTCGACCAAGACAAGGAGATCGGCGCGACCGTCGTCGGTTTCGACGGCACGCTCTACCAGGGCAAAAGCCCGTTCGGCGCGACCCGCTACCTGAAGCTGTTCCAGCAACACGCCGATGTCACGACGATTTCCCATGTCCACACGCCGCATCTCGGCGCCTGGGCGCAGACCCACCGCAGCCTGCCGATCCGTTATGTGCCGGTGATCCGCTTCAAGCTGTTCAAGGAAATCCCGGTCTACATCGACCGCCGCCAGCAAGAAGTCGATTTCATCCTCGACAAGATCGCCGAAAACCCGCATACGCAAGCCATCTTGGAGGCCAACGGCGGTTCGACGGTGTGGGGCAAGAAAGGGCTGCGCGAACTGGCCGAGTACATCTTGATCTTGGAGGAAGGCGCGCGGCTGCAAATCCTCGCCGAGTCCATCGGCGGCTCGCGTGACCTAGGCCCTGGCGTCTGGAAGCAGCAATGGAACATGGGCGGGCTTTACCAGCGGGCGCTGGAAGAAGGCTTGGTGCCGCCGACCGACCGATAAGCCGTCCATGCCGGCCTAGGCACGCGCCTAGGCCGGTTGGCCGTGCCCAAAAAATATGTGTTGTGCGTTTTGTCCATGGGTTTTATGGGACCGGCAAGCTTTTGTTCTAAGCTTCGGTCCAATCGCTATTGGACGCTAAATAGCTTGCAAAATATAGTGTCACCTTGGTTTGATTAGGATTTATCCAATGACACTTTTGACGTTTCCCAATCCCCATCAAATGTCCTTGTCCGTGCGCGCCACGGCCTTGGTGTTTGAGGATCCGAAATCCAGCGCCTTATTGCGGCGCATTGAATTAGTCGCCCCTAGCGAAGCCAATATCCTGATTATCGGCGAAACCGGCACCGGCAAGGAATTGATCGCCCGCCATGTGCATCAACTGAGCAAACGCTCGGAAGGGCCGTTCATAGCCGTCAATTGCTGCGCCTTGACCGATTCCTTGATCGAGAGCGAATTGTTCGGCCATGAAAAAGGCGCGTTCACCGGGGCCTTCAGCAGCAAGGAAGGCTGGTTTGAGGCAGCCAACGGCGGAACTTTATTCTTGGATGAAATTGGCGACTTGCCGCTTTCGATCCAAGTGAAATTGCTTAGGGTCTTGCAAGAGCGTGAGGTTGTGCGCGTCGGCTCACGCAAGCCGGTACCGATCAATGTGCGCTTGGTGGCGGCGACAAATGTGCATTTGGAAGACGCTGTCGCGGCGTCGCGCTTCCGTGAGGATCTCTATTTCCGCCTCAGCGTCGCGGTGTTGGAATTGCCGCCGTTGCGCAGCCGGCCCGGCGACATACTGCCGTTGGCCCGGCATTTCTTGAATCTATACACCCATAGGCTGGGCACGCCGAAAGCACATCTCGCCCCGGCGACCGAAAGCACCTTGCTGGCCCATCCGTGGCCCGGCAATATCCGCGAATTGGAAAATGTGATCCATCACGCGGTGCTGGTCTGCCAAGACGATTGGGTGCAACCGGCCCATCTGCATCTAAGCCGCCTCGAAATGCGGCCCGCCGCCCCAAGCGCCAAGCCGCAGAACCGTGCGGATGCGTTGGAAGAAGTGTTGACGGCATTGTTTGAGGAAGACCATGCGGAGTTATATGCGTGGCTTGAGCATATGATTATGCGCACGGCATACAAATACTGCCAAAACAACCAATTGCAAACCGCCAAGTTGCTGGGCATCAGCCGCAACATCGTGCGCGCCAGGCTAATCCATTATGGCGAGTTGAACCCGAAGACCCATTCCTCCGATCCAGCCGCTAACAGACGCCTAGGAGTTGTTGCCAACACTTTTGAGGCTGCCTTTGCCAGCGCGGATTAACCGCCAGCTAGTGCCGAATTTGCAACCGTAGTATCACGGCCATTACGTTACTCGGCGGAATGGCGGCAAAGCGGTTGTAGGAGCGGCCTTTAGGCTGCGAGAATCGCGGCCTAAAAGCCGCTCCTACGGTCAGCGCGATGCCTTAACTTAATGGCCGTGAGCCGTAGGGCAAACGGCTTTGTCGTTTGCCCACGCGGAATTGGGCGCAATCGGTGGGCAAGCAAAAAGACGCCTGCCCACCCTACGCTGGCTGCAACCCCTTTTCAAAACCCCCAATGCCTGCCCCCAACCCATAGGCGGCAGCCTGTCTGCTTGCGCAATCAATCGTGGCTA
>CAZOTR010000101.1:0-15842 GCA_964582755.1 uncultured Methylococcaceae bacterium | reverse complement strand
GGATTCCACCCCCGAACGTGACGCACGCCGTAACCCAACAGGCGGGCCAAAGATAGTGTTGGGTTGGGTTGCGGTGCGCATCACGTTCTGCGATAAACGGGCGGCATCCCCCCTGCGCACCTAATTCAATCTACGATTTTCAGCAAAATGATAATTGCTGGCTGGCTGCGCGCTTTTCGCCCGTGGCGCTTGAAACCGCCTAGAATTACAGCGGTTTTATATTTGACATGGTACTAATAAATCTTTGATGCAACAACTCAACTCGCTGTTTTTACTGAAAATTTTTGTAGGTCGGCATTTTTAGCAAGTAACTGGTCAAGTTTAAAAACGCTGTATTGGGACATTTGGAGATTTGATTGACATGGGCACATCCACAAAAATATCGCTAAACCAATGGCGCACCCTGGTTTCCGTGGTGGAGGCCGGCGGCTACGCGCAGGCCGCCGAACAACTCCACAAAAGCCAATCGACGCTGGTTTACGCCGTGCAGAAAATGGAGAAACTGCTTGAGGTCGAGGTGTTCAAGGTCACTGGCCGCAAGGCGGTGCTGACCCACGCCGGGCAAATACTCTACCGGTGCGGCAAGACGCTGACGGAGCAAGCCGCGCACTTGGAGCATATAGCGGCGAACCTGGCCGACAACAGGGAGCCGGAATTGCGGCTGGCGGTGGACACCGTTTTCCCCACTTGGCTGCTGTTGAAATGTTTCGCGCAGTTTGCCGGGGAACATCCCGAAATCCACGTCGAGTTGATCGAGACGGGGGCAGGCGGCATCGAGAATGCGTTGCTGAAAGGCTATGTCGATCTAGCCATCGGGTCGTCGGTGCCGCCGGGCTTCATCGGCGAACCCCTCATGCAGGCGCGCTTCATCGCGGTGGCCCATCCCGACCATCCGCTGCACCGGCTGGGCCGGCCGCTGACACCGGACGATTTGCGCCAGCACCGCCAATTGACGATCCACGACAGAGGCCAGGAACGCTTGGCAACGTCGGGACGGCTTAAGAATGGCCCGCGTTGGACGGTGAACCACAAGGCCACGTCGATCCACGCCGCCTGCATGGGGCTGGGTTACGCATGGTATGCCGAGGACACCATCCGTGCGGAACTCGAAGCCGGGGAACTGAAGCCGCTGCCACTGTGCGAAGGGGCGGAACGCTGGACGACGCTGTATCTGGTCTTCACCGACCCCGACACAACCGGCCCCGGCGCGTTGCGCTTCGCCGACATCATCCGCGCAGGCATTGCGCAGCATTGCCCCGCCACCGGCCTGTCGGCTATGTGACCCCGGCCAGGCCAGGCCACGACACAACAGCAACCCAACCGGCCTCTTGCCTTTGCAGATGCCTGTGGACGCCGGCTTTTAGCCCGCGAAAATCGCCGGTTTCCACAGGGAGCCTCACGCCTTACCCACCCGGCGAAATCCCGGCGGGAGATTCCAGCGGATTCCGCCGCGCAACAACCGGACCCATGCTCGCCTCCCACGGCTGGACCGCCCCCCAAGCCTCCCCGCCATTAACGCAATGGCACTGACCTTAACCCCCGCATCCATCAAGGGAAAAGGGCAGCCCAAAGCGTCCCATCCTCTCCGCCATCCATATTCCACACAGCATTTCTGAAAATGGCCGCCCACCTTTGGAGCCAATAGCCATAACCAACAATATTAGTATGCCCCCCGGACAACGGTATTTTTAGGCATTGTTCGAAAAAATAGATAATAAACCAATAAAATATCGCCTTGTTGATTATCGAATATTCAGGCTATGCTTTATGCCACACGAAAAACCAACCGGCCATAACCATTCCGGCGATTTTGTGGTGGATTACATATTCCTCGCACATAGGCTTTCTAAAAGGTTTTTCAGTCTTGCTCCTATTCACGTCTAACGGCTTAATCGACCAAGCACAAATGGTTTTATTCCTAGCAAACAAAAACTTTAAGGACTTGCCATGCGCACAAGAAAAAACAGAATATCACGCCTAGTTTCCGGGTTAATGTTGCTGGCGTTTGCGAGCGCCGGCCACGCCCGGGTCATCACCACCGGCAGTTCCTCGTATGGGGAATCGGTCAACCTGACTCTGACTCCATTCCTGTTGCCTAACGTGGGCATTAGCAGCGGCCCGCTGCCGGCCTCGTCGGGTGCCGCGCCCGCGCCGTACAGCGACGCCGACAGCGTCGCCTCCGTCTCGGTCATATCGGGAACCGTGCTGAACCTAGGGACGGGGATCATCAACACCACCGCCAACTCGGACGTGGATGGCACGGTCGGCGCCAAGTCCACCGGCGCCACTGCCACGGTGGACGACCTGGGCTTGTCGGTGTTTGCCAACTTGTTGGGCCTCAGCGCCGACGTGGTGCAGTCCAGCGCCAGCATCAACGGCAATTTCGGCAGCCTGAGCGCCGCCGGCAGCGCGGATCTGACGAATGCCGTCCTCAGCACGCTGGGGCTGGTCAACGTGGGGCTGGCCGCCAACCCGGCCCCCAACACTCATGTGGACGTGCTGGGCCTGCTCGGCCTGACCGGGGTCAGCCTGATCCTCAACGAGCAGACGGTGACCGGCAACGGCGTGAACAGCCAAAGCATGGCGGTCAACGCCATCCATCTGGGGTTTGACAATTTCCTGTCGGGGACGAACACGCTCAACGGCGACATCATCATCTCCCATTCCGAGGCGCAGGCGACCGCCTTCCGCGACGCCAACCCGGTGATCCAGAACGCCCCGGTCAATTTCGGCAATGTCCGCATCAACACGGCGGCGACGCAAAACCTGTCCATCCTCAACGACGTGCCCAACGACGGCCTGTCCGAGAAGCTCAACGCCAGCGCCGGGGCGACCACCGGTGCCGCGACCGACGGCGGCGCGTTCAGCCAACTGGCCCCGGGGGCAGTCAACAACACCGGCATCCAAGTCGGGCTGGACACCACCGTGGCCGGCGCGCGCAGCGGCACCGCGACCATCAATTTCCAGACCGACGGCACCAACGTCGCCGGCAACGGCGCCGGCCCGGCCGCCTTGCCGTCGCAGGATGTGCAGGTGTCGGGCGATGTCTACCGGCTGGCCAACCCGGAGCTAAACACGCCCGCAATCAACTTGGCAGCGCGCACCGGCGACCCCGCCCCCAGCGCGGCGATCAGCCTCACCAACAGCTCGCCCGACCAATACACCGAAGGCTTGAAAGCCACCCCTGGCGCGGCGCCCGCCGGTTTCACCACCTCCGGCAGCATCGCCAACCTAGCCGCCCAAGGCACCGACGCGGCCTCGCTAGGCGTCAGCCTCAACACCGGCAGCGCCGGCACCTTCGGCGGCAATCTGGCGCTGGACCTCGCCTCCACCGGCGCGGGCACCACCGGCGCGGCGGATGCCACCCTGCAAAGCCAGGATGTGGCCTTGAACGGCAAGGTCTACACCCCGGCAGTGGCGCAGGTGAACACGCCCGCCATCAATTTCGGCACCGTCCATGTCGGCGACGTGGTGGCGGCCCAATCCATCAGCGTCACCAACGCGGCCACCGTGACGGCTTTGAACGATGTGCTGCTGGGTTCAGCCAGCGCGTCCGGGGCGTTCACCGCCTCCGGCAACCTCGGCGCGGGACTCGCGGCGGGCGACACCGCCCCGAACAGCTTGTCGGTGTCGCTCAACACCGGAACCGCCGGGACGTTCAACGGCAACGCCAACCTGAGCTTCCAAAGCCACGACCCTGATTTGGCCGATTTGAACCTGGGCGGCGCTTCTGTCACCTTGGACGGGCAAGTCAACAACTACGCCGACGGCAGCCTGCTGATGACCGGCGGCAACGGGCAATTCACCCAGCCCAGCGCCCACGAATATGTTTTGGACTTGGGCAACATGCTGCTGGGCTCGGGGGCGCGGACGGCCTCGCTGGCCGTGCTAAACGATGTGCTGGGGCCGGCCGATTTGCTGAACGGCATTTTCGACCTCACCGGGGCCGGCCATCTCACGCTCTCCGGCTTCTCGAATTTCGCCGATCTAATGGCCGGCCAGTTGTTCTCGGGCATGGGCATCAACTTTGACCCCTTGACGCTAGGCGCCTTGAACGACACCATCCTCCTTAGCATTTACGGCCATAACGACAGCGGCTACAACCAACTGGAAGAAACCATCACCTTCAGAATCCTCGGCGATGTCGTCAACGCCCAAGTGCCGGAGCCGGGGACGTTGATCCTGGAAATCTTGGGCTTTGTGCTGCTGCTGCGGTTCCGCCGCGCCATGCCCCAACGCTACGGCGTCTGATCCGGCGAACGGACAACACCCCCGCCCTCGCGTCCATCGGACCTGCGGCTGGGGAATGGCATAGCCGGGCCACGCCCGGCTTTTTTATGCGGGTCGTTTTTTCACCGCCCCACGCGCCGCGTGGACGCCAGAAAAAACAACTCCGTGGGAGCGATTTCCAAGCACGGCGGGAAGCGTAAACTAGCTCGGTAGGGCGCGGTGATGCACGAAGCGCGCCAATCGACGAGTGTGCGGCCCCTCATCACCTATCAGATTCAAATTCTGGCGCGAAACGCTCGTAGGAGCGCCCCGTGGGCGCGACCGATTCCGCACTCGTCGCTGGGTTTTCGCGGGCATGGCCCGCTCCTACGGTGAAACTGATAGGTGGCGAGGTGCGGCTCCAACTTTTTATCTATCCACGTTTTCTGTGGGACAATGTTTGCCGGATTTAACATCACGTTTTTCCCGGCAGTCAAAATCTCTGGCCGCTTCAATGAAACCCCCCATTGCCCTGCAAACTCACCGGGCCGCTGTGCGCGAGGCGGCAGGCCGCTTCCATGCCGCGAGTTCCCGCGTCTTCGGTTCCGTGGCGCATGGCACCGACCATGACGGCAGCGATCTCGATTTGCTGGTGGATGCGCTGTCGGGTGCCGTTCGACCTTGGCGGCCTGCAAGCCGAGCTTGAAGAGTTGCTTGGCGTGTCGGTCGATGTGCTGATGCCGGGGGACTTGCCGGCGAAATTCCGTGACCCAGTGCTTGCGGAGGCGCGTCAGCTATGAGCGAGAACCGTTTGCCCGGCTACCTTTGGACATACCCGGCAAGCGGCGGCAGTGGAACATAGCGCGATTGCCACAGGCGGCACAAGAGGCCAACCGGGCCAATTCCAGATTGGCTCATTCTATGCTCTAATGTCCGCAAGACACCGATTCACGCAAACGGCGGGGCGGCGCGCGGCGCGCCGCCCCGCCGCCACCCAAGGACTCTGCGGACGACCGATGCCAGCATCCCCCAAACCCAGCGCGCTCGCGCAGGCCGATCTCACCGCCTGCCACGATTGCGACCTGCTGTTCCCCACCCCGCATTTGCGCAAGGGCGAGAAGGCGTCATGCCCGCGCTGCGGCGCGTTGCTGTTCGAGCACAAGGGCAATAGCCTGGACCATTCGCTGGCCTTGGCCTTGACCAGCTTGGTCCTGTTTGTGCTGGCCAACGTCAACACCTTGCTGACTATGCGGATTGCCGGCAAAGTCCAGACCGGCAGCATCATCAGCGGCGTCCAGGAACTCTACAACCAAGGCTTTTGGGAAATCGCGGTCTTGGTCTTCGTGGTCAGCATCTTGGCCCCGCTGCTGAAAATCCTCTGCATCTTTTATGTGCTGGCACCGCTGCGGCTGGGTTTTCGCCCGCCCTATGCCACCCGGGTTTTCCGCATATTTGAAACCCTGCACCCGTGGGCGATGACCGAGGTTTACATGCTGGGCATCCTGGTCGCCGTGGTGAAGCTGGCCGATCTGGCCTCGCTGGAACCCGGCATCGCCTTGTATTCCTTCGCGGCCTTGATCGTGGCCATGGCGGCCACGGACGCCTCGCTGGAGAACCACGAAATTTGGGATCGTTTGGAGGACACTCGATGAACACCGCCGCGCAACGCGGATACCTGCTGTGCCATATCTGCCACCTGCTCTGCCGGCCAACCGCGCCGCAGCCTTGCTGCCCGCGCTGCGGTTCGCCTTTGCACAGTCGCAAGCCCGACAGCCTGACGCGGACTTGGGCGCTGACGCTGACCGCTTACATCCTCTATATCCCGGCCAATTTGTTGCCGGTGATGAGCGTCACCATGTCGGGGCGCGGCGAGCCAGACACCATTTTGAGCGGGGTCAAGGAGCTGGCCTTGGGCGGCATGTGGCCGCTGGCCCTGCTGGTGTTTTTCGCCAGCGTCACCGTGCCGGTGCTGAAGCTCCTGGTGCTGACCTATTTGCTGCTGTCGGTGCAATTCAAATCGCGCTGGCGGCCTAGGGAGCGCACTGTCCTTTACCGCATCACCGAGTCGGTTGGGCGCTGGTCGATGATCGACATCTTCGTCATCGCCATCCTCGTCGCCTTGGTCAAGCTCGGCTCCCTGGCCACGATAGAGGCGGGGGCGGGCGCGGTGGCCTTCGGCGGCGTGGTGGTCGTCACCATGTTCGCCGCCATGAGTTTCGACCCCCGCCTGATTTGGGACGCAATGGATAACCATCATGACTGAAAACTCGAAACCGCCTAAAAGCAACCAACCTTCCCCGCCCAACGACGGCACGGCGGCGCTGCTAGTCGAAAAATCCGGCGGCTTCCCGCTGGTCTGGCTGATTCCCTTGGTGGCGCTGCTGATCGGCGTGTGGCTGGCCTACAAGACCCTCAGCGCGGAAGGGCCGACGATAACCATCACCTTCCGGGACGCCGGCGGCTTGGAAGCCGGCAAGACCAAGGTCAAATACAAGGATGTGGAAGTCGGCACCGTGGAGACCGTGCTGCTCAGTGAGGATCTCTCCCATGTGATCGTGACCGCCAAGCTGGAAAAGACGGTGGAGGCGCACTTGAACGAGGGCGCCAAATTCTGGGTGGTCGAGCCGCAACTGGGCCTGGGCGGGGTGTCCGGCCTGGACACGCTGCTCTCCGGCCATTACATCGGCGTGGAATTCGGCGAAGGCAAGCCGATGAAGAAATTCATCGGCCTGGAACACGCGCCCAAAATCAGCGCCGACACGCCGGGCCGGCATTTCACTCTGTTGGCGGACAACGCCGGTTCGCTCAGCGAAGGCACGCCGATCTACTTCCGCGACATCAAAGTGGGCCGGGTCGTGGAAGTGAACCTCGCCAAGGAACGCGACGCAATCTTGGTGGATGTGTTCGTCAACGCGCCGTATGACCAGCTTGTGCATGACAACACCCGCTTCTGGCAGACCAGCGGCATCGACCTGTCGATGAGCGCGGAGGGGGTCAAGCTGAAAGTCGGCTCGCTGTTGAGCCTGCTCGGCGGCGGCATCTCTTTGGACACGCCCAACCTGAACGATCCCAATGCCAAGCCCAGCCGGGAAAATACCCGCTTTACCTTGCACAAGGACTTCGCCAGCGTCGCGGAAGGCAGCCATGTCAACAAGCAAGCCTTTGTGATGTACTTTGACGACTCGGTGCGCGGACTTACCGTCGGCGCGCCGGTCGAGATCAAAGGCATCCGCGTCGGCACCGTCACCGACGTGTGGTTCAACCTGGACCCGGCCACCAACAAAATCCGCATTCCTGTCCACATCGAAATCGACCCGGACCGGATCATGGGGCCGGATCAAGTCGCCCGCTATCGGGAACTCAACAAGGCCGCGCTGGCCGAAGGGCGGCGTCCGGTCATTGAAAAACTTGTCGAGCAGGGGCTGCGGGGGCGGCTGAAATCGGGCAATTTGCTGACCGGGCAATTGTATGTGGATCTGGACTTTTATCCCGACAGCCCGCCGCTGCGGCTGAGTTACGAAGACAAGAACTTCCCGCAAATCCCGACCTTGCCTTCCGTCGTCGAGGAATTCCAGAAAGATGTGAAAGAAGTCCTGGCGAGGCTGAAGAAGCTGCCTTTGGAAAAAATCGGCAACGAATTGCTAGGCACCATCCAAGGCGCGAACCATCTGGTGAATTCGCCGGATCTCAAGGACGCCATCGTCTCGATGAACGCCGCGCTCAAGGGCGTCCACCAACTGTCGCAGACGGCGGACCGCGAGGTCGCCAAGCTGTCCGCCAACCTGGACAAGAGCCTGGGTTCGGCGGTGAAAATCCTCGGGCAACTGGAGCCGGGCGCGCCGATGGCGGTGGATGTCGGCCATGCGCTGGAAGAACTGTCCGCCTCCGCCCGCTCGATCCGCGCACTCACCGATTACCTGGAACGCCACCCGGAAGCCCTGCTGCACGGCAAGGCTGGAGCCAAGAAATGAAAACCTCTTCGTTTGGATTGCCGTTTGTTTTGTTAAGCGCCTGTTTGTCGCTGGCCGGATGCGCCAGCCCCGCCACGCGCTTTTATGTGCTGGCCGCGTTGCCTGCGGAACGGCCCGCCGATATAGGCCAAGAAGTCGCGGTGGGCGTGGGGCCGGTGGAATTGCCCGACTACCTGGACCGCCCGCAAATCGTCACGCGCAGCGGCCAGAACGAACTCAACTTGGCGGAATTCGACCGCTGGGGCGAGCCGATCAAGGACAACGCCACCGAAGTCTTGGCCGAGAATCTGGCGGTCTTGCTGCCCAGCAAGAAGATCAGCGTCTACCCGTGGAAACGCTCGACCTTGGTCAATTACCAAGTGGCGGTGAAAGTCACCCGCTTCGACCGCGCCGAGGGCGGCGAAACCGTGTTGCGCGCCCGCTGGAGCCTTCTCAACGGCGAAGGCGCGGAACTGCTGTCCCGCGAATCGCACTACGCGGAAAGCGCCTCCGGGGAAGGCTATGCCGCCACCGTCGCCGCGATGAACCGCGCCTTGGCGCAATTTAGCCGGGATGTCGCCAACGCGATCAATGGCCTGAAGGGCGGCGGATAGCTGCCGTCCTGAACGGATGCCTCGCCCAATCTCCCATCCTCTGGAGCTTAACCGATTCGACCCGCCCGGCGATGTAGGCCGGAATAATGGCTGTGCCGCTCCTTGTTGCGACGCGGCGGCGGGCGTTTCCGGCAATCGGTCGGGGGCAAGCCGGAAACGCCGCGCCGAACGTCCTTAAAATGGAAAAGCCCGTGCGGCGCGGCTTATTCCGGGCTGCCTTATCCCGAACTCAGGTTAATCAACTTGCAGAGGAACGACCATGGAAAAACCCGACACCGAATCCTTCGACATCAACCTCGTCCGCCTGGGGCCGCTGTTCCGTTGCCAGCGGCGTATCCGGCTTATCCAGTCTGACCAAGAACTGAACATTGGACGGCGCATCTTCATTGCCATCCTGGTCACCTGGGTTCCCGTCATGCTGCTGGCCGCAGGGCAAGGGCAGCTTGTTGAACACGCCGACCCTTTGCTGCGGCATTTCGGCGTACACAGCCGCTGCCTAATCGCCATCCCCTTGCTGATTGTCGCCGAAGGATTGGCGCAACGTTTCATACCCTTGATCGTCGGCGAGTTTGTGAATCGGGGCTTGGTGGGCGAGGCAGAACTGCCCGCCTTCCGGCAATGCGTCGAAAACGCCAAACGCCTGCTCGACTCCAAGCTCGCCTTCCTCGTGATAATGGGATTGCTCGTGTTCGGAGTGGCAAACACCGTCACGCACATTGCCGACGCCCACGAAACCGTCTGGGCCATGCAGCAAGGCCAAGATTTGGGTTCCCTGGGCTGGGCGGGCTGGTGGTTCATCCTCGTCTCCCGGCCCGTCTACACCTTGTTGCTGCTCGGCTGGATATGGCGGGTCGTCTGTTTGTTTGCCTTCTTCCACGCGGTGTCCAAGCTCGATCTCAAGCTCGCCCCTACCCATGCCGACAAAGTGGGAGGGCTGGGCTTCCTGGAGGAGGCGGTGGTCATCTTCGTGCCTGTCGTGCTGGCCTCGTCCGTCGTGCTGGCGTCGAGCTGGGCGCATAACGTGCTTTACCATGATGTCCATGTGGTCTCGCTGAAACCCCTGACCGCCGTCTACCTGATCCTGGTCTTGGGAATCTTCCTGTCGCCTTGGCTGGCATTCAGTTCCAAACTCAAGAAATTCAGGCGCGAGTCCATACTCGCCTATGGCGCTTTGCTCGCCCGGCACGGCCAGTCGGTGCACCGCCGCTGGATCGACGGCGAGGACTTGCAGGACGCCCCCTTGCTTTCCGCCCCGGAGCTTGGCCCCGTCGCCGACGTGTCCAGCCTCTTTGACGTGGTGCAAGGCATCCGCACCATCCCCTTGCGCAAGAAAGCCATCGTCCAACTGTTGGTCGCGGCCCTGCTGCCCTTACTCGCGGTGTATGCCATTGAAATACCCATTCCCCAATTGCTGAAGCAGTTGGCGGGCACTTTGCTGGTCTGACGGACAGCCTTGCGCTGTCGATTATGGCCGACAGGCAAACGGCAGGTAGCGGCTGTCTATCAGTGTCGGCAAATAAGCCGCCACCAAGCCGCCCATGCCCGTGCCTAGCAACTGCCAACCAAAATCCCGGCCATTGCCGCAACGCCAGTCCACCGGCCCTGCGAGTCCGTATTGATAAGGCGTCAGCGACAGCGTCTTGTCGGCAATGACAGCGTTCGCGTTATTGCCGTAGCTGACGTCGATCCTGCCATTCACAATGTTCACCTTCACGATCAACAGCTTGATTGCCAAAATTACGGCGAGGATTCTTTGGATTGCTGGTTTGGCTGGCGATCCCGCCAAGCGGCGAGGCGGCTGCTACGCGCCCCGAGTCGGCAAGGCTAGGGCCTTTGCCCCCGCGTTCTTCCCAATGAGGCCGCTTCGATTGCGAAGGCGGCCTTTCGTTTTGGACAGTTGCGTAGTCCGACCTATGGTGCCGCTTGACCGGCTTTTGCATTGGCCCGCTTGAGCCGTTCCGCCGCCTCGGCCTGCCGTTGTTTCTCGTGGGCCAATTGCTGGCGCAGGTCCGCCACCTCCTGCCGCAAACGGGCCATTTCGGTCTGCGAGGCGCAAGCGCCTACGGCCATCAGCGACAGCGCCAGCGCGGCCCTCGCCAGGGCCGGGCGGGTTTTGGGCCGGTCAGTCCCCATCCTTCTTCTCCGCCTGCGCCAGCTCCTTCACGATCTCGCCCATTTCCTTAAGCCGCGCCTCCACCACGCCGTCCGCTCTGGGTTCATCACAGCAAAACCAAGTAAGTCAACGTATCGTCGTTATTCAGCCGCTCGATTTCGGCAGCCTTGTTGCGCAAGATCAACTCTATGTGCCGAGCTGAACAATTGCCGCGCCTGATCCAGACAACCTTGGGCGGGTGTCCATACAGCAAACTCCTTTCGTGAAAATCGGAATCCTTGCTTACCAGGGTATAGCCATGCTGTTTAGCATATTCCCAAATAATGGGGTCAGGTTCGCCTCCCATGCACAGCCGATCCACATGCGCTGATTCGGGAAAAATGTCACCCAACGCCGCCACCAAGCGGGGCGACAGATTTTCATCAAATAGCAGTTTCATGCGTTGACGATAAGTTGATGCCGCTCGCGGTCAGCGGCATAGCTTAAACAGGCTTGAATATCCTCTGGGGTCAGATAGTCGAAGTCCTCAAGGATTTCTTCTGCTGTCATGCCGGAGGCTAGATAGTCCAGCACATCGTAAACGGTAATCCGCAAGCCCCGGATGCAAGGCTTGCCGCCCCGCTTATCCGGCTCGATGGTGATGATGTCTTTATAATTCATGCTTTTTGCTCTTGCCTTGCAATCTGATGTGGCCCGGCCATGGCTTGCGGAACCGGGATGATCTATGCCATGAATCTCCCGCACTCCGCACGCTGCGGGGGTTGCCGGCTATTCCCCATCCTTCTTCTCCGCCTGCGCCATTGCCTTCACGATCTCCCCCATTTCCTTAAGCCGCGCCTCCACCAAGCCGTTGACGCTGCCTTCGGGGAACGCCCCGGCGGCATCGCGCTCGCCGGCCGGCAAACCCATCAGCAATTCCAGCGCTTGGTCCACCGTGTCCACGGCATAGACCGCAAACACCCCGCGCTCCGCCGCCTCGACCACGTCCCGGCGCAGCATCAGGTTTTTGACGTTGGCCTTCGGGATGATGACGCCCTGCCCGTTCAAACCCAAGGCCACACAAACATCGAAGAAGCCTTCGATCTTTTCGTTGACCCCGCCTATGGGCTGCACCCGGCCCAGTTGGTTCACCGAGCCGGTCACGGCGAAGGTCTGCTTGATCGGCGTTTCCGCCAAGGCCGAGAGGATGGCGCACAATTCGGCCAAGGAGGCGCTGTCGCCTTCCACCTGCCCGTAGGATTGCTCGAAGGCGATGCTGGCCGACACCGAAAACCGCGACAGCCGGGCGTAGCGGGCGCTGATGAAACTGGAGAGGATTAGCACGCCTTTGCTGTGGATGGGGCCGCCGAGTTCGGTTTCGCGCTCGATGTCGATGATCTTGCCGGTCCCCAGGCGGGCGGTGGCGGTGACGCGGGAGGGCTGGCCGAAAGCGAACTCCCCCAGGCCGATGACAGACAGCGCGTTGATTTGGCCGACCGCCTCGCCGGCCACGTCGATGAAAATCGTGCCGCGCCGGATGGCTTCGTAAATCCGCGCCCGGATGCGGTCGGCGCGGTGGATCTGGCTGTCGATGGCGGTTTGCACGTCATCCCGGTCGATGACCCGGCGCTCCGCCTGCGCCGCCCAGTAATCCGCCTCTTTGAGCAAATCGTTCAGGCTGCGTAGGTGCGTGGACAGCTTGGCTGCGTCCTCGGCGAGGCGGGCGGCCTGTTCGATCACCCGCACCACGCCGGCCTTGCTCAAGGGCCGCAAGCCTTCGCGCCGCGCCAAGCTGGCAATGACGCGGGCATACAGCGCGTTGCTGTTCACGTCGCGCTCCATGCTGTCCTCAAAATCGGCGGAAATCTTGAACAAGTCGCGGAATTCGGGATCGTAGACGCCCAGCAGATAGTGCAGCAAACGGTCGCCGACCAGGATGATTTTCACGCGCAGCGGGATGGGCTCCGGCTCCAGGCTGGCGGTGCTGATGAGGCTGAGGGTGCGCTCCAGGGACTCGATGCGGATTTCGCCGCAGTGCAGGGCGCGTTTGAGGCATTCCCAGGCATAAGGCTGCATCAACAGCTTGCGGGCGTCGAGGATGAGGTAGCCGCCGTTGGCCTGATGCAGGGCGCCGGGCTTAATCATGGTGAAGTCGGTGAACAAGGCGCCCATCAAGGCTTGATGCTCGATCCGGCCAATCAGGTTGGCGTGATTGGGCAGGTTCTCTTCGATGATCGGCGCGTTCTTGCTGTCGCCGTGGTCAACCAGAAGATTGACCTCGTAGCGCTGCATCGGCCCCGCGCCGCCCATATGGCCGAAAAAGCCGGGGTGGGCTTCGGATTTGGGGAAGAAGTCCTCGACATGCTGGAAGATGTCCTGCTCGGCCAGGCGCAGGAAATCGACCACCTTGGGCAGTTTCTGGTAGCGTTCCTTCAATTCCTCGACATGGTGGCCGACCGCGTAAACGGCGAATTCGCGGTTCAGGCTTTTGAGCTTTTCCTTGGCGGCCTTGCGCCATTGCGGAAACTGGCGCAGCAATTTTTGCAGTTGTTGGTGGAAATGGGCGATGTTTTCCTGGATCTGGCGCTGTTCGGACTCGGGGAGCTTGTCGAATTGGTCGGGGCTGAGTCCTTCGTTGTCCGCGTTCATCGGCGCGAAGGCGTAGCTGGTGGGCGTTTCCACCAGGCTGATATGCTGTTGCTTGGCCTTCTGGCGCAAATCGTCGATGGCGCGCAATTCGCGCAACTTGGACTGCTCCTCGATCTCCTCGGAGCGGGCGCGGTATTCCTCGCCTTCAAAGGTGGCGGGGATGGCGACGGAGAGTTCCTCGATCAGCCGCTCCATGTCGGCGGCGAAGCGCCGGCCGACGCCGGCCGGCAGGCTGAGGGCGCGGGGCTTGGCCGGCTGCTCGAAATTATTGACGTAACACCAGTCTTCCGGCGTCGCCTGCTTGCCGGCCTCGCGTTCGACGATCTCCCGCGCCGCCGTCAGCTTGCCGATCCCGGAGGGGCCCAGCGCGAAAATGTTAAAGCCTTTTTGCTCCATCCCCAAGCCGACGCGAATCGCGCCCAAGGCGCGTTCCTGGCCGATGACCACGCCGGTGTCGGCCAGTTCTTCGGTCGTGGCGAAATCGAATTGCGCGGGGTCGCAGGCGGTGAATAGCTGGTCTAGGCTCAGAGGGGCGGTCATGGCGGTGTGTCAATCCTGTCGCGGGGGAGTATAAGAGCCGGTGGAGTTTGCCGCTTGCCCTGTTTTGCAGGCCGGCCGGCGCTTCCCCCGGAGTCAAAAACCGAACGGCAACAATAATACAAGCACCGCCCGGTGGGGAAGGGGAAGCGGCCTTTTCCCCAGGCCCAATATCCGTTAAGGTGTGCGCCCCGGCACGCCATGGCCGACGCCGCCAATCCACGCAACCTATGCCTTTACTATGCAGAGCAAGCTCCATTTCATCTCCGGCCTGCCGCGCGCAGGCTCCACCCTGCTGTCGGCCCTGCTGCGGCAGAACCCGCGCTTCCACGCCTCCATGTCCAGCCCGATGGGTAGCCTCGTCACCGCCTTGCAGCGGGAAATGGGGCAAGGCAATGAATATGGCATCTTCATCGACGACGCGCAGCGGGCGGACATCATCAAATCCGTGTTCACGGCCTATTATCGGCAGTTTCCTGAAAACCATGTGGTGTTCGACACCAACCGGCTGTGGACCACCAAGATGCCCGCCCTCGCCGCGCTGTTCCCCGAAGCCAAAGTGATTTGCTGCGTGCGCAACGTCGCCATGGTGATCGACAGCATCGAACGCCTGCTGCGCCGCAACTGCCTGCAACCCTCGAAAATCTTCAACTTCGACCCAGGCGGGACGGTCTACTCGCGGGCCGAGGGGCTGGCCTCCAACAACGGCATGGTCGGCTTCGCCCTGCACGGCCTGCGCGAGGCGGTGTTCGGCGAGCAGGCCGGCCGGCTGCTGCTGGTGCGCTACGAAAGCCTCACCGCCGATCCGCTGGACACGTTGCGGCAAATTTATCTATTCCTCGACGAGCCGGTGTTCCCCCACGACCCGAACCGCATTGAATCTTCCGAAGCGCTGATCGCCGAATTCGACGCCCGCTTAGGCACGCCAGGGCTGCACAGCGTCGGCGGCGCCGTGCATCAAAACCAGCGCCGCTCGGTGCTGCCCTTCGACCTCTACAACCGCTACGAGCTGTATTCCTTCTGGCTCAAAAAAGAGGAGATGCCGCCCGGCATACGGGTGGTGTGAAGCGGCAGGGCGCGCCGCCGCCTTTTGCCCGCCTGCCCTGAAAACCCGCCGGTCGGGGCTTTTCCCGGCCGGCTCCACGCACGAGGAACCCGCCATGAGCCGACCCGCGTTAAACCTGCCCACGCTGTACGAACGATTGCTGGCGCTGCCGGAAAACATCACCGGCGAAATCATCGACGGCGAACTGTATACCCAGCCGCGCCCCGCCGGGCGGCACGGCGAAGCCGGCAGCGTGCTGGGGATGCACATCGGCCCGCCTTTTAGACTGGGGAAAGACGGCCCCGGCGGCTGGTGGATTGTGGACGAGCCGGAAATCCATTTTGTCCGCGACACCCTGGTCGCCGTGCCGGACCTGGCCGGCTGGCGGCGCGAGCGCATGCCCGCCATCCCCGAGGACCACCGCTTTGAAGTCGTGCCGGACTGGGTCTGCGAAATCCTCTCGCCGTCCACCGCCAAAAAAGACCGCGTCAAGAAACTGCCGCTGTACGCCCGCGAAGGCGTGGCCTATGCGTGGCTGGTCGATCCGCTGGCGCGGACCTTGGAAGCGTTCAAGCTGGAGCAAGGCCGCTGGGTGTTGATCGCCGCCCTGGCGGACGAGGCGCCGGTGAGCGTCGAGCCGTTCGACGCGATCACGTTTGCGCTGGCGGATTTGTGGGCGTGAGGTGCGCAGGCGATGCCGCCCGGCATCCGGGTGATATGAAAAAAGGCGGCGGGGTTTGAACAAC
>CAZOTR010000100.1:11268-15849 GCA_964582755.1 uncultured Methylococcaceae bacterium | reverse complement strand
TCGAGGAACTGCACAGCCTCTGCCCCGCCATCAGTTCGATGATCCGTTTGCGGGCCAGGGCCGGGGGCTAGGCAGGACCGGAAACGGACACAAATGCACCAGGGATAACATCGCTCTGAGCGATGTTATCCCTTTCCTAGCCAACCCCCCACAATCCCGGCACAATTGGCGGCACCGCCTCGCATAAGGAAGCCGCCATGCCCGCGCCCACCTCCCCCAAAACCGCCAAATCCCCCAGCGCCTTGGACTTGTTCACCGACCGCGAGCAGCCCCAAGCCTTGTTCGAGCAAGCCCGCGCCGGTCTGGCGGCGGACAAGCACCACATCCTGATGTTTTACGGCGTCGGCGGCCAGGGCAAAAGCCTGCTGTGCGAAAAGCTGCGGGCCAATTTGCAGGCCGAGCAGCCGCGCAAGGCGGCGTGGGGCTGGCTGAACCTGGAGCAGGCCGATTGCCGCGAACCAGCCCACGGCCTGCTGCAACTGCGCAAAAGCTTCGGCGGCGGCGTCAAGTTTCCGGCGTTCGACCACGCCATCGCCACCTATTGGGAGAAGGCCTACCCCGCCGAGGACATCGAAGCCGCGCTGCAAGGCATTATCGGCCAGCACGAAGACAGCTTGTCCGCCGTGGCCGAGAACGCCCCCGGCTGGCTGGGCGAAGCGGTGGAAGGCGGCGTCATTGGCTTAGGGCTAAAGGCCATCAAGCATCTTTGGAAACGACGCGCCAAGCAACAAGCCGAGCAAGCCTACCCGGCGCTCTGCGGCCTGGACCAGCGCAAGCCTTGGGACATCCTGGGCGACTTGCCGATGTATCTAGGCTGGGACTTGCGCGCCCATCTCACGGCGAAGAAGGCCACGCAGGCCATTGTGTTCATCGACGCCTACGAAGCGCTGTGGGCCGACAAGCCGGTCAAGGCCGGCGCTGGCAGCGGCGAAACCGACGCATGGCTGCGGCGGCTGGTGGCCGAGTCGCCCGGCGTGTTGTTCGTGATGGCCGGGCGCGACAAGCTCACCTGGGACGAGCGCTTCCCCCGCGACGACTGGGGCGCGGTCCTGGGCAACCAACACTTGCTCGGCGGCTTGTCCGACGCCGACGCCGATAGCTTTCTATGCAAGATCCCGGTGCGCGAGGAAGCCATCCGCCGCGCCATCGTCGAAGGTGCGAAAGGTGAAGCCCTCACCCCAACCCCTCTCCCTCGGGGAGAGGGGCTTAACCTCCCCTCCCCCCGAGGGGGAGGGGCCGGGGGAGAGGGTTCGCTCCCCTTCTACCTCGACCTCGAAGCCAAAACCTACCAGAAAATCCTCGCCCAGGGCCAAACGCCCCAGCCGCAAGATTTCGGCGGCACTTACGCGGAAATCATCGACCGCTTCCTGCGCCATGCCGACAAGGCGGAGCGGGAAATCCTCAAACGGTTGTCCGCCACGCAAGCCTTCGACCCGGAACTGTTCGACGCGCTGGCGCGGCATTACCGCATCCACATCCTGCCCGATGCCTACCAGGAACTCACCGGCTACTCGTTCGTCGGGCAAGGCGGCGATGGCCGCTGCCGCTTGCATGGCTTGATGCGCGAGCATCTGTATGCCGAACTCGGCGAACCCGAACGCAGGGAACTGGAGCAATTCCTGTTCGACTGGCACGACGCCCGCTGCCAACCGGCCAGCCCCAAGGAGGTCAGCGCCGAACATGAAACCGCGTTGCGCGAGGCGGTGTATCACCGGGATTTGCAAGATGCCGGGGAAGCTTTGGACTGGTTTTGGGCAAGGTGGCGGGTGTTTTATGATGCCGCCCGCTATGCGGCGATTGAGCCGCTGTGTCGCTGGGCGCTGCGGCTGGCGGACGAACGCTTCGGCGTCGGCCATGCCGAAACCGCCATTGCCCTCAACAACCTCGCCCAGTTGTTGAAGGCCACGAACCGGCTGGCGGAGGCGGAGCCGCTGATGCGCCGGGCGCTGGCAATCGACGAGAAGAGCTTCGGGCCGGAGCATCCCAAGGTTGCCATCCGCCTCAACAACCTCGCCGCTTTGTTGAAGGCCACCAACCGGCTGGCGGAGGCGGAGCCGCTGATGCGCCGGGCCTTGGCAATCGACGAGAAGAGCTACGGGCCGGAGCATCCCGAGGTCGCCACCGACCTCAACAACCTCGCCCAGTTGTTGCAGGACACGAACCGGCTGGCGGAGGCGGAGCCGTTGATGCGGCGGGTGGTGGAAATCTTCGAGAAAAGCTACGGGCCGGAGCATCCCAACGTCGCCCGCGCCCTCAACAACCTCGCCCAGTTGTTGCAGGCCACCAACCGGCTGGCGGAGGCGGGGCCACTGATGCGCCGGGCTTTGGACATAGCCGAGGCCAGCTACGGGCCGGAGCATCCCAACGTCGCCATCAGCATCAACAACCTCGCCCAGTTGTTGAAGGCCACCAACCGGCTGGCGGAGGCGGAGCCGCTGATGCGCCGGGCGTTGGACATAGACGAGGCCAGCTTCGGGCCGGCGCATCCCAACGTCGCCACCGATCTCAACAACCTCGCCCGGTTGTTGCAGGACACGAACCGGCTGGCGGAGGCCGAGCCGCTGATGCGGCGGGCGCTGGTGATAGTCCTGAAATTCACCTGCGCCACCAGCCATGAACATCCTGGATTGCAAACAATATTCGGCAATTACTGGCAGGTTTTGGAAGAACTGCCGCTGGACGAAGCGGCCATCGCCCAGCGCATCCAGGGCTTGGCGGCGGAAGCGGGTTTCGATGATGACGGCTGGCAGCGGCTGCTGGCGCGACTCGCTTCGCCGGATTCGCCTTGACCATGCCCCGCCCGTTCCCAAGCTCCGCTTCACTGCCATTCAGTTAAGCGGGGACAGCCAAGGCGAAGCCGCGTAGCGGCACTGAGGGTAGCCGGGGGTTTCAACCCCCGGAAGGATGCGCCGGGCGTTTCGTCGCGTAGCGACGATTGCCAACCGCCCGGCGTGGCGTTCGCGCAAGGGCCGTTCAAGCGTCGCCACGCGACGCAGAATTTTGCGCCTCCGCCGGGGAATGAATCCCCCGGCTACCTTCGATAAGCCGCTACGCGGCAACTCAACACAGATGGCTGGCTCCCGGCTGATTGCCGGAAACGCCCGCCGCACTGTCGCAGCAGGAGGCAGCACCGCTGTGGGCGGGCTTATTCCGGCCTCATGCCTGGACCTTTTTCGCCAAATTGCGGACGGGAACCAGCAGGTAATCCCACAACAGCTTGATTGGATAATAGCCCCAGCCCAAGTCGGCCGGCAGGTTCGCCAAACCATAGTGCGGGGCGCGCGGGGTGAAGACGACGCGCAGGGCGGAAGCCCAGCGGTCGCGGGGCCGTTCGCGCATCCGCCAATAAAATGCGGACAGGCGGTAGGGGTCGGGTTCGGCGCGGCCGCCTTGCGCGAAGCGCCTGACGATTCCATCCGCCAACCGCCCGGCCTGGGGATCGCGTCGCAACTGCCGCGTGCTTTCCATCGACAACGGTGCCGCCAAAAGGCTTTGCGCCAGCGCGAGGCCCAAGTTCAACATCCGTCCGCAGCCCTGCCCCGCCGCTTCGCCGTGCAAGCGCGGCCAGTCGATTTCAGGCCGCATGGCCAGGAAGGCGGCAATGTCGCAAATCCATTTCAGCTTCCGCCATTGCTCCTTGGCACCGTGCAGGCACAACAGCAGCAATTCCTCTTCCGGCGGCAGCGTCCGGCAGGGGACGCCGAGGAAATCGCCGCCACCCGCCCTTTGCCATAAGCGCCGGTAATCGAGGTCGAAGGCCAGTGTGGAAGGCGCGATGTGCCAATGCGGCTCCACCGCCACGCGCCTGGGATGGAACAGAATGTATTGCCCGCCGTAGCGCCGCACGGCCTCGATTTGCCGGGCGCTCAACGCGGCGTCGTGGCAATAGCCCAAACTTTCGAGGGCGGACAGCGTCCGCGCCACGTCGGCGTCGCGCACCAGGATGTCCAGGTCGCGGCAAGCCCGCAGCCCGGCGTCCCCGTAGAGGGCAAGGGCGAGCCGCGGGCCTTTGATGGGAATGGCAGGAATGTCTTGCACCGCCAGGCATTCCAACAACTGGGCCAGTTCCCCGGCGACCGACTGGCCGCGCAGCCGTTCGCCTTCGAGATAGAGCTCCAAGCCCTCGCGCATCGTGTCGTCCAGCCATTCCGCGCAACCGGCCAGCAGGCGATGGACGGCGAGAGGCGCGATGTCTTGGGCCAGCGCCGTTTGGAACAAAACCGCCCAATCCAAGCCCCGTTCCAAAAACGCGCAAAACCGCCCCCGCTCCGCGTCCGCAAAGCGGGGGTGGCATAAGAGCCGCAACGCGCCGGACTCAAGCGGCTCATCCGAGGGTGTCATGGCTTGGCCGTCCAACCAGGTGAGGCGGAGGCGGCATGGCGCCGGCCACCCGTTGCCCCGGCAGGCTTAAGAGGCCGCAAGCCGGAACCCAGGTTTGCTTGTCCAAGAAGGAAAACTAAGGCGTCGGGACGGCGGTGGTGACAAAAGGAGGCACGGCGGTGGTGGTGATTGTCCCGCCGCCACCGTAGCCGTCCGCGTAGGCCGGCTTGATGCCAGCCTGGAGCAGCAAGGCGACCGCCG
>CAZOTR010000100.1:0-11168 GCA_964582755.1 uncultured Methylococcaceae bacterium | reverse complement strand
TAGCCGTCCGCGTAGGCCGGCTTGATGCCAGCCTGGAGCAGCAAGGCGACCGCCGGGGCCGCCACCGCCACGGTGCCGCTTTTCTTCAGGAAATCACGCCGCCGTTGGGCGTGCTTTGCCAAGGTGTCTTTCTCATCGGACATCTGTAAACTCCCGTAATAGTGGGTTATTTGTGTTTGCCAAACGCACGGGCGCTGCCTTGAATTATTCGGAAAACCCGGCGCATAGGGTAATCCCCGCATCCTAGAACATGCAGTAACCACCCAGGCCAGTATTACATGGGTACAACGGTATTTAGTCAACCACCCATATGGTCAAGCCTTGGCCCCCATGCTATGTTTGCCGCCCTTTCCGGCAATCCTAGAAGCCACCCCGCCATGTCCCCTTTCGATTATTTCGACGACATCCGCTGCATCAACCTGGATTCCGCCACCGAGCGTTGGCAAAACATGGAGCGGCGTTTCCAAAGGCTAGGCATCGAAGGCCGGGTGCGGCGCTTTTCCGCCGTCGCCACGCCCGGCAACCACCACATCGGTTGCGCGCTGTCGCACCGCCGCGTCCTCCAGGAGGCCGAGGCAAGCGGTTGCCGCTCGGTGCTGGTGTTCGAGGACGACGCGCTGTTCCTCGACCGCAGCTTGGACGTGCTCGCGGCGGCGACCGCCGAACTGGCAGGCATCGATTGGGATCTGTGCTACCTGGGCGGCTGCCGATGGGACGGCGACCTCGACCCCGAGCCAGACTGCCAGCATCTGGACCGGGCGCGAAACGTCACTTGCACCCATGCCATCGCCTATAACGGCCCAGTGTTTCCCCGCCTGCTGCAAGCCCTGCCTGCCGATGTCGCCGGCATGGCCTTGTGGGTGGAGGAGCATCATGGCATCGACCAGTATCTGCGGAACATCGGCAAGGCCGTGATCGTCCGCCCGCCAGTGGCGACCCAGCCGGTCCACCTGCCTTACGAAGACCCCGCCGACCAATTCCATTTCACGATCTGAGCGCCATGAGCCTGCCCCGCATTTTCGTCCACATCCCCAGCTACCGCGACCGCGAATGCCAATGGACCGTCGAGGATTTGTTCGAGAAGGCCCGCCATCCCGGACGGGTGTTCGTCGGCATCTGCTGGCAGACCCTGCCCGAGGAAGACCAGGATTGCTTCCAAGTGCAAGCCCGCCCGGAACAAGTCCGCGCCCTGCATTTCCACATCCACGAGGCGCGCGGCCTGGGCTGGGCGCGGCAACACGCCAGCAGTCTCTGGCAAGGCGAGGAATACAGCCTGCAAATCGACAGCCACATGCGCTTCGTCCCCGGCTGGGACGAAAAAATGCTGGCGATGCTCGCCGCCTGCGATTCCCCCGACCCGGTGCTGACCGCTTACCCACCGGGCTACACGCCGCCCTGCCAGTTGCACGGGCGCGACGGGGCGTGTGTGCAAGGCATCAAGGGCTTTTTGCCCAGCGGCATCCTGGAGTTCACCACGCTGCCGGTGCCTGCGGGCATCGAGGCCACACGGCCCTTGCCTACCGCCGCCTGCGCCGGCGGCTTCATCTTCGGCTCCTCGCGCATTCTCAGGGACGTGCCGTTCGACGCGGAGATTTATTTCAACGGCGAGGAGCCCAGCCTCGCCGTGCGCCTGTGGACCCACGGCTTCGATTTGTTTTCGCCGCACGAGACGGTGATTTACCACTATTACAAACGCGAGGACGGCGCCCGCCACTGGAACGATTCCAAGGAAGGCGGCAAGCTGCACAAGCGCACCCTGCGGCGGATGAAGGCTTTGTGCGAGCCTGCCGCCTGCCTCCCGGAAGAAGTGGCGGAATTGGGGGTTTACGGCCTGGGGACGCGGCGCAGCCTCGCCGAGTACGAGGCGTTCAGCGGCGTGAATTTCGCCGGCAAGACCCTCGCCGACTATGCCCGCCGCTTCCCCGGCGTGCGTGGCGAGGCGCTGGCGCTAGAGGCCAGCTTGGCACCGGCCCCCGGCCTGCACTTGTTCATCCTGGATGAGGAGGGGCTGCTGTTCTCCGCGGCCAAGGGCGAATTTTACCGGCTCAACCCCTCCGCGACGTTTGTCTGGTGCCAGTTGGAGGAGGGCTTGGACTGGCCCGGCATCGGCGCGGAACTGGCGGCTTGGCGGGGAATCCCTTTGGGCGAGGCGGAACGGGAGCTGGCGAACCTAGCCGCGCATTGGCTGGGCCAGGGGATCTTGCGCAAGACCGGCGCAGAACCGCCTGCGGAAGCGCCGAAAAAGGCAGGGCGGCGAACCCTCCCCCCGCTGCCGCCCCGCTTCGACCCGGCGTATTTCGACTTCCGTGTGCGCCACTACCGGCTGCTTGGCGTGGCTTTCCAAGTGCGCTACGGCGACCGCGAACTGGAACACTGGGTGCATCCCGTGCTGGCCCATTTGGAAGCCGACGCCGTGGAAGCGCCCACCCACACCCTGACGGCGGCGCGCATCCTCGACTATCTCTATCTGTTTTGCGACAACGACTTCATGCATTTCGGCCAAGCCGCCGAGGAACTGGCCCCGCAGGTCAAATTCGCCCTGCTCGACCGCGCCATCCGCCAACAAGACCACATCCTGCACCTGCACGCCGGCGTGGTGGCGAACAACGGCCAGCTCGTCCTGCTGCCGGCCAAAAGCGGCAGCGGCAAGACCTCGCTGACCGCCCGCCTGGTCGCGGCCGGCTGCGAGTATTTCTCGGACGAGACGGCGCTGCTGGAACGGGGCAGCGGCGCAGTCCGCCCGGTGCCGTTAAGCCTGTGTGTCAAGGACAGCGGAACCGCGTTGCTAGGCCAGTATTTCCCCGGCCTCGCCGAACTGCCCGCCCACCGCCGCCAAGACGGCATGGAAGTCCGCTACCTGCCGCCCCCCAAAACCAGCCTGCCGCCGGACGACTCGCCCCGGCCCGCCACTTTGCTGGTGTTCCCGCGCCATGTCGAAGGCGCGCCCGTGGTTGTGCGCCCGCTGTCCGCCGCCGAGGCGTTCGGGCGGCTGTTGGATGAATCCGTCGCCATTCCCAAGCCGCCCACCTTGGCGGACGCGGCGACACTGGTCAACATGGTCGAAGGGCTGCGCTGTTTCACCCTGACCGGCGGGGATTTGGACGCGGCGGCGGAGAGCATCCTGGATCTATGCCGGACCAGCGGGCAGGCATGAAGCCCGGCCATTCGACGCGCCCAACGCGGGCGCTTGCGGCACCCCGCCCACCAAAGCCAATGAATCCACAAGAATACGCGACTCTCGCCCAACGCCTCCGCCCCGCCTTCCAAGCCAAGCTGCGCACAGAAAGGCTGGACTTGGCCTTAGAAGATGCGCTGTGCCGCGTCTACCTGCCCTTGGCGGCTTGGGTCCACAGCCACAAACAAGCCGGCAAAACCTTGGTGCTGGGCGTGAACGGGGCGCAGGGTTCGGGGAAATCGACCCTGTGCGCGTTTCTCAAACTCATCCTGCGGGAAGCTTACGGGTATAATGTCGCCGGTTTTTCCCTGGACGATTTGTACAAAACCCGCGCCGAACGCCAGGCCATGGCCCGCGAGGTCCATCCGCTGTTCGCCACACGCGGCGCGCCCGGCACCCACGATGTGGAACTAGGCTTGCGCACACTCCGCGCCTTGGCCGCGCCGGATGCCGGCCCCATCGCCCTGCCCGCTTTCGACAAGGCCCAGGACGACCGCCGCCCGGAACATGAATGGCCGATCTTTGAGGGGCCGGCGGATGTGGTCCTCTTCGAGGGCTGGTGCGTGGGCAGCCGGCCGCAGGCGGACAGCGCCTTGTGCCAGCCGGTCAACGAGTTGGAACGCCGCGAGGACCCATTCGGCGTCTGGCGGCGATATGCCAACCGGCAATTGGAAACAAGCTATGCCACGCTGTTTGCGCAACTGGACCGGTTGGTTTTTATCCAAGTGCCGGGCATGGATTGCGTGTTGCGCTGGCGCGGCTTGCAGGAGGCAAAGCTCGGCGCGGCAACCCCGCTGGCGGACCCGCAAGCGCTGCGGCGCTTCATCATGCATTATGAGCGGCTGACCCGGCACAATCTGGCAGACCTGCCGGGCCGGGCGGACATCACTTTATATTTGAACGAAAACCACCGATTCACTCCACTGATAGAACCCGACATGAGCATCAAATCCTTCCACCCCCCCGTCCGCACCCTCATGGGCCCCGGCCCCTCCGACGTGCCCCCGCGCATCCTCGAAGCCATGGCGCGGCCCACCATCGGCCATCTCGACCCGCTGTTTGTGGGCATGATGGACGAGATGAAAGCCCTGCTGCAATACGCCTTCAAGACCCAAAACGAGCTGACTCTCTCCGTTTCCGCCCCTGGCTCGGCCGGCATGGAGACCGCGTTTGTCAATTTGGTGGAGCCGGGCGACAAGGTCATCGTCTGCCAAAACGGCGTGTTCGGCGGGCGCATGAAGGAAAACGTCGAGCGCTGCGGGGCGACGGCGGTGATGGTGCAGGACGATTGGGGAATGCCGGTCGATCCGCAGAAAGTCGAGGACGCGCTGAAGGCCAACCCGGACACCAAAGTCGTCGCGTTCGTCCACGCCGAGACCTCCACCGGCGCACAGTCCGACGCCAAGACCCTCGTCCGCCTCGCCCACGACCATGGCGCCTTGGCCATCGTCGATGCCGTCACCTCGCTGGGCGGCTCGGAGTTGGAAGTGGACGGCTGGGAAATCGACGCGATTTATTCCGGCTCGCAGAAATGCCTGTCCTGCACCCCCGGCCTGTCGCCGGTCAGTTTTAGCGAACGCGCCGTCGAGCGCATCAAGAACCGCAAGACCAAGGTGCAGAGCTGGTTCCTGGATCTCAACCTGGTCATGAGCTACTGGGGCGGCGGCACCAAGCGCGCCTACCACCACACCGCGCCGATCAACGCCCTCTACGGCTTGCATGAGGCTTTGGTGATCCTGCAAGAGGAAGGGCTGGAGAATTCCTGGAAGCGCCACTTCGACCTGCACCTTGCGCTGAAGGCCGGGTTTGAGGCGATGGGCTTGAGTCTGATCGTCCCCGAAGGCTCGCGCCTGCCGCAGCTCAACGCCGTCTCCATCCCCGAAGGCGTGGACGACGCCCGCGTCCGCTCCACCCTGCTGAACCGCTACAACCTGGAAATCGGCGCGGGGCTGGGCGCGTTGGCCGGCAAGGTCTGGCGCTTCGGCCTGATGGGCCATAGCGCGACCGCGAAAAACGTCCTCTTCGCCCTCAGCGCCTTGGAAGCCGTGCTGGACGAGTTGGACGCGCCGATCAACCGGGGCGTGGCGGTGGAGGCGGCGCAGAAGATCATCATCGAAAAGGGTTATTAAACGGCGCAAAAACCCTAGAAATTAGAACCGCAATCCCTGGGAGTGTGGTATTGTGGGCGCGGGTCGCCACTGGCGGCTTTACACAGCCTCGTTCCGAGGCTGGCACCATACACACTTTTTTTCTTAGCACAGATTTAAGCCCTTGTAACCCATGGGATAAATTTGTTTCATGTGAGGAGATTCCCATGGGCGTTAAATTATATGTCGGCAACCTGGCGTACAGCGTAGGCGACAGCGAACTGCAAAAACTGTTCAGCCCCTACGGCACCGTCGGTTCCGCGCAGGTCATCAAGGACCGTGACAATGGCCGTTCCAAGGGCTTCGGTTTCGTGGAATTGGGCAGCAGCCAGGAAGGCCAGGCGGCAATTTCCGCGCTGCACGGCAAGGATGTGGATGGCCGCGCCCTGGTGGTCAACGAGGCGCGTCCGAAAGAGGACAGCCGGGGCGGCTTCGGCGGCGGACGCGGCGACCGTGATCGCGGCGGCTACGGCGGCGGGCGCAGGTAATCCTGCCCGCTGGCCAGCGTCGGCGCCTTGGGTCTGACTGACCCTTGGCGCATCGGCCCGGCCGGAATATTCCGGCCGGGCCGGCCGGGGTTTCTTCAAGCCCTCCGTGACTGGCAGCCTGAAAACCTGCCTTCCCTCATAAAGAGATTTCCCCTTCCCACACAGGACAACACCGTGGCCCAGCCAAACTTCCAATATGAAAAGCGCCAGAAGGAGTTGGCTAAGAAAAAGAAAAAAGAGGAAAAACTCCAGCGCAAAGCGGCCAGCAAGGAAGCCCACGCGGCGGAAAGCGCCTCCCAGGAATCCCCGGAAACCGCCGGCGCAATTCAAGCCGGGGAAGACGCGCCCACGGAATAATCCCTGCCGCATCCCCTGCGCAGCGCCCCTGCCTTCGGTTAAAATGCCGGGAAGCACACACCAAGAAGCTTTCCAGCCATGAGAATGAGTCCCGAGGAATTCCTGCGATGGGAATCCAAGCGCATCACCCTGCTCGGCATGTCGGGGGTGGGCAAAACCACCCTGTCCAACAAGCTGCCCCGCCATGAATGGTTCCATTATTCCGGCGACTACCGCATCGGCACCCAATATCTGGCCGAACCCATCCTCGACAACATCAAGCGCCAGGCGATGGACGTGCCGTTCCTGCGCGACCTGTTGCGCTCCGATTCCATCTACATCGCCAGCAACATCACCGTGGACAACCTCGCCCCGGTGTCCACCTTCCTCGGCAAGCTGGGCGACCCCCGGCAAGGCGGGTTGGGGCTGGCCGAATTCAAGCGCCGCCAGGCCTTGCACCGGCGGGCGGAAATCGCCGCCATGCGCGACGTGCCCGAGTTCATCGACAAAGCCCGCGACATCTACGGCTACCAGCATTTCCTCAACGACGCCGGCGGTAGCGTGTGCGAACTCGACGACCCGGAAACCCTGGAAATCCTCGCCGAACACACCCTCATCGTCTACCTCAAGGCCACGCCGGAGCAGGAGCAGACGCTGATCGAACGCGCCAAGCGCGACCCCAAGCCCATGTATTACCGCGAAGCCTTCCTCGACGAGCAACTCGCCGCCTTCATGGCGGAAAAGGCGTATGCCACGGTCGAAGCCATCCCCCCCGACGAATTCGTCGCCTGGGTGTTCCCCCGTTTGTTCCGCGCCCGCCTGCCGCGCTACCAAGCCATCGCCGACCAATACGGCTACACCGTGGACGCCCGCGACATCGCCAATGTGCAAAACGAGGAAGATTTCATGCGGGCCGTGGCCCGCGCCCTTTAAGCCCCCAACCCCAACCGGAGAAACATTATGAGCGAACCTGTCATCGCCCAAAAAGCCCCTTACGCCCTGGAACTGGAACCCGGCAAATACTGGTGGTGCGCCTGCGGGCGCTCGGCCAAGCAACCCTTCTGCGACGGCTCGCACAAGGACACCGGATTCACCCCCATTGCCTTTGAACTGGAGGAAGCTAAGAAAGTCTGGCTGTGCGGTTGCAAACACACGGCCAGCAAACCCTTTTGCGACGGGACGCACAAAAACCTAGCCTAGACCCCCGGAAAAACCCCCTCTCCCGCCGGGAGAGGGCTGGGCGGGTATCGCATCCCGCCGCCCGCCCTTACCCGCCCCCGCAAAAAACACGCGGCCCGCCGCGTTCAAGCGTTCCACTTCCCCCCAGCTTCCACGCAATGCCTCCTGTCTCCCGCCGCTGCGGAACGCGGCAGCATGCGCCGCGCCCGCCTTCTTGCCGCCAGCGTTTCCCCGGCCCTGGAAAAAAGACGCCGCATTGGCCAATGCCGAGCTTGCCCCCTCCAGATTTTAATGTTATCGTAATTAACATCAATATTGATGGCACACGCCCAGCCTTTTTCCAGCAAGCGCCAGGAGATCCACCATGCGCAATTTCATGCCATTGCCCAAGAAAGCCGCCATCCTTGCACTACCCTGTCGGTCGGCCTTGCTGGCGCTGGCCGGGCTGGCAGGCATCCGTCGGCGACGGAGACGGCGCCGCAGTCTGCCGGACCCCGCCCATCCCCATTATTGAGCCAGCCCGCTTATCGCCATGCCAGAAGACGCCCATACCCAACCCCGGAAATACCAACAGACTGCCCGCGCCGAAGCGGCGGCCACCACCCACCGCCGCATCGTCGAAGCCTTCATCGGCTTCCTGCGCGAACGCTGGCTGGACGAGATCACCTTGAACGAAGTCGCCGAGGCGGCGGGCGTCACCGTGCAAACGGTCATCCGCCGTTTCTCGGGAAAAGAAGGCTTGCTGAAGGCGGCCGTCGAGGTGCTGGCTGGCGAGATCGACCAGCGCCGTACCGTGCCGCAAGGCGGCATCCGCGAGATAGTCCAAGCCCTGGTCCGCGATTACGAGGCAATAGGCGACATGATCATCCGCTGCCTCGCGCAGGAGGAGCGCAACCCGATGATAAAGATCTTTCTCGACACCGGGCGCAGGGCGCATCCGCAGTGGCTGGCCGAATGTTTTGCGCCTTGGCTGGCGAAGCTGCCCCCGGCCCGGCGCGAGCGGCGCATCGCCGAGTTGCTCATCGCCACCGATGTTTACATCTGGAAGCTGCTGCGCCGCGACCGGGGCATGGCGGTTGAAGAATTCACCGACACCTTGGCGGAGCTTATCGCCAAGCTTTTTGACGAACCCACCCACGACAACCCAACACCTTGACAGGATTCACCATGAACACCTCCATCGCAGCCCGGGATTTCCTTTTTTGCACTTGGGAAGGCGGCGGCAACGTCCCGCCCGTGTTAAGCGCGGCGCGCAAGCTCGTCGGGCGCGGGCATCATGTGCGCGTGATGGCCGAGCGTTGCAACCGCGAAGAGATCGAAGCCGTCGGGGCCGAATTCGTAGGCTACACCCTGGCCCTGAACCGCGCCGACAAGACGGCGGCGAACGACATCGTGCGCGACTGGGAAGGCGCGACCCCGGCGGAGCAACTGGGCCGGGTGCAGGCGCGCGTCATGTGCGGCCCGGCGCTGGCTTATGCCCGCGACGTGTATGCCGAGATCCAGCGGCGGCGTCCCGGCTTGCTGGTCGGCTCCGACCTGCTGTACGGCCCCATGGTCGGCGCGGAAGCCGCGCAAACGCCTTACGCCATCCTCTCGCCTAACATCAGCCTGCACCCCTTGCCTGGCGTGCCGCCCTTCGGCCCCGGCTTCCTCCCGGCCAGCAACGAACAGGAGCGGCTGCGCGACGAGCAAGCCGCCACCGCCAACCGCGCATGGATGAACCTGGGCCTGCCGGCGGTGAACGCGGCGCGGCAAGCCTTCGGCCTGCCGCCGTTGGCCGACCTGGAAGAGCAAGTCGCCAAGGCCAAACGCTATTGGCTGGCGACCAGCGCCGCTTTCGACTTTCCCGCCGAGCGCCTGCCGGACAATCTGCGCTATGTCGGGCCGGAACTGGAAGACGCCCCGACGGTGGCCGGCTGGGTTTCGCCCTGGCCCAAGGACGACCCCCGGCCCTTGGTCTTGGCCTCACTCAGCACCACGTTCCAAAACCAAGGCGAAACCTTCCAGCGCTTGCTGGACGCCTTGGGCAGCTTGCCGGTGCGCGGCCTTGCCACGCATGGCCCGGCGCTGGAGGCAAGCCAGTTCCGCGTTCCCGGCAATGTCGCGCTGGTCCGCTCCGCCCCCCATGCGGTGGTGATGCAGGAAGCCGCCGTGGCAATCACCCACTGCGGCCACGGCACCGTGATGAAGGCATTGGCGGCCAAGCTTCCCCTGCTGTGCCTGCCGATGGGCCGCGACCAGCATGACAACGCCGCAAGAGTCGTCTTCCGGGGGGCTGGCTTGAGGCTGTCCGCGCAGGACAGCGCCGAGGCGTTCGCGCAGGCCTTGCGCCGCCTGCTCGAAGAGCCGTCTTTCCGCGAAGCGGCGGGGCGCTTGGGGACGCGCATCGCGGCGGACGCGGCCCGCTCCAGCTTGCTGGCCGAATTGGAAACGCTGGCGGCGGTTTGATGGGACAGGCTTCGGTGCCTCAGCGCGAACGGTGGGATAAGCGCATATTTTGCGCAAGACCCAAGCTTTACTTCAAAGCCTTCTCCCACCGGCTGACCGCGGCGGCGGCAAGGCTGTTGCCAAACACATTGCTGGCGCTGCGGCCCATGTCGAGGATCTGGTCCACGCCCAACAGCAGCAGCAAGCCCGCCTCGGGGATGTGGAACATGGATAAAGTCGCGGAAATCACCACCAGCGAGGCGCGGGGGACGCCGGCCACGCCCTTGCTGGTGAACAGCAACACCAACAACATCAGCAACTGCTCCGGCAAGGGCATGTGGATGCCGTAAGCCTGGGCGATGAACAGCACGGCGAAGGTCATGTACATCATGCTGCCGTCCAGGTTGAACGAATACCCCAAAGGCAGCACGAAGCCGACGATTTTCTCCTCGCAGCCGAAACGCTCCAATTGCACCAACAGCCTGGGATAAGCCGCCTCGCTGCTGGCGGTGCCGAACGCCAGCAGGGCCGGTTCGCGGATATGGCGCAACAAGGAGACAATGCGCCCGCCCAAGAACATAAAGCCAACCAGCCCCAAGACCGTCCACAGCAACAACAACCCCAGGTAAAACTCGCCGATGAACACCCCGTAGGATTTCAACATCCCCAAGCCCTGCTTGGCGACGACCGAGGCAATCGCGGCAAACACCGCCACCGGGGCGAAATGCATCACATAACTGGTCACTTTCAGCATGACATGGCCCAGGGAATCCAGGGACTTCACCATCGGCTCGGCAAGTTCGCCCAACTGGGCGCAGGCGATGCCGAAGAACACCGAGAACACCACGATTTGCAGAATTTCGTTCTGCGCCATCGCCTCGGCGATGCTGGCCGGGACGATATGCGCGACAAACCCGCTTAACGACGGCGAGGTTTTGTGCAGCCCGGTGTCCGCGCCCACCGGCGGAAGCTCCATGTGCAGCGACTCGCCGGGCGCGAAGACATTCACCAACAGCATCCCCAACAGCAGACTCAGCAGCGAGGCGGAGAAAAACCACAGGATGGCCTTGCCGCCGACCCGCCCCACGGCATGGCCGTCGCCCATCTTGCCCATGCCCACCACCAAGGTGGCGAACACCAAGGGCGCGATAATCATTTTGATGAGGCGCATGAAGATGTCGGTCAGCACCGCCAAAACCCCGGTGATTTGCGCCAGCGCGGGACTCTTCCCCGCCTCCCCCGGCCCGCCGAAATAGACGTTCAGGATCTCCCCGGCGATGACGCCGAAGACTAACGCCGCCAACACATAGAGGGTCTGGCGGTTGGGTTTGTGGGCATGGCTGGAGGAATGCGGGGTCATGGGGAAGACTCGTCGGTTGGGTTGGCGGGCGGGGCTTGCGGCAACAGGCAAGCCTC
>CAZOTR010000099.1:0-15883 GCA_964582755.1 uncultured Methylococcaceae bacterium | reverse complement strand
GCCCGCCGGCCCCCGAAAGGGCCGGCGGGCCTTTTCTTTGCGCCCAAGAACCCCACGATTGACAGAGCAATATGTAGCTTTAAAATCGAGCGATTGCACGCCACCTTGAGCTTGAGCCTCACTTCTTCGATGAAAGATTATTGGCTTATCTTCGTCAGCACGATACTGGTCAACAATTTCGTGTTGGTCAAATTTTTAGGGCTATGTCCTTTCATGGGCGTGTCGAAGAAGTTGGAAACCGCGATGGGCATGGGTTTGGCGACGACCTTCGTGCTCACTTTGTCTGCGGTGTCCAGCCATTTGGCGGACCAATATCTGTTGATTCCGCTGGATCTGGAATATCTGCGCATCATCACTTTCATCGTCGCCATCGCCGTGGTCGTGCAGTTCACCGAGATGGCCGTGCGCAAGACCAGCCCCTTGCTGCATCAGGTGCTAGGCATTTATCTCCCTTTAATTACCACCAATTGCGCCGTGCTAGGCGTGGCTTTGCTGAATGTGCAGTCGCGACATGGGTTTATCGAATCTTTCCTTTACGGTTTCGGCGCGGCTTTAGGCTTTACCTTGGTTCTGGTGTTATTTGCCGCTGTGCGTGAGCGCGTTGATGTGGCCGATGTGCCGGTCCCTTTCCAAGGTGCGTCCATCGGCCTTATCACGGCTGGTTTAGTTTCCATGGCCTTTATGGGGTTCTCCAGTTTGGTCAAGGATTGACGCGGAATCAGCGATGTTGGCGTTTCTTGCGGTTTGCGCCGTTTTTGCCATTTGCGGATTGGTTCTGGGTTATTCCTCGATCCGTTTCAAGGTGGAAGGCGATCCCTTGGCCGATAAGATCGATGCCCTACTCCCGCAAACCCAATGCGGCCAGTGCAAGTTTCCCGGCTGCCGGCCTTATGCCGAAGCAATCGCCAAGGGCGAGGCCGACATCAACCAATGTCCGCCGGGCGGCGAAGAGGGAGTGAAAGCTTTGGCGGATCTGTTAGGCGTGGAAGCCAAGCCTTTGAATGTGGAGCTAGGGCCGGAAAAGCCCAAGCGCCTGGCCGTCATCGACGAACAAAAATGCATAGGCTGCACACTCTGCATCCAAGCCTGCCCGGTGGATGCGATCCTAGGCGCGGCCAAGTTCATGCACACCGTCATCGCCTGGGAATGCACTGGCTGCGAATTGTGCCTGCCGCCTTGCCCGGTGGACTGCATCAGCATGGAACCCCTCCCGCAAACCTTGGCGGATTGGCGTTGGCCCGAACCGGGCAAGGAAACGCATTGATGTTCAAGCCATGGCCGTTTCACGGCGGGACGCATCTGCAAGCGCGCAAGGAGGCATCCAGCCGACGGCCCCTGCAAACGGCAAAGTTGCCCCAGGAATTGATTTACCCTTTGGCTTTGCGCAATGGCCGGCAACTCCAAGCATGCGTGGCTGCCGGGGATCGTGTGCTAAGAGGCCAGTTAATTGCCGCCGCCGAAGGCCCAATGAATCCGCCTATCCACGCCGCCAGCTCGGGCCGGGTGCGCGGCATCGAATCGCGTCCCTTGCCGCATCCTTCGGGCATGGCAGGCGATTGTCTCGTCATAGAGGTTGATGGTGAAGATGAACCCATAAGCTTCCAAGGTGTCGCCGATTATGCGGCGTTAAAACCCGAGGAATTACGCGGGCGCATTCACGCTGCTGGCATCGTCGGCCTAGGCGGCGCGGCTTTTCCTACGGCGGTCAAAACCAATCCAGGTTCCCGTCCGGTCGATACCTTGATACTCAATGGCGCGGAATGCGAACCCTATATCACTTGTGACGACAGCCTCTTGCGCCATTTCCCTGGCGAAGTATTGGGCGGGGCGAAGATTCTCATGCATATCTTGGGTGCGGCCCGTTGCCTGATTGCTGTCGAGGACGACATGCCGGAAGCCGTTGCCGCCTTGGAAAAAGCTGCCAGCGCAGGCGATTACCGGAATATCCAGATTGTCGCAGTGCCGACGATATACCCCGCCGGTGGCGAGAAACAACTGATCCAAGTGCTGACGGGCAGGGAGGTTCCTGCCCATGGCATCCCCGCCGACATTGGCGTGGTCTGCCAGAATGTCGCCACGGCGGCGGTGGTTTGCAAAGCCATCGCCACGGGCGAACCGTTAGTTTCTCGCATTGTCACCGTCACTGGCCAGGGCATCCGCCAGCCGCAAAACCTGCTGGCCCGCATCGGCACGCCCATCGCCGAATTGGTGGCACAATGCGGGGGTTACACGGAAAAAGCCCGGCGGCTGATAATGGGCGGGCCGATGATGGGTTTCGCCTTGCCGTCGGACGGCCTGCCCATTGTAAAATCGGCCAATTGCATACTCGTAGCCGGGGTTGGCGAGGTAGTCGGCGAGAAACACGCCATGCCCTGCATCCGTTGCGGGGAATGTGCCACCGCTTGCCCGGCCAACCTGCTGCCGCAACAGCTTTATTGGTATGCCCGTTCCGATAATCTGGAACGGGCGGCGGATTACCATTTGGCTGACTGCATCGAGTGTGCTTGTTGCGATGTCGTTTGCCCCAGCCATATACCTTTAACCCAGTATTTTCGTTCGGCTAAGGACAAGATTGCCGCGCAGGAGCGTGAACGCCAACAAGCCGACCATGCCCGGATGCGCTACGAGGCCCGGCAGGCGCGCAAGGAAACCGAGCGCTTGGAGAAGGCCGACAGTGTCCGGCGCAAAAAAGAGTTGCTGGAAAAGCTCAAGACTGGTCAAAATTGACCGCAGGCCATCGCATAGGCGGCAAGGCCGGTTTTAACCCACGCATCGAGACAGCACGGAGACTGACATGATCCACCATTTTTCCATCGCAGCGCACAATCCAGAACATGCCGCATCGGTCATTGCGGAAGTCTTGGGCGGCCAGGCTTTCCCGTTCCCGCCGTCGCCCGGCAGCTTCATCGCCGTGGTCGAAGACGGCCATGGGACGGCCATTGAAGTGTACCCATTGGAAATCGAGTTGGCGCCCGGCACGGGCGATGAAGCCTTACGTTTTGACCGCCGGGCAAACCCTGCCGAATTCACCGCTACCCACGCGGCGCTGTCTATCACCCTCGACGAGGCGAGTGTCAAAGAAATTGCGGCGCGCGAAGGTTGGCGGGCAGTGACTTGTGATCGCGGGGGGATTTTCCAGGTGATTGAGTTCTGGGTTGAAAACCGGATGTTGCTGGAATTGCTGACCCCGGACATGGCCCGCGCCTATCTGAATGCGATGACGCATCAGAAATGGTCGGAATATCTCCGCCTTGGGCTGCAATAGCGGGCGGAGTAAGAGGTTGTACGCCACTAAGCCGACAGCCGCTGCCTAACCGTTTGTTCCACTCCAAGGCGTCAACGACCATGCTGTTGCTGCCTTCTCGCATTCGCCTGACATGCGTTTTCCCATTAGCTATGCCCCCCACCTAGAACCCCGCAATAGCGTCCGGCGCATCATGTTGCAGGTGTTGGCCGCGCTGCTTCCCGGCGTCATTGTTTTGGTTTGGCAATTCGGCCCCGGCGTGTTGGCGCAGATACTCCTCGCCTTGTGTGCCGCCTTGGTTGCCGAAGCGGGAATCTTGCTGTTGCGCAAACGCTCCCTCGCGCCCTTGTTGGACGGCAGCGCGGTATTGACTGCCGTTTTATTGGCGGTGTCCCTGCCGCCGTTGCTGCCTGGGTGGATGACTGTGTTCGGCACACTGTTCGCCATTATTATCGGCAAACAGCTTTATGGTGGGCTAGGCTATAACCCTTTCAACCCGGCCATGGTCGGTTATGCGGCCTTGCTGGTTTCCTTCCCGCGCCAGATGACGGCTTGGTTGCCGCCGCTGGAATTGGCCCATGCGCATTTGGGTTTCTCCGATGTGGCGGCATTGATTTTCCATCAAAACACTAGTTTTGATGGATTGTCCCAAGCCACGCCTTTGGACACGCTGAAAACCCAGTTGGGCTTGCAAACCCATTTGGATGAAATCCAATCTGCCGGGATATTCGGCGGCTTGTCCGGCAAGGGCTGGCAATGGGTGAATTTCGGTTATCTGGCGGGCGGCTTGTGGTTGTGGCGGCGGGGTGCCATCGACTGGCGGATTCCCTTGGGTTTTCTGGGAAGCCTGTATCTTTTGGCGATGTTTTTCTTTCTGTACGATCCGGCCCTATACCCCAGCCCGTTATTCCATTGGTTCAGCGGCGCGACGATGCTAGGGGCGTTTTTCATCGCCACCGATCCGGTCAGCGCCGCCACCACCCCGCGTGGGCGGTTGATATACGGTGCGTTGATTGGCGTCTTGGTCTATGTGATCCGCAGTTGGGGCGGCTATCCCGATGGCGTGGCCTTCGCCGTGTTGTTGTTGAACTTCGCCGCGCCGACCATCGACCATTACACCCGTCCCCGCGCCTACGGGCATGTCCGATGAAAGCCGAACTTAAAACGGTTCTTTCCGCCGCCGCCCTGCTCGGCCTATTCTCGGTGCTAGGCACCGGCTTGGTGGCCTTAGTGCATGGCGGCACAGAACAGCGTATCGCGGCAAACCAGCGGCAAACCCTGTTGCGCAGTTTGCAGAATCTGCTTCCCGCCGGGTTTTATGATAATGACATTCTCGCGGACGCCATCGAAGTCCATGATCCCCTGTTGGGCGTGAAGCCGGTGGCGGTGCATCGGGCGCGCAAATCCGGCCAGCCGGTGGCCGCCATACTTTCCACCATTGCCCCGGACGGTTATAGTGGCGAAATCCGCTTGCTGGTCGCGGTCAAGGCCGATGCAACCCTAGCCGGAGTGCGTGTGCTGGCCCACAAGGAAACCCCAGGGTTGGGGGATTGGGTGGAGGAAAGCAAATCCCGCTGGATCTTCGGCTTCGACGGGCTTGCTTTGGGCCATCCGCCCGAATCCCAGTGGAAAGTGAAGCGCGACGGCGGCGCGTTTGACCAGTTCGCCGGCGCGACGGTGACGCCCAGGGCGGTGGTGAAGGCGGTGCGCAACACGCTGATTTTTTTCAAGGCCAATCGGGACGCCCTGTTCGCCGCGCAAAGCGCCCCGCCGCCGGATCAATAAGCGGCATTTCAACCATTCAGACTATTCAGGAGAGGCTCCATGAATTCCCCGTTGAATCCTTTGCGCGCCACGGGCGGCTTGCCCGCATCCGTTTATAACATTGCCCATCGCGGCGCCCGCGCCTTTGCCCCGGAAAATACCTTGGCGGCTTTTGCCAAGGCGCAGGGTTTTGGCTGTCCGATGTTTGAGATGGATGTCCACAGATCCAAGGACGGCGAGTTGATGGTGCATCATGACGATACCTTGACGCGATGCACGGATGCCGATACCAAATTCCCCGGAAGAGACTCGTATTTCCTCTCTGATTTTACCTATGATGAACTGAGAAGCCTGGATGCCGGAAGCTGGTATGCCAAGGAGCTTGCCCTGCCTGCGGACAAGCGCCAAGCTTTCTTGCAAACCTTGAGCGACGCGGAAATCGCCGAGTTTGTCAGCGCGGAAGACCGTGAATATTATCAATCCGGCGAAGTTAAACTGCCCACGTTGCGCGAAACCCTGGAACTGGCCCAGTCCACCGGGATGATGGTGAATATCGAAATAAAGACTATCACCCGGATGTATCCGGGGCTGGCCGAGGAGGTCGTCAAACTTGTCCGGGCCATGGATATGGAACACCGCGTGTTGATTTCCTCTTTCGACCATGAACAGTTGCTCATCGTCCGGGAATTAAGCCCGGTGATTGCCACCGGTGCCTTGACCAGCGACCGCTTGGCGAAACCCGGCGATTATCTGCGGCTGCTCGATGCCGACGCCTACAACCCCGGCTGCTATGGCGAATATGATTCCATGGGTTTTAGCTCAGTGACTGGGAAACTGGACCCCAGAGGCATCCGCCATGCCCGCGAGGCTGGCCGGGGCGTCAATGTGTGGACTTGCAACGACCAGGAGCAGATGCGCGAATTGATTGCGGCCGGCGTGACAGGTTTGATAACTGATTTCGCCAACCGTGTGCGCGATGTTTTGGCCGGCCAATAAACTACCCGTCGATTGGGCGGTTTACCGCAAAATCGCCTGCGACGGCCTGTGGAAAAACAACCAAGCCTTGGTTGCCTTGCTGGGGCTTTGCCCTTTGCTGGCGGTGAGCAATTCCGTCATCAACAGCCTGGGGCTGGGCTTGGCGACGACCTTCGCCTTGGTGTTTTCCAATACGCTTATTTCACTGGTCCGCCATTGGGTCAGCCACGAAGTGCGCCTGCCGGTGTTCGTGCTGGTGATTGCCTGCAATGTCACCGTCATCGAATTGTTGATGAATGCCTTGTTCCATGACATGCACAAGATTCTCGGCATCTTCATTCCGCTGATTGTCACCAACTGCGCCATCATCGGCCGGGCCGAAGCCTTCGCCTCGAAAAACACCGTGGACAAAGCATTGGCGGACGGTTTTTTCATGGGCTTGGGATTCACGTTGGCGCTGGTGGTTTTGGGCGCGCTGCGCGAGATCATCGGCACAGGGATGCTGTTTGGACATGCGGAGCTGCTGTTCGGCGACAGCGCCAAAAACTGGTCCATCGAAATTTTCCACGACTACGGCGGCTTCCTGCTCGCCATCCTGCCACCCGGCGCGTTCATCGGCTTGGGGCTGGTCATTGCCGCGAAGAATGTGATTGACGCCCGCAATAAACAGTAGGAGCGGGCCATGCCCGCGATTTGTGCAACGCTCATTGTGGGTTATGCGCTAGGTCGCGGGCGCGGCCCGCTCCTACCAGCCCGGTTTGTGGGATAATTCGCGCCATCCAACGGCTTCCCTCTTACAAGAACACCCATGAGCGACAAACGTAAAATCCTCGTCACCAGCGCCTTGCCCTATGCCAACGGCCCCATCCACCTAGGCCATCTGGTCGAATACATCCAGACCGACATCTGGGTGCGCTTCCAGAAAATGCGCGGCCACGACTGCCATTACGTCTGCGCCGACGACACCCACGGCACGCCGATCATGCTGCGGGCGGAGAAGGAGGGCATCAGCCCGGAGGAATTGATTAACCGTGTGCATGGCGAGCATCATCGGGATTTCCAGGGATTCCATGTCGAATTCGATAATTACTACACCACCCATTCGGAAGAAACCCGCGCCTATGCCGCGACGATTTATGGGCGCTTGCAAGAGCGTGGCTTGATCGAATCCCGCTCCATCGAACAATATTATGACCCGGTCAAGGAAATGTTCCTGCCGGATCGTTTCATCAAGGGCGAATGCCCGAAATGCCACGCCAAGGACCAATACGGGGATTCTTGCGAAGTGTGCGGCGCGAGTTATTCTCCGACGGATTTGATTAACCCTTATTCCGCCGTGTCCGGCGCGGCCCCAGTGCGCAAGGAGTCGGTGCATTATTTCTTCAAGCTGGGCGAATGCGCGGGCTTCCTCAAGGAATGGACGCGCTCCGGCAGCTTGCAGGCGGAAGCGGCGAACAAGATGGACGAGTGGCTGGAAGGCGGCTTGTCGGATTGGGACATCTCCCGCGACGCACCGTATTTCGGCTTTGAGATACCCGACGCGCCGGGGAAATATTTCTATGTCTGGCTGGACGCGCCGATTGGCTACATGGGCAGTTTCCAAAACCTCTGCGGCCAACACATCCCCTCCCCCAGCGGGGGAGAGGGTTCTCTGAACTTTGACGATTATTGGCGCAAGGATTCCAAGGCCGAGCTTTATCATTTCATCGGCAAAGACATCCTCTATTTCCACGCCTTGTTCTGGCCCGCGATGTTGGAGCATTCTGGCTTCCGCACCCCGACCAACATCTTCGCCCACGGTTTCCTCACCGTGAACGGCGAGAAAATGTCTAAATCGCGTGGCACTTTCATCACGGCGGAAAGTTATTTGCAACAGGGCTTGAACCCGGAAGCCTTGCGTTATTACTACGCTTGCAAGCTGAATGGCACGATGGAGGATATCGACCTGAATTTTGAGGATTTTGTCGCTAGGGTGAATAGCGATTTGGTGGGGAAATACATCAATATCGCCAGCCGGACGGCTGGGTTTATTACAAAACGATTTGATGGAAAGCTGGCACCTTCCGTGTCAGCTTATCATGGCCTCATTAACGGATTGTTTAATGAGGCTTTCGATATGGATGTCGGCTTGCCAATTCCTGGTGGCAGATCGGAATACATAGCCAAACTCTATGAACAAAGGAACTATGGTAAGGCACTTCGCGAAATTATGTACGTTGCGGATTGTGTTAATATTTTTGTAGCGGAGCATGCTCCTTGGGAATTGGCGAAAAAAGAGGAAAACCAAAGCGTTTTGCAGGAGGTTTGTACGGTAATCTTGAACGCTTTTAAAAATTTAACCGTATATTTGAAGCCCGTTTTGCCAGATTTGGCAAAAAATGTGGAAGCCTTCCTTTCTATTCCTCCACTTAATTGGAATGATGCAGGAACTCTGTTACTAGATCATGCCATCAAGCCATATCAGCCCTTGGCAACCCGAATCGAAACCAAACATATCGAGGCTCTAGTGGAAGCCAACAAGCCCAATCTGCAAGCCGCCGCGCAGCCGGAGCCGCATTCCGAACTGCGCCATGCCGAGCATCAACAGCATGAAATCCAACCCATCGCCGAAACCATCAGTATCGAGGATTTCGGCACGATCGACCTGCGCATCGCCCGCATTGTGAAAGCCGAGCATGTGGAGAAAGCCAACAAGCTGCTGAAACTGACTTTGGATATTGGCGAGGCGCAGCCGCGCCAGGTTTTCGCCGGTATCAAAGCGGCCTACGACCCGGCGCAATTGGAAGGCAAGCTGACGGTGATGGTCGCCAACCTCGCCCCGCGCCAGATGAAATTCGGGCTGTCGGAAGGCATGGTATTGGCCGCCAGCGACGAGCGCGGCGGGCCGTTTGTGCTGTTCCCCGACCAGGGGGCGCAGCCTGGGATGCGCGTCAAATAGCGGTGTAGGAGCGGGCCATGCCCACGATTTTTGGGCCATGCCCGCGATTTTCGCGGGCATGGCCCGCTCCTACTCCACCCGCCGCAACAACTCATCCAGCCAACTCGTCGGCAGCAGTCGCTTCAAGAATCCAAATAGATAAGTCGGGAAGGTGACGTAATACCGCGCCTGCGGACGCTTCGCCTCCAAAGCGTGGATGACCCGCTCCAGCACCGCCTCCGGCCCTAGCGTGAACGGCGTCGCCGGGCCTTGTTTCAGCAAGCGGGCTTCCATTTTCATGTATTGGTTGCGGTGGCAACTGCCTTCCGGCTCGATGTTTTTCAGGTACAAGGCATAGGCGTTGTCGCGGAAGCGGCTGCGGATCGGGCCGGGTTCGATCAGCGAGACGTAAACCCCGCTGCCCGCCAATTCCAGCCTGAGCGTGTCGGCCAAGCCTTCCAGCGCGTATTTGCTGGCGTTGTAAGCGCCCCGGTAAGGCATCGCGGCGAAGCCTAGAATCGAGCTGTTGATGATGACCCGGCCTTCTTCCTGGCCGCGCATCACCGGCAGGACCAGGTTGGTCAATTCCAAGGTGCCGAACACATTGGTTTCAAATTGCTCGCGCAGCACGTCGCGGCTCAAGTCCTCTATGGCACCCGGCTGGCCGAAGCCGGCGTTGTTGAACAGGCCGTACAGTTTGCCGTCTGTTGCGTCCAGCACTTGCCCCAGGCCGTCGCGGATGGAATCGGAATCGGCGATGTCCAGCCGGAAAGCCTCAAATCCTTGTGCTTGCAATCGCTCCACGTCCGCTTGCTTGCGGGCCGTGGCAAACACGCGGTAGCCCCGCGCCTTCAAGCCTTCCGCGCAGCACAGGCCGATGCCGGAGGAGCAGCCGGTGATTAACACCGCTTTGTCGTTCATCTTCATTACCCTTGGGTTTGTGTCATTCCGCATAGGCGCCGATGACGCCGCGCCGGGCCAGCCCGCGCAAGGTTTCTGCGCCGTGTTCCAGCACGGCGGCGGGGTCGGCGTGGCCGAGTTCTTCGGCAATCCGCCGCAGGCATTGCCCGGCGGGGCGGGGGCCGTCTTCCTGCAATATCTGCAACAACCGGAACGTGGCGGCGTTCAACTCCATGAAGCGCACCGCGTCTTCACGGTCGCGGTAGACGACGATAAAAGTAGGCTCGGCGGGCGGGGCGGCGGGCTGGAAATCGCGCCCGATGCGCTGCACCGGAAAGCGGTAGGCCAGCGGCCACGCCACTTCGGAGAGTGAAACCACGCAAGCCAGCGGGTCTTGCTCCAGTTCCGGACAGGCCGGCGGGGCGTCGCCTGCGGCCAGCGACAAGGCCAATTCCACCCATTCGTAATGCGCCAGTTCCAGCAGGAACGGCGGGTCTTGCGGCGGCTTGCCGCGCCCTTCGCTCAAGAAGGCGAGGAATTCCTCGGGGAATTCGGCGAAATAAGGCGTTTGGCTTTGGTGCCGGGCGAAGAAGTCCTGCACCAGTTCCAGCCAATGCGCCGCGTCCAGCACTTCTTTCAACACCGGAAAGCCGTTGGCTATGAAGCTGCTCACATTGTTGAAGAACAACTCGCGGTACATTGCCATGCGCACAGGGCTAACGCCGGGCGGGGCGGGATGGCTTTCCGGGTCGCGGATGTGGGCGGCGAAGGCGTATTGGGTTTGGCGGAGTGTCGGTTCAGCCATGGCGGCGGTGTGGGTGTTGGATGGTTCGGATGGTCTCCACTTCCCGCAGCAGATCCGGCAAAGGCGGAATGTTGAAATCCCGTTCCAGCAAGGTAGGGAACACGCCGAAGCGTTGGTAGGCAACATCCAGCAACCGCCACACCGGGGCTATGACCTCCGCGCCGTGGGTGTCCACCAGGAAATCCGGCGCTTCCACATAATGGCCGGCGATGTGGGCGTAGACGATGCGCTCGCCGGGAATCGCGCTTAAAAATTCGTTGGCGTCGTAACCGTGGTTGACGCTGTTGACGTGGATGTTGTTGATGTCCAGCAGCAGGCCGCAGTCGGCCTCCGCCAACACGGCGTTGAGGAAGTCGATCTCCGCCATTTCCTGTCCGGGGGCGGCGTAGTAGGAAATGTTTTCGATGGCAATGGGCTGCTCCAATATCTCCTGCACACGGCGGATGCGCGAGGCGACATAATCCACCGCCTCGCCGGTGAACGGCATCGGCATCAAGTCGTACAGCAAGCCGTCGTCGCCGCAGTAGCTGAGATGTTCGCTGTATAAGGGAATTTTGTGTTCGCGCAGGAAGGCTTTCAGTTCCAGCAGGAAATCCTCGTCCAAAGGCGCGGGTCCACCCAAAGACAGCGACAGGCCATGGCAGACGAAGGGGAAACGTTCGGTGAGGGCGCGGAATTGCTTGCCCATGCGCCCGCCGAAGCGCATCCAATTTTCCGGGGCGACTTCGTAAAAATCGACCGGGGGCGGGGCGCGCAGCACATCTTCGGCGAAGTCGCGCCGCAGCCCCAGGCCGGCGCCTTGGGTGGAAAAGCTCGGTATGGTCATAAGTGGACAATGGCAATCAGGCCGGACGGGCCGGCCTGATTAGGGGATGGTCTTACTGCTTGGGGGCGGCGGGGGGCTCGGCTGCCGGAGGGGCGGCGGAATCGGCCGGCTTGTCCATCTTCATGCCGGCGCATTTCTTTTCGACGGCCTTAGCGGCGTCCGGGGCGGGCGTGCCCATGCCCGGCATCATCGACGCGCCGCATTTCATCTCGGGATTGCTCTTCATGACCTCGGCACCGCACTTGGCTTCCGGCTTCTTGGCCTGCTCGGCTTCGGCGACCTGGGTGTAGCCCGAGGCCAGATCCTTTAGCGCGAAGGGATTTTCCGCCGCGTTGACGGCACCGGCGGTCAGGGAGGTGACAAAGCTCGCGCCGATGGCGGCGGCTAGGGATTTCTTTTTCATTTTGTGTCCTCTTGTTGGGTTGAGTGCCTGGGGTCTTGCGCGATTGCGCGCGGGCAGTTGGACAGCGGATTTCGGCAAAGGTGCGATAGTCACGGCCCGCGCCGGCCCGGCAGCGGCGGCTTATTCTCACATAACGGCGCAGGTTTGTGCAGGGGCGTGGGCATAAGGATATTCAATCCGGCTCGGTCTTGTCCGGGTATTCGCACCAGTTGGCGATGACGCAGCTTCCACAGCGCGGCTTGCGGGCGATACAGGTGTAGCGCCCGTGCAGGATCAGCAAATGGTGGGCGTCCTGCTTGTGTTCCTTGGGCGTGTGGCGGTCCAGCTTCTTCTCCACCTCCAGCACGGTTTTGCCGGGGGCCAGCCCGGTGCGGTTGGCGACGCGGAAGATGTGGGTGTCCACGGCGATGGTGGGCTGGCCGAAGGCGGTGTTGAGGATCACATTCGCCGTCTTGCGCCCCACCCCCGGCAAGGCTTCCAGCGCCTCGCGGGTGTTTGGCACTTCGCCGCCGTGTTTTTCCAGCAGCAAGCGGCACAGTTCGATGATGTTCTTCGCCTTGCTGTTGAACAGGCCGATGGTTTTGACATATTCCTTCAAGCCGTCCTCGCCCAAATCGAGGATGGCCTGCGGCGTGTGGGCGACGGGAAACAGTTTGGCTGTGGCTTTGTTGACGCCCTTGTCGGTGGCCTGCGCCGACAGCACCACGGCCACCAGCAACTCGAAAGGGCTGGAATAATTCAACTCCGTGGTGGGTTCGGGGATGGCCTCGGCCAGCGTGTCGAAGATTTGGCGGCGTTTGGCGGGGTTCATGCCCATCACCTCGCAGGTTCAAATTCTGGCGCGAAACCCGTAGGAGCGCCCCATGGGCGCGACTCATTCCCCCGCAGCCTGCCGCCAGATGTGTCGCGGGCGCGGCCCGCTCCTACGGTGAAACCGATAGGTGGCGAGGGGGCGTGATTGTCTTGCGCGGTCAACTGACGGCCCGGACGGCCAGCAAGGCCGCGAACAGGGCGCTGGCGGAAAGCAGCAGGTATTTGGGGGTGGGCGCTTGGCGCAAAGCCCCGGCGAAGGCCAGACAGGAGGCGAGGGTGGACAGGGCCAAGGCCATGGGATACGGCGGCGACACCGCCACGCCCAAGCCCCATGCCACGAAAAAAACCAAAAACAGCGCACGGGCGGTTTGCAAGGTCCGCTCCGCCCCAAAGCGCACGGCGAAGGATTGCTTGCCCGCCCGGCGGTCAGTGTCGATCTGGCGCGGCTGGTGGGACAGCAAGAGCGCGGCGGCGAGGCTGCCAAACGCGACGGAACCCCAGGCGGCGGGCCATCCGGCCTGCTGGCCGGCCACCCACCACAGGCAACCGAAGACACCCGGCCCGTAGCACAAGGCCGTGACCCACTCGCCCAAGCGCGTATAGGACAAGGGGCGGCGTCCCGAGTTGTACAGATAACCCAAGCCCACCAAGGGCAGGGCGAAGGCCAGTATCCACAGCCGGTCGATCCAGGCCAGGGTCGCCAAGCCCAGCAAGCCGCCGCCGGCAAAACTCAGCCAGCCATGGCGCGTGGCCAGCCCGGTATCCTCGGCATGGAAGCGCACCCAGGAATCCCATTTCTCCACATCCGCGCCCAAACGCCAGTCGGCCACGTCGTTCAGCAGGTTGATGGCATGTTGCACCAACACCACGGCGAACGTGGCAACGAGCAACGCGGCCTGGGCCTTGCCTTCGGGCCGCGCCAACAGCCACACGCCCACCCCCGGCAAGATGGAAATCAGGTAGATGGCAGGGTTCAACGCCTGCCACCAACGCAAGGGGTGCGATGGCAAGGCTTTAGGCGGCGGCTTGCTGGAAGTCGCCCAGCGCGGCGCGGAACCATTCCGCGTGTTGCCGCTCGGAGTCGATGACTTTTTGGTAGACGGCGCTGGCCTCGCTGTCGTTGGCCGCTGCCGCCTGGTCGCGGAAACGCGGGTAAATATCCGCATATTCGCGCTCCTCGACGCGAATCGCCACCGCCAGCGCCTTCTCCACCACCGCCTGCGGGTCCAGCGCGATGAGCGCGTCGCAATTGGCCTGGATGGTGTTCAGCGCGTCGATGGCGCGTTGGGTGTCCTCGCCGCGTGGCGGGACGCCGATGTCGGCGTACAAGGCCCGCAGCCACACGGAGTGCAGCTTTTCCTCGCCCGCCACCTTGCGGAACAGCGTCGCCAGCTTGGGATGCCCCGCCTTCGCCGCCCAGCGGGCAAACTCGGGATACATCACTTGGCTCTCATATTCTTCCACATCAATGAACGACGCGGCAGTCCCCGCCCCATCCTCCGCCTGCCGGGCGGCGGCAAAGCACTGGAAGATCATCTCTTCGGTAATGGCTGTCTTTTGCATAGCTCCTCCAAAAGTTTGCGTAAAGGGAAATTGCGCAGTCGTGGCATGACGGGTTGCCTGTGTAGCCATTGCCTTGCCGAAACCGGCTTCCAGTATCACCGATTGCGCCGCGCAAGGGCAAGCCGGCGCGTGGACGTTGCGGGGAATTGAAGAATTTACTCCGGCCTCCCCCGCAAGCCTTGGCCGATTCCGTAAAAGCGGACGGACAATGGCCGTAGCGCCCGGCTTCCTTATGCTTTGCCGCTTTGGTTTTACGCGGCCAATTCCTGCAAGACCTCGGGCTGTTTCTTGGCGATCTCTCGTTCCCACGCTCCAGCGTGGGAATGCCTCTCCGCTGGAAAACAAAGCCGAGCCTACTGGCGATGGCGGGATGTTTTCCATGCCCCCGCGTAGCCGAGGCACCGGGCGGGTTCCCAAAGGGAACCTGCAAGGTGCAACGAACGGCGTAGAGTCATTGTGGTAGCCATGGGACGATGCGAGCGCAGCGAAGTATCGTTCCTTGGCGGACGCAGGACGGCGCGGGCCGCCCGCAGGGCAAAGTAGTGCCTTGGCGGGAGCTGAAACCTGTTGGAACAGGTTTCAGACTCGACCGCCCGGCACTCCCTTGATTACCGATAGTTCCAACCGTTGAAAGCAGAACATCATTTTCTCGAAGTGCGGTCCTGGGATTGCTGTCATGATACTTTTGAGAGATCGTTTCAAAAGCAGCAGCGTCAATGAAGTTGTCTTTTGGATGTTTGGCCGATAGGACTTTAACAGGCCCATCATCCACAAAAGGCAGCGATTCATGAATCCCATCGGTAATATGAGCAAGCATTTCCAAGCGCACGGAACCATGGGCATGTAGCTGGCGCAAAGCGACAAGTATGTCTTTTCCAAAATACTCTGGGTCAATCCGAAAAACCGTGTTGTCGACCAATGCTTCTGCTAATGGTAATTCTGTGATTTCCAGCCCCTTCAACAAGCCCCGATACCGGGCCTCGTCAAAGGGGCTATTCAAAAAAACTTAAGCCCTCTTTCGCTGCAAACTCTTGGAAGGCTTCGGCGATGCCGTCTTGCGTCAAACCCTCATGGTTGAAGAAATCATGCTGGGCCACCCAATGGCCGTGGCTGTCGCGCAGCGGGTTGCTATCGGCGTCTTTGGCGATGAGTTTCTCGCCGCTGTTGTCCTTGGATTGCAGCTTTTGCGTGGCAAAGAAAATCGGGTAGTCGCCCACCTTCGGGCAATAACGGGGAGAACCCGGATTGTCGTTCCATTTCTGCACGAACAACACGCTGGTTTTCGTGCCGGTGTGGGGCTTGAAGGTATTGGGATGCAGGCCGACGACGGCGAGGATGCGGCAGCGTTCGGCGATAAACTCGCGCACCCGCTTGTCGCTGGCGTTGTTGAAGCGGCCTTGCGGCAGGACTATCGCCATGCGCCCGCCAGGGCGCAGGAAATCCAGGTTGCGTTCGATGAACAGCAGATCCCGGCCCACCTTGGTTTCCAGCTTGCCGTTGGCTTTGTGGCCGAGTTCGTAGGGCGAGAGCATGTCGGATTGTTTGATGTCGCCGGCAAACGGCGGATTCGCCATCAGCACGTCGAATTGAAACCCCCGGTTGTCGTTTTTCACCGCCCGCAAATGCTTGAGTTGTTTCCAGCCTTCGCCGTAGGTGTCGCGCCAGTCTTCGTC
>CAZOTR010000098.1:4525-16019 GCA_964582755.1 uncultured Methylococcaceae bacterium | reverse complement strand
GAAACCCGGTTGAAAAAAGCGGCGGAGCGCTGCCCCGGCGAGTTCAAACAACTGTTCATCGAGTATTACCAGCAACAACACCAGCCGGGCTTGCGCCTGCGCCCCAATAAAACCAAGTTGGTCGCCATCCATCGGGCGGCCAGCCCGTCCCTGCCGCGTCGCCAATACGAACACACCCTGGACCTGCCCGATGTCACCGTGCTGACCGCGCCGATGAAAAAGCTGCAAGCCGCCGCCGACTATTGCTATCAAGCCTTGGACGGCTATAGCCGCCATTTGGGCCGCAAGCCGGACAATGCTGGCAAGATTGACGCCTTGCTTGAATTGCCGACGCTGTTGTGGCCGGAGGCGATGAAACAGCCTTTGCTGAAAATCCACCGCATGGTGTCGCTGTCCGGCCTCAGCTTGGCGGTCAAGTTCGACAAGCTGCTGTCCTTGCTGCCACCTTGGGAAACCGTCAACAAATCCAGCTATGCCGCCTTTGCCAGGGCGGTCGGCCAGATCGGCTTAGGGATTGAACCCGATCCTCTGTTTGGCGGCGCGGTGCCCGGCAACCAGCAAACCGTCGTGCTGTTTGTCGGGGAGCCGCAGGATTTGATGGCCGAGCCCGGCCAGCGCTACAAGACGGCGGCCTTGTCGCTGCATTTTGCTGCCACCGTGTCTTTGGCCGACGGCGAGTTCAGCGTCCAGGAGCGTGAGGCCATGGTCCGGCAAATGGAGGAGTGGCTGCACTTGGGCGACGGCGAACGTGCCCGGCTGCGGGCCTACTTGCGCTGGCTGGCTGCCGAACCTCCCGGCCTGAATGGCCTGAAAAAACGCATAGAAGACATGCCTGTCTCGGCGCGGGAGGCGCTGGGCGATTTTCTCGTCCTGGTGGCCAAGGCGGACCAGCAAGTCAGCCCTGCCGAAGTGAAGCTTTTGGAACGCATCTACAAAATGTTGGGACTCGATGCCCAGGGGCTTTACGGCAAGCTGCACGCCCCCGCATCCGAGCCGGTCACCGTCCGCCTTGGTGCCGAAACCACCGGCTATGCCATCCCCCGCCCAGCGGTTGCCGACGGGCTGGGCCTCGACATGGCGCGGGTGTCGGCTTTGCAGGAGGACAGCCGCCGCGTCGCGGACATTTTGCACGGCATCTTTGGCGAAGAAGACACCGCCCCGGATGCCGAGCCGGGCAGCGAGGCCGGAAGCAGCCCGGAGGCTACGGCGGCACCCGGGTTGATGGGGTTGCACCAAGAATACAGCGAGTTTGTCCGGGTGCTGGTTTCGCGCTCCCAGTGGACACGCGCGGAATTGGAAGAGCTTGCCGCCGACCGGTCCTTGCTGCTGGACGGCGTGTTGGAACACATCAATGAAGCCGCCTTCGACCGCTTCGACCAGCCGCTGGCCGAAGGCGACGATCCTGTCGAAATCAACCAAGAACTTGCCGGAGAACTCATCGCATGAACGCCATACGCGCCAAAGACCGTGATGCCTTGTTGCAATCCCTGCGGGCGGGGGTGGCGCCGCGCACCGGCCAGCATCTGATCCAGGTGGGCCGCGCCCGCGAAGTGGAATCGCTTATTGCCGACATCGGTCGGCTGGGCGAGGGCGGCGCGGCTTTTCGTATGGTGGTCGGCGAATACGGCTCGGGCAAGACGTTTTTCCTTAACCTTGTACGCTCCGTGGCGATGGAAAAGAAGCTGGTCACGGCCTCGGCGGACTTGAACCCCGACCGCCGCCTCCACGCCACCGGCGGGCAGGCCCGATCCCTCTATGCCGAACTGATGCGGAACCTGTCCACGCGCATGAGGCCCGACGGCGGCGCCTTGGGCAGCGTGGTGGAGAAGTTCGTCAGCGCCGTGCTGCAAGAGGCGAAGGCCGTGGGCGACAACCCGGAGGAGATCATCCATGAGAAACTGGCCGCGCTGTCCGAGCTCGTCGGCGGCTTTGACTTCGCCCAGGTAGTCGCGGCCTACTGGCGCGGCCATGACAACGGCAACGAGACCCTGAAGCAGGATGCCGTCCGCTGGTTGCGGGGCGAGTTCACCACGAAGACCGACGCCCGCCAGGCGCTGGGCGTCCGCACCATCGTCGATGACGGCAATTTTTACGACCAACTTAAGCTCATGTCCCGCTTTGTACGCCTGGCCGGCTACGGCGGGCTGCTGGTGTGCCTGGACGAGATGGTGAACCTCTACAAGCTGCACAGTCGGCAGGCACGGGAAGCCAACTACGAACAGATTCTTCGCATCCTCAACGACTCTTTGCAAGGCTCGGCGGAAGGATTGGGGTTCCTGCTGGGCGGCACGCCGGACTTCCTGATGGACACCCGCCGGGGGCTATACAGCTATGCGGCCTTGCAGTCGCGGCTGGCCGAAAACAGCTTCGCCCAAAACGGCCTAGTCGATTTCAGCCATCCGGTGCTGCGCCTGGCCTGCCTGACCCCGGAGGAGCTTTACGTCCTGCTACAAAAGCTCCGCCATGTTTATGCTTCCGGCGACAGCGCCCAATACTTGCTGCCCGACGAGGCCCTCCAAGCCTTCATGGCCCATTGCATGAAACGGGTGGGCGAGGCTTATTTCCGCACCCCGCGCAACACGATCACGGCCTTCGCCAACCTGCTGGCCGTTTTGGAGCAAAATCCAGGCGCGGATTGGCGGGCGCTGTTGGGGCAGGTGGCTGTATTGGAGGACACCGGGGCCGCATTGGAAGCCCGGCCAGAAGATCCGGCGAGCGGTGTGGACGATGACGAACTCGCCAGCTTCAAGCTCTGAGCCGCCTTCCTCGTCCAACTTCGGGCGGCTGCACCCCAAAATCCAACGTTGGATCTGGGAGGCTGGCTGGGACGCGCTCAGGGAGGCCCAGGAGCGGGCTATCCCGGTCATTCTGGAAGGGCAGCGGGATGTCGTCATCGCCGCCGCCACCGCCTCCGGCAAAACCGAGGCCGCGTTCCTGCCCATTCTGACGGCGCTGCTGCAACAAGAAGCGCCGTCCTGTGTGCTGTGCGTCAGCCCGCTGACGGCGCTGATCAACGACCAGTGGGGGCGGCTGGAAGGCTTGTGTGAACGTCTTGAAATCCCCGTCGTCCCGTGGCACGGCGACGTGGCCGACACCCGGAAGAAACGCTTCCTCAAACGCCCGGCCGGCGTGCTGATCATCACGCCGGAATCGCTGGAAGCCTTGCTGATGAACAAAGGCCACGCGCTGGCCGGATTGTTGGCGGGCTTGCGCTATGTCGTGGTTGACGAACTCCATGCGTTTATCGGCAGCGAACGCGGCAAGCAGTTGCAGAGCCTGCTGCACCGGGTCGAGGCGGCCATCGGAAGGCGTGCGCCGCGCATCGGGCTGTCAGCCACCCTCGGCGATATGGCGCTCGCGTCGGCATTTTTGCGCCCCGGCGGCGGGGCCGAGTTGATCGAAAGCCGCGAAGACGGGCAAGATTTGAGAGTTTTGGTCAAAGGCTATCGCGTCGAACGCCCCCGGCTCGCCGACGCGGAAACCGGGGCGAAAGACCTTGCCGGTTCGGCAACGGAAGAGGAGGACGGCGATGCCTTGGCAGAACAAGCCATTGCCGGGCATCTGTTCAAGACGCTGCGCGGAGCGAACCATCTGGTGTTCCCGAACAGCCGCAACGCCGTCGAACGCTATTCAGACCTGCTTAGAAGGCTGTGCGAAGAAGCCGGGGTGCCGAACGAATTCTGGCCGCACCACGGCAACTTGGCCAAGGACATCCGCGAGGAGGCCGAGGCGGCCTTGAAGTCCAAGGAGCGCCCGGCCACGGCCATTTGCACCACCACGCTTGAGCTGGGCATCGACATCGGCTCGGTCAAAAGCATCGCCCAGATTGGCGCGGCCCCGTCGGTGGCCAGTTTGCGCCAGCGCCTGGGCCGCTCGGGCCGCAGGAAGGGCGAGCCGTGCATACTGCGCGGCTACGCCGTGGAAGCAGCCATCACCCCCGACACGCCGCTGGCCGACCAGCTTCGGCACCGGCTGGTGTTGGCCGTCGCCCAAATTCGCCTGCTGGTCGCGGGTTGGTGCGAGTCGCCGCGCCCGCACGGGCTCCATTTGTCAACCATCGTGCAGCAACTGCTTTCCGTCCTGGCCCAGCACGGCGGAATGACCGCCTTGGATGCCTGGCGCTTGCTGTGCGCGGACGGCCCTTTTGCCAATCTGTCCCGGCACGATTTCGCCGACCTGCTGCGACATCTGGCCGGACAGGAAATCATCATTCAAGAGGCCAGCGGCCTGTTGCTCCACGGCCCCTTGGGCGAGCGCCTGGCCGGCCATTACAGCTTTTACGCTGCGTTCGCCTCCGACGACGAATTCCGCCTGGTGTGCGGCAGCCGCGCACTCGGCTCCATCCCTGTCTCGTCTCCCTTGGCCCCCGGAAGCCATGTCATCTTTGCCGGCCGGCGCTGGCGGGTCTTGTCCCTCGACCCCGAAAGGAAAATCATCGATGTGGCCCCCGACCGCGCCGGGCGGGCGCCCATTTTTGACGGCATGGGCGGCAAGGTGCATGACCGTGTGCGCGAGGAGATGCGGGCGGTTCTGGCCGGACGGCAGGCCGCGCCTTTCCTGGACAGCCGCGCGGCGGAGCTTTTGGCCGAGGCGAGGGAGGCGTTCAACCGGCTTGGACTAGGCGAGCAAACCGTGCTGGCGGGCGGTTCCGAACTAAAAATTTTCCTCTGGAAAGGCGATTGGATACAGGACGCGGTGGCGTTGATGCTGCGCACACGCGGCTTGGACGCGCACAATGCCGGGCTGTTCATCTTGGTGAGGGGGCTTGCCTTGGAAGACTGGCCAAATCTGCTCCGCGAGCTTGTGGCGGAACCGCCAGGCGAAACTGAACTGATGCGGCAGGTGGCCAACCAGCAGCAGGAAAAATGGGACTTTCTGCTGCCGGAGGCGCTTTTGGCCAGAAACTATGCCTCGCACAACCTTGATCTCGAAGGCGCATCCGCCATGGTTCGTGGGCTGTTTGAAAAAACCGAAGCACGGGCATAGGCCGACATGCCGTCGGACTGCTCTGGCCGATTTGCCAAGCGTACGGCCACGCTGCCCCACCTCGTGGGTCCGCCTAATTTCGCAACCGTACCCACAGCGCCCGGATAATCACCATGGCGGCATCGTCCGGGTGGATGGCGGCGGTCGCCACGCCCTCCGGGGCGCCAGCGCGGCCCTCCCGTCCGCCTCCCTGGCAGTCTGCCAGCAAGCGCCGGTTGCCCTGCGCCCACAACCTAAAATCGCCCCTTATCTGCGCCCCAAGACCAAAATGCAGGTTGATCAAATCGGCCTCGGCCATGGCCGCCATCCTGTCTTTGTCGGCTTGGCTCAATGTGCGCAACAGCCGGTCAACCGCCTCCTGGACTGTGAGGGGCGGGGCGGCAAAGTCTGGATTGGCGTGCAACGGGTTGATCATTTTTCCCGGCGGTCGTGGACGGGCGTGAAGGCTTGATGCCGTCGAGGTTGGACAACGTTTAGGATAAGAGATATAACCTGAAAGCCCGGCATTAGCCAGCGGGGCATTCCCCTTCATTAGCCAAACCAAGGGAAACCAAGAATGAAGACGAAAATTTTACCAGTTATCGTCGGCCTTTTATTGCTGTCCACAAACGTCGGCAACGCCGGCGCGTCCTGCGAGGCCAGCTATTTTGGCGGCACCCCGCCCAAGATCGCCAACCCGAAGATGGGAGCCAAGACCCAGGAGCTTTGTTACGAAGGGTACGCCACCCTGTTTTCGGGCATCACGAGGACGCCGCTATGGTCGGCGGAGCATTTGACGAAGGGGCGGGTTGCCGATGCCTGCGCCATGAAGCGCAAGGATGCGTTCCACCCGGACCCCAACTTGCCCGCCGACATCCGCTCAGAACTGAACGACTACAAAAACTCCGGCTTTGACCGGGGACACATGGCCCCGTCAGGCGACATGCCGACACCGACGGCCCAGTCGGAAAGCTTCTCCCTAGCGAATATGGCTCCGCAACTCCACGCGAACAACGCCGGAATTTGGGAGAAGCTGGAAAACGGGACGCGCAACCTCGCTTTCAGCGGCCACGACGTTTACATGGTGAGCGGGCCGCTGTTCGAGGGGGCCGAGATCAAACAGCTCAAAGGGAGGGTGATGGTTCCGACCGGCTTCTTCAAGGCGATCTATGATGCCACGGCCAAACAGGCCGGGGGGTTCGTCATCGCCAACAACGCGGACAAGACGTTCGAGCTTGCCAGTGTTGGCGACCTGGCGAAGCGGACCGGGATCGACGTTTTCCCCGGCCTGCCTGCCGATGTGAAATCGGCGAAAAACCAGGCTATCTCGCCAGCCAATAGAACCGACTGTGAAGGCAAATGACATGATCGAGCATCCCTACCAGAACGAAGAGGAAACCTTCCAGATCGACCAGCTTACCGTGGAAAACCGGGTTGACCGGGTTCAGCTTTACGGCAGCGTCGAACTGACAAAGGACAAGGCGGGGCTAGAGAGGGCGCGGCAATTGAAAGATCTTGTGGAGAAGGTTGTGCGAGCGCTGGAATCGGAAGACCTGCCGGACAACGTGGCGCTTGAGGAAACGGCCGCCGTGGCCAATCCGTTTGCCTAGCGGCATGGCGCGCCGTCGAAACAAAGGCATTTTGGCGAATTTAGCGGAACTGCCCTGGTGGGCCGCGCCATGTTCGCCGCTGCGGGATTCAAAAAACGGTCTAAGCCCTTGGTGCATGACGCAAATGGCGGCGATCCCGGCGACGACCGAAAAAAGATGCTTGACCAGCCCGCATACGGCATGGAACTTTTCCGTGGACGCATCGATTTTTGCCAGCTCAATGTTTTTATTGGGTGGCATGGGTAAACGGAACCAATGGAAACGGCGAGACCACAGTGCGATAACTCAACTCGCGGCAACAACATAGATCAAGGCCGAATGCCCGTCCAAACGGATTGGACGTCCCCCGGCTTAAAATTCAGATGGGATATCCTCGTGGATGTTCAACAGCCCGCCGCCCGACGGACTCCTACCCCCGCCAATACCGCACCCGCCCGTCGTCGATATGCACGAATCCGTTCTTGCGGTCCGTGTAGAAGCCCACCCCACCCTGGCGGGCCAGCGCGGCCAGGCGGCCCAGATACTCGTCCGGGACGCCCTCCATGTGGATGTCCATCGCGTGGAAGTACCCCTGCGGGTCGGCCATGTGCAGCGAGGCCCTCGCCCCGCCGCACAGTTCGTTGGTGAAGCGGGTGCGGAAGCCGGAACGCACCTCGAACGGGCGATGGACCTGGTAGGCGGCCAGGAACGCCTGCATCCACGCGGCAGTTTGCAGCAGCCGCGCCGAGGCCCAGGCCGAGCGCCCCTGGAGCGTGTCGCGCAGCAGCCAGCACGCCTCGCGGTAGCCGGATTCCGACGTGATGTCCAACAGCCCCCACTCCCGGCCCCGCCGCAGCCACAGCGCCCTGGGCTGTGCGTCCTCCCCGGTGGCCGGCGGCGGGAACCCCGCCGGCAAGGCCGCGCAGCCCGCCGCCACGCATTTCAAAAAAGATCGCCGGTTCATTGCCGCAGGCCCATTGAAATTCAGGATGGCCGGAGTGTAAAAACACCCCGCCCCGTCCGCCACATTTAACCCTTACTCCAAGTCCGAAGGGTTTACGGCTGTGTTTTGCCGCCGGATTGGTTAGCGTGTGTCCCAGATTATCCTGGAGTCCACGCCATGCTTCGAAGGCTGTTTTTGTTGTCGATCCTGCCGCCCCTGCTGCTGCCCGGCCCGGCGGAGGCCCGCTGCCGCCGCCCCGTGGCGGCGGAGGCCAGCCTTGAGGCCGTGCCGTCCGCGCCTGCGGCGCACGCGGCGGACACCGCCGAAGCGACCGGCGGGGCTGGTTCCGCAGACGCCGCAGCTTCCGAAATCACCGTGCAGCCTGCTCCGGGACGGCCTGTAAAAAAGCGGCCTTCCCCGGGTGCCTCCCCCGCGCCCTCCGAGATTGCCGCCGCCCCAGCGCCTGCCGCCGAGCCCCCCGCACCCCCTGTCCCGACCGCGCCCGCGCCGACTCCCGCCCCAGCGGCCATGGCCGAGACGTACGCCGTCTCCCCCGGCGAGACCCTGCGCACGGCGCTCACCCGCTGGACTGCCGCTGGCGGCTGGGAACTGGTGTGGGACGCCCCCAACGACTACACCCTCAGCGCGGGCGCGGGCTTCGGCGGCGGCCTCGTCCCCGCCGTCACCCAACTCATGGAAAGCCTGCGCGCCAACGGCGCACCGTTCGGGGCCGAACTGTTCGAAGGCAACCGGGTGGTCCGCGTGACCCGGAACCGATGATGGCCGGGACAGCCTTCCTGGCCAGGGCGCGGGCCTTGTTTTGTCTTCGCCTCCTGTGCGGCCTCGCCATGCTGGCGGCCGCCGGCTGCTCGCTGACCCGCGGCGACGTGGACCGCGCCGTCAAGGAGACCGGCGGCAAGATCGCCGCCAACCTCGCCGAGTCCCAGCAGGCGGCGCCCGCCGCGGTCGTCCGCAGCGGCAAATGGCTGGCCGGCCGGGAAATCCCGCTCGACGCGCCCTCCGCCCCGGAAATCCGCCAGCGCGTTCGGATCGCCTCGGCCACACCCGCCTCCCTGCGCGAGATCGCCCGGCGCGTCGCCCAGCTCACTCGCATCCCGGTGGAGCTGGAGCCGGACGCGTTGGCGTCCGGCCCGTCGGCGGGGGCGGCGATGCCTCCATCCGGTTCGGCGCCGTCCCTGCCCGCATTGCCGCCAATCCCCGGCCTCTCCGGCGGCGGCGGGCTGCCCGCGCTGCCCGCCCCGGCGGCAGGGGCCGGCGCGGGCGGGGCGCTCCCCGACGGCGACCCGGAGTCGATGCGCATCGCTTACAGCCATGACGGCCCGCTCAACGAACTGCTCGACCAGGTGGCCGTCCGGCTGGGCGTCGCCTGGGAATACAAGGGCGGGAGGATCGTCATCAGCCGCCACGTCACCCGCACGTTCGCGCTCTACCTGCCCGCCGCGCGGACGGAGACGGAGGCCCAGGTCGGCGGCAAGGCGCTGGCGGAGGACCAGGCCCGCACCGCCATCTCCACCGGCGGGACCGGCGGCGGCAACCTGGGCAGCAATGCGGGCGGCGGCCCGGCGAACGGCAACAACGTCGGCCAGAACGTCAAGACCTCGGCCACCCTCGACCCCTGGAAGGAGGTGGAAGGCACCGTGGCCCGCCTGCTGACCCCGTCCGGCAAGCTTGCCGTCTCGCCCTCGACCGGCGACATCGTGGTCAGCGACACCCCGGCGGCGGTCAAGCGCGTCGCCGACTACGTCGAGCAGAAGAACGCCGCCCTGGTCCGGCAGGTCGCCATCCAGGTGGACGTGCTCACCGTCGAAATCGACGACGGCGAGCGATTCGAGGTGCAGTGGGAGATGCTATTCAGGAACGAGGATCTGGGCATGATGCTGGTCACCCCGGATCTCGTCACCGGCGCGACGGCCAACCTCGCCATGCAGGTGCTGCGCCCGAGCAGCGACTTCAACGGCTCCAAGGCGGTGGTCAGGGCGCTGTCCACCGCCCTGAACGGACGCCTGGTGCAGTCCACCGTGGCCACCACCCTCAACAACCAGCCCGCGCCGGTGCAGGTGACCCGCACCGACGGCTACCTCAAGGCCACCTCCACGACGGTGACCGGCGTCACCGGCGTCGTCACCAGCTCCCTGCTGCCCGGCTCGATCACCACCGGCTTCCAGATGACGGTGACGCCGCGCATCCTCGACCGCGACCGGCTGATGGTCAGCTACAACATCGACCTCAGCCGCCTGCTCGGCTTCACCAGCGCCTCCACCGGCTCGGGCGACAACAAGGCCACCATTCAGATACCCAACTTCGAACGGCGGGCGTTCATCCAGGCGGTGGCGGTCAAGGCGGGCGACACCCTCGTCCTCGGCGGCTTCGAGCAGTCCGAGGACAGCGCCAACCTGGCCGGGCCGGGCTTCCCGGAAAACGCGCTGTTCGGCTCGCGCCAGCTCGACCGCAAGCGCACCCGGCTGGTGATCCTCATCACGCCGGTCCTGGTCGGCAACGGGGCGGTGTGATGCGGCAGGCGACTATCGGCGGCCAAGTGTGCGGCGTTGGCCTGGACTGGCGGCTGGCCGCCTCGCGGGACGAGATACGGGCAGGGATGGAGGAAGGCGGGCGCGGGCGCGGCGTCGTGCTGAGGTTCGGCAAGCGCATCGCCGGGGTCGGCTTCGCCGGCGGCGAAGGCCGCAACCCGCCGCCCTCGGCCGCCGCGATGCTCGCCCTCCAGCACCCGGACGCGGCGGTCTGCGCCGTCGAACGGGCGGAGACGGAAGCCGGCCGCCAGTATTGGATGGCGGCGGCGTCCGGAGGGGCGGTGGTGTCCGGCACCGACGCGCTGTTCGACGACCCCACCCTGTTGCGCAGGCACATAGAGGAACTGGTCCGCGACTTCGGCTGCCGCGTGACCGGCGGCGCGTCCTCCGAATTCGGCGGCGACGGCGAAAGCGCCCTCGCCGCCGTCCGCCCCGGCATCCGCGCCGCCGCCGCGCCCAAGCCGCTGGACGCCGGGTCCGGCCCGGCCAAAATCCTGTTCCTGCTGGCCCTGCTGGCCGGCATCGCCTGGCTGGGCTGGACGCTGCTCGAGCCGGACGCCCCCGTCCCGGCGGCCGCGCCCGCCATCGACCGCGACGCCGAACTGCGCAGGCAGGCCGTCGCCGAGCGCAACCGGCTGCTGTCGCAAGACCTCTCCGGGATGGGCGCGCTGCGCCTGGCCCGCGCTGCCCGCGCGGCGGCCATGCCGCTGGAGCGCTCCGCCGCCGGGTGGCGGCTGTCCCTGAAACGCTGCGAGGCGGCCGGGAACTGCACCCTCACCTGGCAGGCCATGGGCGCGGGCTCCACGCCTGCGGGGCTGGCCCTGGCCTTGGGTGTCGGACGCGAACAGGCCAGCTCCGACCTGCGCGCCGAAACCGTGTCCGTCACGGGAAGCCTCGGCGCCGCGGGCGAGCCGGTCGCCGCCGACGAGGCGACCCGGCTGGAAGGCCGCGTCCAGCCGCTCATCGACCGCTGCCGCCGCCACAACGGCGGGGGCGGGAGCTGCACGCTGGGCGCGGCCCAGCCGGTGGCCGTCGCCAACGCGCAACTGCTGCCCCCGGCGCTGCGCTACCGCCGCGGCACCCTGTCGCTGTCCGGCCCGCTCGGCGGCGCGGAAGCCCTGCTGCCCCTGTTCGACAGCGAAGAGCTCGCGCCCTGGGTGCGCGCCGACCGCTTTGAAATCGACTGGGAAAAACACGAATTTCATTTGGAGGCGCACTATGTCACCCCGTGACACCATCCCGGCCTTTGCCGTCTGCGCCGTGGCGGCGGCCTTGCTCATGCTGTTTTTGTCCGGCGCCCGCGCCGAAGAAACCGGCGCCGCGCCCGTCCCGCCCGCGCCTCCCGCATCCCCTGACGCCTGCCGGCAGGCCGACCAGGAAGGCGTGCCGCCGCCGCCCGGCGCCGACTGCACGGAATACCAAGTCCGCCTGGAGCAACAGGCCAAGCG